>JAPHTQ010000029.1 GCA_026196275.1 Gammaproteobacteria bacterium
CACTCACAGATACCTGGGTTTTTGGGGTGTTTATATCATCTTGTTCAAGTGCTTCACCCCTTATGACTCGAACGAGTGTATTCAGAGGCAACGATACAGCTTGCAGATTGCCAGATAGTACCGACGCAACATACCCTGGCTTCTCAATACCCAGTCCATACTTTGCGTATGATGAAAGAAATTTCAGCGGTTTCTCAGTACTCACCTTCACACCGACAATTTGCTTAATTACTCTGCCAACACCTTTAACCACTGAGTTTGATGTTATTTTCTTTTGCTGAAGGGCTTCATCCTTATGCAATCCAATAATGAGTGAGGCACTAATTGGGTCAGGGTACCAGCGCCAAACAGCCGGCAATGAGTCAGCATCAAGTGGAATATCGACGAACAGCACCTCCTCGATTTGATAAATACCACCACTCAATCCATCTACCAGCCGATTAAGTAAGTGCTCACTCGCAATACCACTAAACAGACTCGCAGCCGTCACTATTTCAGATAGCCTGTCTACTTTTCTCGGTATTTGTTTCTTTCTTCCCTTGTCATCTAAATAATTCAGGAACCTCTCGCGCATATCTTTAAGCTGGCGATATTTGACCAGTGTTTCTTCACTAAACGGGGAAGCCTCCGGCTCGACAACTCGTATTCTTGATACTCTTCTGAGTAACTCCCCACCACCAGGCATTCTCGCCACAAACCTGTAGAACAGCCTTAAACAGTAGTTTGGCGTGAGCCCCTCACCCTCAGCACCTAGAATTATCCCCTCTAGCATTCCATTAAATGTGCCCTCATAAACCTCAAGCAAATTCATACTTGATGTATGCTCACCGACTACTCTACGGACTATTTCAGAAGCTTTATTCTTTCGCTTTTTACGATAGTCAGACCTAATATCAAGACCCAGTTTATGACTCTTTATCTTATTTTTTGCGTTCCCATTTACATAGCCTGATGAAGGCATCCTTACAGGGGACGGTAGATATTGCCAACCCATAGCTGTAAGCACGTCATCAAGATTTGTCCCAATTTTCGGCAAGATATCGATCACTGGGTCAGTCGATGCCATGCCAAATTGGTGGTCTATTCCATCTGTATGTCCAAGTTGAATTTGAGCCCAATCAGCTCTGTGAGTCTTTCTAACAAGTTCGGTTGCCGCTATATGCCGCATAAAATTAATAGGAAAAGTCCATAGTGATGTAAGCCTCTTCGCCATCTCACCAGGCTTAATGCTTCTCCAGTCACCAGGACTTTCATTTAGATAGAAAAACAGCGGTAGCTCAGATACGTCACCTGCCACTAAGCTATTAATTTCTTTAGCAATAGCTCTTCCATTGGGCTCTGCGGACAACCATGCAGATAGCTTTTTCAGATATTCCAGATAACCTTTTACTTGCTGAACTGCAGTGTTAGGTAACGAGACAAGACTCCAGGCTCGTGCCTCATTAGCGACCTTGTCTGATACCAACAGAAGGCCATTAGACAGATCAAACTGGCGTAATGATTGGAACGGGTCGATTACAGGTCTATGAGCTGTGCTAGAAAACAGCAGTGCGAGAATATAGTCTGTATATGCATTATGGCGTTCTGCGATACCACTTTGCTGCTTTATAGACTGTTCAACAAGCTCTCTACATCCAGTGACCAGTGTCTGAATAGCACTTTTGGATGGATAAACTCCAGTAACAGCTGAGCTCATTGCGGGTTCATCATGTCATTTGCAACCATGGCATACATGTCTAACAACTCGTCAACCGTGTGCACAACGTAGTAGCTGAGCATAGGAGCTGCCTGCTTTTCCCTTCCTGCAATCAAGTGTGTTGCAACAGGATTGCGCCACTTCAAGCTCAGTTCAATCGCCAAGGCCGGTGCTATACGGTCTTGTATGATTCTGAAAAAGAGCCCATTTTCTCTTACCTTATCTAGGGCTTCTTTGATATGGCCTTTTATCTTCTCAGGAGTCTCACTGAAATAGTGACAGATATTCCCAGAATAACCGCCGAGCTTGCCAATAACCCACGATCTCAGTGGCTCAGGCAGCGGTAACCCTATCTCACTAATCGAGACCTCAAGATCACTAAGCACTTCAGAGGTTGGCTTATATGCATTCGCAGGGGAGGATATGGGACGGTGATAATTGCCCGCCTCGTCAATGTGCTGTCCCGCACCAATATTGAATTTCAGTACCGTTTCAAGATCTTGCCCAGTGACATACATGAGCCCTAACATGACACCAGCAACTTGCTCATCATGTATTTCACTCCTGATACAACGCCTCAGATAGGCTGAAAAATGGCGTCGCTCTGGCTTGGTCAGTCGCCCCGTGTCATTTGGAACAATCCGCTGATGCCGGCTAATCCAGTAGGACGACTCCTCAGAGCGTGCATCGATCTCATCCTCTTCGGGTGTCCCAATGCTATCTGGGGAGAGTGGGTCTGCCTCAAATATGAGGATATTACGACCTGCCTCGCCGACATCTGGGTCGGGATCTTGTATTGGGAGGTCTGCTACGGTTCCTTCGAGTGTGCTTTTCTCTAATCCACCACCAATTTCTGAATGCTGGTTCTGCCAGCCTTTTATGCGTACTGACCCAGGCTGCACCGCATCATCACTTTCTACCCTGGGGATGCGCCCCAATCCAACCAGCCTTCTCATTGCTAGATTCAAAGCATGCTCAGCGCCTCTGGCGTCACTCGACTCAATGTGATCAAGCGTTGCAGTGAGTAATGGGTGGTATTCAGGGTATGTCGAAAAGGCTGGAAGTTTGGTAACAAAGGCTCTCCGACTAGAAGCTGGTCGAATGGCCAACCTGAGCTCTTTCGCCTCATTCCCATGTTCTTCGTCTGGCTTTTGGGCAAGTGCTACGATGAAAATATTAAGTAGCCCCTCTGCCTGTGCTGTCAGGGCATGATCTGGCGGCTGTAACAAAAAGGAGGGAATAGGATAATCTTCATACCTGCCGTACAACGGATTCCCTCCGTCTCGACCAGAGGGACCAGCCTGCGTCCATTCAGTTTTTTGTAAAGCAGTCGCATGGACTGCCTTAAGTGCCTCAAGCCACTGGTTAATTCGTTCAGGGTTAGGGGCCCCCTTCAGCGCACCACTCTCAATAACACCAATAATTGTGGTAACTACGCTGCAGGCGGCTTGTGGGGGAAACTTGTCATCTATCCCGAGCGCTGACTCTATATCAGCAACTGCATCCCCATACCTTGTATTCTCCCCAAGGTATGAGGACAGGGTTCCGCGGGGTCTACTGGAACGATTTCCCTCCATGAAGTACACTCATATTTCGCCCGGTGATAGTGTCACTCCATTTGTGCCATATTTATTTGTTTTGCGCAATAATCCAGTTGTTAAAGCCCATATATGGCACAAATATACATTAACAGATATGCATATAATTCAGTAAGTTATGCGTATATATAAAAATAGTGAATATTAAGGTACATTAATACCAAACTGGATATGGCCAATAATTATGCACTCATAATGATGCGCTAGTTCGAATCTAGCCATAGCCACCATATCCGGACGGGGTGCTTTTTAGCATCCCGTTTTTTTTTCGCCCGGACCCCGGCTTGATCTGAGATGGGGTCACAAGTGGATGCCGGCTACGCCGTCACCCTGCGGGCGCACTGAAGTGCGTCCCCCGCGATGGCGCGGGGTCGAATCTAGCCATAGCCACCATATTCCCAAATCGCGATCTTTTCGGGCTGCCTGAAAACAGCCCGAAAATGCGTCGTGACCATTCTGTGACCACCCTGATTTTTCGGCCATTCTGAATCGCTGAAATTTGAGCATATCCCTCATATTTGGTCACACATTGATAATCCATGCTTTTAAGTCACTCCAACAACTAGAGAACCACTTATTAGCTGAGTCGCTGAGCGAAAATCGTTACGCTGTTTTGTCTCTTTTTTACGCGGTATAACGTGTAAAAATATAGGTACACGCTTCTGCGTGTATTCTTTACTTTACCCGTTATTGCGTGTATATCTATTTAGACACGCTATTCCGTGTATCAAGTATCGCTCGGGGGACACTATGCTGATTCACTCACCAACCCAACTGGCACAGTTTTATCGGGATCAACGCAAGCAACGAGGCACCTCCCAATCAGCTGTTGCCCAAGAGATCGCCGTGCGCCAAGACACGGTATCTAAGTTCGAGCTCAAACCCGACAACGTGCGTTTGGACACTTTGTTTCGCCTGCTTGCCGCCCTTGAGCTGGAATTGCATATTCTTCCCAAAGACCAAACAGCAGCATCAAGTAATCAACAGGGTTGGACTGAGCAGTGGTGAACAAAGCTCTGAAGCTTGGCGTATGGATGAATGGTCTACACGTCGGTACACTGAATAAAGCCCCCTCGGGAGCGCTGGCATTCTCATATACACAGGAGTGGCTGAAAACAGCAGGGGCACGCCCCATATCACTCTCTATGCCGCTTCGACACCAGGCCTACCGTGGCGAGGTCGGCTATAATTTTTTCGACAATCTCCTGCCGGATAATAAGCAGATCCGAGACCGTATTCAGGCCCGTTTCAAGGCACCAACCTCACACCCCTTTGACCTGCTCGCAGCAATCGGCATGGATTGTGTCGGGGCAGTTCAAATAGCCCCCGACCGTGAAGCCCCCCGAGATGTGCGTCGGATTGAGGGAGAACCCCTCAGCGATGCCCGGATCGCCAAGATCCTCTCAAGCTACCGTACCGCCCCGCTGGGTATGGCTGAAGAGGATGACGCAGAATTCCGGATTTCTATCGCCGGTGCCCAGGAAAAGACCGCTTTGCTGTGGAAAGAAAAAACCTGGCATCGCCCTTTGGGAACTACGCCCACCACCCATATCTTCAAATTGCCTATCGGCAAGATCGAGCATTCCGGCATGGATCTCAGCGAGAGTTGCGAGAATGAGTGGCTCTGTCTGAAGATCGCTGAAGCCTTCGGACTACCTGTCTGCCAGGCAGAGGTATGCAGCTTCGCGGGAACAAAGGCTCTTGTCGTTGAACGCTTTGATCGACGTATGGGAGATGGCTGGATCATGCGTCTTCCCCAGGAGGATATGTGTCAGGCGCTCGGCTATTCCCCAAACATTAAATATGAAAGCGACGGAGGGCCCGGGATCGGAGAGATTATGCGCTTCCTGTTACAGTCACACGGGGCCATACACGACCGTTCGCTTTTTTTCAAAAGCCAGGTGCTGTTTTGGCTGCTGGCCGCCATTGATGGCCATGCAAAAAATTTCAGCGTATTCATTGAGCCTGAAGGACGTTTCAGGCTGACACCGCTCTACGACATTATGTCTGCCCACCCTCTGATAGCCAACAAGCAACTACAAACCAAAAAGATAAAAATGGCCATGGCCCTATCCGGGAAGAACCGCCACTATCACTGGCATACCATGCAACCCCGCCATTTCATCAGCACAGCAGAAAATGTCGGCTTCAATGTCGAAACATCTAAGATGCTATTCAACGACATGATGGACAAAGTTGGTGAAGTCATTGCGCAGGTAGAAGCCTGCTTACCGCCCCATTTCCCCGACCACATATCAGTCCCGATATTCGATGGAATGCGCCGGCAGCGCGAGCGCTCTGTGCGCCCAACTGGCACCGCGCACTGAAACGAGAAAATAACGAGGGGTCACTCATTAGCCGGTTCTCTGGATCATCCCCGCGCTGGTTGTGCAGCAGGTCCAGATCGCGTTTGATGGTCACCCTGGAGACCTCGAAGTGGTCCATCATCTGCCGCAGGGAGAATCCGCTGCCCTGCTTCAGCAGACTATGAAGCGCACAGATTCGTGTTGTGATGCCCACTGTCCCTCCCTGTTGCGACAATACCAGCCATTATTACGCTATCCTTGGTATGCTGCTGTTGCGATCACGATTAGCCTCTCTGCCGGCAATGATAAAGGAACGTGGCAATGAGTTATTTCACAAAACGCTATCATCCCCCCGGGACCTCCCCTGGCACCCTCGTCACTGAAGGGCAGGAGGAGGATATCCGGATCCAGTTGCTGGATTACACCCCCGATGAGTTCCAGGAACTGACCCTGGAACACCCCAGCGAGTGTCAGCCCTACCTTGAGCGAAACAGTATTACCTGGGTCCATGTGGAGGGGGTGGTACACGCTGAAACGGTGCGCGCACTGGGCCAGCTGTTCGGCCTCCACCCTCTGGCGCTGGAGGATGTCATCAACACCGGACAACGACCGAAAGCGGACAGTTACGGTGAACAGCTGTTTGTAGTGATGAATCTACCCACGGTCAATGAGCAAGGCAGGATCGAGACCGAACAGGTCAGCCTGTTTCTTGGCGAGGGATTCCTGATCAGCTTCCACCGCGGTGACAGCCGTCCTTTTGAACCGGTGGTTCAGCGCCTGCGCAAGCACAGTGGGAAGATCCGCGAACGCAAGGCGGACTATCTTCTGTATGCACTGCTTGATGTCACCATCGACCGGGGTTTCCCTGTGCTGGAGTTCTACAGCGAGTACATCGAGGAGCTGGAAGATGAGTTGCTGGAAAACCCCGGCAAGGAGACGCTTTCCAGAATCCACCAGCTCAAGCGCGAGCTGTTGATGTTGCGGCGCATGCTGTGGCCGCAGCGTGAGGTGATCAATAATCTGATACGCGAGGAGCAGCCACAGATACGGGCCGAGACCCAGCCCTATCTGCGCGACTGTTATGACCACACCATACAGATCATCGATCTCATCGAGGTTTACCGCGAGATGACCTCCAGCATGATGGATGTTTACCTCTCCAGCGTCAGTAACCGGATGAACGAGGTGATGAAGGTGTTGACGGTGATCGCCACCACTTTCATTCCACTCACCTTTATCGTCGGCGTCTACGGCATGAACTTCTCGGGCGACAGCCCCTGGGCAATGCCAGAGCTTAACTGGTACTACGGTTATCCGCTCGTGTGGTTGGTGATGATCCTGGTGACCGGCGGCATGATCATCTACTTCAAGCGGCGGAACTGGTTTTGAGTGAGGGCGAAACAGTTTAAGGTTAACTGCTTCCCCCCTTAAAACCTCACCGCAGAGGCGCAGAGGCGCAAAGGGTTGAATAAATAAGCGCGTAGGCGAGGTTGCCGCTACACCAACGCCCGGAAGACCGATAGCACGCCGATGACAAAACAATACCCGTAACATCCCTCTGGCTACCTGGCATCTCACCAAACCGCGATGTTGCCACGTAGCTTCGCAATGTGGCCTACAACTTGGTGTCCACACAAATGCGACCCCCTTGACCAGGCATCCCTTTGCGTCTTTGCGCCTCTGCGGTGAGATAGTTTTTTCGGGTGGGGCGAGTAGTTACCCTTGAACTTTAATGATCTTCCTGTGGCCTGTTCCAACTGCGCACATGGAGATCCCGTTGCGGGAAGGGAATTTCAACGCCGGCCTTGTGGAACGCAGCGTCAATGGCAAAATTGATATCGCTGACCACCTGCAACCGCTCGTCGATATTTTTGATAAATGCGCGCAGTTCAAAATTGAGTGAGCTGTCGCCAAAGCCAAGGAACAGCACTTTGGGCTCGGTCATCGAGCCATCAAGGATCACATTAGGGTGCTCGGCGGCAACCTGTAACAAGATCGCCTTTACCTTCTGCGTATCGCTGCCGTAGGCAACACCAACAGGTACCCGGATCCGGCCGCGGGAATCGTAAAGCATCCAGTTGGTCACCTGCCCGGAGATCAGTTCAGAGTTCGGCACAATCACATCGGCCCGGTCGAAGGTCTGGATCATGGTGGAGCGGATACTGATGCGCTTGACGTACCCCTCCGTCGTTCCCACCACGATCCAGTCTCCGGTTTTTACCGGCCGCTCGAACAGCAGGATCAGCCCAGAGACGAAGTTGTTGACAATATTCTGCAGACCAAAACCGATACCCACCGAAAGCGCACCGGCAATAATGGCAAGGTTGGTAAACTTGACCCCGGCCACGCCCAGCGCAACGAGAATCGCCACTGCCACGCCGATGTAGCCGGTAATGGTTACCATCGCCTCACGCGATCCGCGCTCCATCCGGCTTTGGTTCAGCCAGACGCTCTCCATCCTGCGCCGCAACCAGCCGCTCAGGGCAAGCAGCACAGCAAACGCCACTACGGCAATCACCACACGCACCGGGATAATGGTCAACGAACCGATCTGGAAGCCTTCCAGAATATAAGTGGAGATTTTTCCCAGCGTCTCGTTGGAGATCCCCCAAACGAGCAACAGGCCATAGACCGCAGCGATCCAGACAGTCATTACGGACAGTACGCTGAACCAACCCACCCACGGCATTGATTCGCCCGCCCCGTAACCCAACAGTCTGCGCAACTGCACCTGCCACCAGAGCCGGCCGTCACGAAAACCGGCGAAAAACTCCCTGCACAGGTGTACTGCCAACCAGGTGGCAAGAAGGATAAAACCACTCCCCATAATGATGCGCAGTAGCCAGTAAGCGATGTTGCGGTAACCAAACAACTCGGCAAACAGCGTGGCGACCAGCAACAACACTGTCACACCGTAAAGCCCGCGTATCCCGTGTTCACGCATCAGCCGTTGCAGGTAATGGGCGACCCAGAAGAGGCACAGCACGACCGTCACCACAAACACATCCCGTAACAACAGCCCCGCCGCCTCGGAGATCTCCTGACGCGCATCGCTGGCCGCAACCAGGCTGCCAAAATAGGCCATTGTCACGAGCAACTTCAGGCTTCTGCCAAGACCCCGGCTGATCGCTGCGGGCAAGCTGAACAGCGGTTCGATGGTCCGGTTACCGCGAAAAAGAAAATGCAGCAGGGCCCAGAACAGGAAAAAGAGGGGCAGGGTGGTACCCAACTGATAGGCCAGGGACTCGGGCGCCGCCCCCAGGACAAGGGCGGCGAAGATCGCCGTTGTAGCGCCGGCAAGCAGATGGGGCGCATAGTAACCGAGCGCCGCAAGCAGCATCAGTGAAAAACGTGCTCTCTCCTCCCGTTTTGCACTGCACCAACGGAAACACTTACGCCGCAGCAACAGGCCCAGGGCGAGAGCCACCAGCAGCATGACGGCAAGGTTCAGCAGCGCCATTGGGCCTGGCAGCTGCAGCCCGCTTCGATTGACCACGAAGTCGACCCCGCCGCCTATCCAGCGCCAGCTCAGATCGCCATGCTGTTTGAGCAGGCTAAAGCTCTCCTGCCCGCGGGCAAAGAACTTTTCGGTCAGCATCTGCTGCCGTTTGGCATCCAATTTCTTATACAGGTCACTGCCCTGCAGCTGCAGCAGACGATAGGCAGCGAGGTTGGCATCAACCAGACCCTTTCTCTCCCTGATCACGGTACGCTGTTCGGAAATCGCCGCCGGTTCATTTTCCGCCTGCGGACCCAGCGTCTCCAGCTGGTTTTTCAGCTGCGCCTGCCGCGCCTCCAGGGTCTGGATATGCACCGCCAGCGACTCGCCCAGCGCGCTGATCTCCTGTTGCCAGCGAAGCAGTTGTTCCTCGCTTAACTCCTCCGTCTGCTCCAGTGCCGCTTCAAGTCCGTCGAACCGCTGTTCCAGCGCACGCCACTCTTCACCGCTCTGACTGGCATCGGCCGAGGATGATTTGCCGACGGGAAAGAAGGTGGCGTCAAAGGGCGTCTCAGCGGCCAGAATGGGCGGCCCCGGGATGATCACCGCAAGCACCAGTAAAGTCAGCCAACCGGTTATCCGCCGCACTGTATTGCGCTCCGTTTCGCTCACACTCATCCGTTGCATACCGTCTGTTGCCTGGTTCGGTTGATACCGTCAGGGATTGATAAGATAGATCAGCAGTATCGTCAGCAGCGCGATCACCAAGGTGCGCAGTCCGCTCCAGAGCCAATTACTGCCACGGATATTGCCGATCACTATCCCCAGCATAAACAATATTGCCAACGCCACCAGAATAGCCATCTCCAGGGGGTGCAGCGGCAACGCTACGCCAGCCCGGGCGAGCCACAGCGGCAGTATGATCACGATGCCGATACTGAACGGGGCCAGCCCGTTGACCAGGGCAATAAAAACCGGAATAGAGCGGCTGGCCTGGCCATGGGCGGTATCACTGAGGTCACGTACCATGGCCCCTTCCAGCTCCTGCAACTCACGTTCGCGCTCTGCCGATTCGCTGATGTAGGCACTGCTGATACCGCTGATCCCCAAGGCGACCGTCGCCCCCAGGCAGGCGCTGATCACCACCACCAGCGGGGTCTCGCCGCTGACGTAGAAACCGATATTCAGGCCCAGCAGCGTCAGCGCACCGTCAAAACCGTTCACCACAAAGTAGCGCCGCGCAATACCGTGCGAGCGCGAGAGTGAGAAGACAAATCGAAGCTGTCTCAGCATGACCCGTTAAGGCTCTGCGGGCAGGCTCTCTGCCTCACCGAGGATCTCAACCTCATCGATGCTGTGCAGCGATGCGCCCAGTTCGTTGATCTTCGCCTCCAGCGCAACAAAATCCATATCTTCGGCCTCCACACTGAGAAGCACCGACTCGGTTTTGTCATCCACCTCCTCCACGCGCATATTTACCCGGTACTCACTACCGAGCGCCGCGATGGCCTTGGCAAATTCAATGATGTTGGGCTGTCGGGGTTTGAGTACATCCAGTACCAGTCGTTTCATCTTGGCCATAGCCCGCCTTTGTTATGTTTAAGTTAGCGATACCAGCAATAGTAGGTTGCCGCGGCCTCTGCGGCAACAGCCCTCGCCCGATACGGCATTGCATGCTGCCATGCTATGCTTCAACGAAAAAGGGAGCGGACCATGAGCGAGGGGATCCAGACACTACGACACGCCGTCAGACCCACTGTACTGGCGAAGTACCTGGGTCAACTCGCCCTGGTACTGGCGATGCTGTCACTGGTGCCCCTGGCGGCCTCCCTCTTTTTTGCCGAATATGGCATCAGCCTGCGCTACCTGCTGGTGATCCCGGGGCTGCTGCTGCTGTTTTTTCTCTCCCTCAAACTTCCAACGCCGGCACAATTGCAACAAAACGAGGCGCTGGCGATCGTCGCCCTCGCCTTCCTGCTCTCTCCACTTATCTCCAGCTTCACCATGATGGCCGGCGGATTGGGTTGGGGCGAAGCCCTGTTCGAGTCTATCTCGGCCATTACCACCACCGGCCTGAGTACCCTTGACGATCTGCAGGAACGCTCTCACACTTTTCTCTTCACCCGCGCCTGGCTGCAGTGGTATGGCGGACTGGGGATCGTGGTGCTTTCCCTTGCCCTGATGGCCGGCTATCAGGCCACCAGTCGGCGCCTGGCCGAACCGCCCGCCGGCGAAGGCCTCGCTACCACCACCCGCACCTACGCCCGCCATATCCTTGGCGTCTACGTGGCGCTGACCCTGCTGGGGATCGCCCTGCTCTCCTCCCTCGGCATGACACTTTTCGATGCCGTCAGCCACGCCCTGGCGGCGGTCTCCACCGGCGGTTTTTCGCCCCATAACGAGAGTCTCGGCTATTTCGATGCACCGGCAAAGACGACGGGGGTAGTGCTCATCGGTCTTGCCGGTGCCGTGCCGCTGCACCTCTACTACCGCTTTCGCCAGCGCGGCCTGACCACCACCCTTCGGGATCCCGAGCTGCGTGCCCTGCTGCTGCTGACCCTGCTGGTGTGCGGCGCACTCGGCCTGTCTCTGTACCAGCACGGCATGAGCGGGGAGGATGCCTTGTTTCACGGGCTGATTCAGGGTGTCTCGGCGCAGAGCACCAGCGGTTTCTCCTCGCTCGATATCGCTGCGCTGGACGACGGCAGCAAGCTGACCCTGATCATTTCGATGTTCCTCGGCGGCGGCCTTGGCTCCACCGCCGGCGGTATCAAACTACTGCGACTGCTGATCCTGCTGCGGCTGATCCAGTTGCTGCTGCAACGCAGCGCCTTGCCCAGTCATGCCGTCACCCAACCCCGCCTGTCGGGGCGTCCACTGGAAGAGGGGGATATCCAGGCGGCGCTGCTGCTGATCCTGATGTTTATCGTGATCATCGTCCTCTCCTGGCTGATCTTCCTCGCCTACGGCTACGCGCCCATCGACGCCCTGTTCGAGGTGGTCTCGGCCAGCGCCACGGTGGGATTGAGCAGTGGCATCACCGGCAGTGCTCTGGAGCCCGAACTGCAGGCCCTGCTATGTTTTGATATGTTGCTGGGGCGGCTGGAGATCATTGCCCTGCTAGTAGTACTCTACCCGCCTACCTGGCTGGGCAAACGGATGGAGAGCACATGAGAGCGGTACTGATAGGGGCAGGTTCGCTGGGGGTGATGACCGCACGGCTGCTGCTGCGCCATCGCCATGAGGTGGTACTCATCGACACCGACAAGGAGCGGCTCGACGCGGTGGCGGAGGAGCTCGACTGCGGCATGATCTGTGGTGACGGCAGCCGCCCGGCGCTGCTGCGTGAGGCCGATCCGGAGCACACCGACCACCTGTTCTGCCTGACCAATAACGACCAGACCAATATCCTCGCCTCGCTGGTGGGACGCTCCCTGGGCTTCCCCCATATCGTCACCCGCATCGAAGACCCGCAGTATGAACACATCTGTCTGGAGCTGGGGCTGGAAAACCCGATCATCCCGGCTCGCACCATCGGCCGTCTCCTCTCCGACCTGTTCGAAGGACGCGACCCCCTGGAGCTCTCAACCATGATTCGCGACGAGGCGCGGGTCTTCTCCTTCGTTGCCCGCGATGAAGATCAGGCTCGAGTGGAAGAGCTGCCGCTGCCGGAAGATGTCCGCGTGATCTGCATCTATCGCAGCGGCACACTGACCATCCCGAAAGGAAAGGATAAAGTGGAGCCCGGTGATGAGGTGGTGCTCATCACCCACAGCAAGGATCTGGAGAAACTCAAGGAGCGCTGGGCAGCAAAACCCTGAACGTAAAAAACTCACCACAGACGCCACCATGGATGGCTACGATCTCAGTGGCGTGTGGTGCTTTCCCCCGCCGGCGACACCCCGGCAAAGAGCCTCTCGGCGTCAACCACATCGTAACGGTAGTGGCGGTTGCAGAACTGGCAGATCACCTCCACCGCACCCTCACTGTCGATAATGCCCATCACCTCGTCACGCCCCATGCCACGCAGGGTCTCCGCCACCCGCTCACTGGAGCAGGTGCAGTGAAAGGCCACCGGCTGTGACTCGAAAAGACGGATATCCTCTTCATGGAACAGGCGGTGGATCACCTCCTGCTGCTCGAGGGATAGCAGCTCCTCATCGGTGATGGTGGCGGCCAGGGTGGTGAGGCGGTTCCACGTCTCGCCATCCTCCAGCCTCTCCGCCGGGAGTTTCTGCAGCAGCAAGCCCGCCGCACGCTGCTCGCCGGCAGTGAGCCACATGCGCGTCGGCAGCTGTTCGGAGCGCTCCAGGTAGTCGTCGATCGCCTCGGCCACGGAGCTCCCCGCCAGTTCGACGATCCCCTGATAGCGCTTGCTGCCCGGGCCAGGGTCGACGGTGAGCACCAGATTGCCATTACCGAAGCGACCCTGCAGATCACCCTCGGGCACCTCGCCGCTCCAACTGGCCATGCCACGGATATGGTAGAGCGGTCCGCCCTCGTCCTCGCCATGGTGCGGGCTGCAGTCGACCACCAGCAAATTGATAGGGCCGTCACCGCGCACCTGCAAGGTAATCGAGCCGTTAAACTTCATCGTCGCCGCCAGCAGTACACTCGCCACGATCAACTCACCCAGCGGCTCGCGCACCGCCGGCGGATAGTCGTGCCGCTCCAGCACCGCCTGCCACGAGGCGTCGAGCTGCACCAGCTCGCCGCGCACCGCGGCATGCTCAAACAGAAAACGTTGCAGGGTATCGGACATGAAAAAAACCTTTTAACGCAAAGGCGCAAAGACGCGAAGGCCGCAAAGAAAACTATTGCTCAGTTCTCAGTATGGCGACGGTTCATACCATCTATACAGTATGCAATAAGCACAGCTGCCAGCAGCCACTTAAACCTTTGCGCTCTTTGCGTCTTCGCGCCTTTGCGTTGAGATCTTTTTTAACCTTCCAGCTTGGATTTGAGGAGCTGATTGACCTGGCCGGGGTTAGCCTTGCCGCCGGTCGCCTTCATCACCTGGCCGACGAAGAAGCCGATCATCTTGCCGCGCTTGTCCGGCTCGGCACTGCGGTAGTTCTCTACCTGTTGGGCATTGTTGGCGATCACCTCGTCGATCACCGCCTCGATGGCGCCGCTGTCGGTGATCTGCTTGAGGCCCTTCTTCTCGATCACCGCATCGGCATCACCCTCACCGCTCCACATTGCCTCGAACACCTCCTTGGCGATCTTGCCGGAGATGGTGTTGTCGACGATCCGCTTGAGCATGCCGGCGAGCATCTCTGCCGAAACCGGGCTCTGCTCAATCGTCTTGTCCTCACGGTTGAGTGCGGCGGAGAGATCGCCCATCACCCAGTTGGCGCAGAGCTTCGCCTCGGCACCGGAGGCCTCGACCACCTGCTCGAAGTAGTCGGCGATACCGCGGGAGCTGGTGAGAAAACCGGCATCATAGGCGGGCAGACCGAACTGTTCGATAAAGCGATCCTTCTTCGCATCGGGCAGTTCGGGCAGCGTCTTGCGCAGCGCCTCGATGAAGTCCTCTTCGACCACCACCGGCAACAGATCCGGGTCGGGGAAGTAACGGTAGTCGTTGGCCTCCTCCTTGGAGCGCATGGAACGGGTCTCGCCCTTGTCGGCGTCAAACAGGCGGGTCTCCTGCACCACCTTACCGCCGGATTCGATAATGGCGATCTGTCGCTCCACCTCGTACTCCACCGCCTTTTCGACGAAACGGAAGGAGTTGAGGTTCTTGATCTCGGCGCGGGTACCGAACGCCTCCTGCCCCTTGGGACGGATGGAGACGTTCACATCGCAGCGGAACGAGCCCTCCTGCAGGTTGCCGTCGCAAATGCCCAGATAGGTGACAATGGAGTGAATCTTGCGCATGTAGGCCGAGGCCTCGGCGCCGGAGCGCATGTCCGGCTCGGAGACGATCTCCAGCAGCGGTGTGCCGGCACGGTTCAGATCGATGCCGGTCATGCCGTGGAAATCCTCGTGCAACGACTTGCCCGCATCCTCCTCGAGGTGGGCACGGGTGATACCGATGGTCTTGCTCTCGCCGCCCTCCAGCTCGATAGCCAGCTGACCCTTGCCAACGATGGGCAGCTCGAACTGGGAGATCTGGTAGCCCTTGGGCAGATCGGGGTAGAAATAGTTCTTGCGCGCGAAGACCGAACGCCTGCCGATCTCGGCATCTACCGCCAGACCGAACATCACCGCCATGCGCACCGCCTCCTTGTTCAGCACCGGCAGCACACCCGGCAGGCCAAGGTCTACGGCACAGGCCTGGGTGTTGGGCTCGGCACCGTAGGCGGTGGCGGCACCGGAAAAGATCTTCGATTTGGTCGCAAGCTGGGTGTGGATTTCACACCCGATAACAACTTCCCATTCCATTTTAAAAACCTCTTTCAACGCAAAGGCGCAAAGACGCAGAGGACGCAAAGAAAGGTGAATGCTGTTTGTTCTGAGGCAACATTATCATTCCGGAATTCACAGTTAGTGGATACCCTGTTTCAAACACAACCAATGACCCTTTGCGTTCTTTGCGTCTTAGCGCCTTTGCGTTAATCATTTGTTTTTTCAAAATCCTTCCGGAGTCCGGAGGTGCCAATCGGTGGCCTGCTGGTATTTGTGTGCCACGTTCAAGAGGCGCGCTTCGTCGAAGTAGTTGCCGATGATCTGCAGGCCTACCGGACGCTTGCCGACGAAACCGCAAGGCACGGAGATCCCGGGCAGGCCGGCGAGGTTGACCGCGATGGTGTAGATGTCGGCCAGGTACATGGCCACCGGGTCGTCTTTCTTCTCGCCGAGGTTAAAGGCGGGAGTCGGTGCGGTGGGACCCATGATCACATCCACCTGCTCGAAGGCCTTTTTGAAATCATCGGAGATAAGGTGGCGCAGCTTCTGGGCTTTGAGGTAGTAGGCGTCGTAATAACCGGAAGAGAGTGCATAGGCGCCGACCATGATGCGGCGCTTCACCTCTGGACCGAAGCCCTCACCACGCGAGCGTTTGTAGAGATCTTCCAGGTCTTTCGGCTCCTCACAGCGGTAACCGAAGCGCACTCCGTCCATCCGCGAGAGGTTGGACGAGCACTCTGCCGGGGCGACCACATAGTAGGTCGGTACCGCCAGGTTCGTGTTGGGCAGGGAGATCTCCACCACCTCGGCACCGAGTTTTTTGTACTCATCGACTGCCGCCTCGACCGCACCGGCCACCTCGGCATCAAGCCCTTCGCCGAAATACTCCTTCGGCAGGCCGATTCTGAGACCCTTGAGGTCGTTGTTCAGTCCGCAAATATAATCGTCTACGAGCTGCTCGGCACAGGTGGAGTCGCGCTCGTCGAAGCCGGCCATGGCGCCGAGCATCAGCGCGCAGTCCTCGGCAGTGCGCGCCATCGGTCCGGCCTGATCCAGCGAGGAGGCGAAGGCGATCATGCCGTAGCGCGAGACCCGGCCATAGGTCGGCTTGAGTCCGGTGATGCCGCACAACGCCGCCGGCTGGCGGATGGAGCCGCCGGTGTCGGTACCGGTGGCGCCGGGAGCGAGGCGTGCCGCCACCGCTGCGGCGGAGCCGCCGGAGGAGCCGCCGGGTACCGCACCCAGATCCCAGGGATTCTTCACCGGGCCGTAGAAACTGGTTTCGTTAGAGGAACCCATGGCGAACTCGTCCATATTGGTCTTGCCCAGCATCACCGCACCGGCTTCCCTGAATTTACGCACCACGGTGGCGTCGTAGGGGGCGATGAAGGGATCGAGCATCTTCGAGGCGCAGGAGGTGCGCACCCCGTCGGTGCAGAAGATATCCTTGTGGGCGAGAGGCACGCCGGTGAGCGGGCCGGCGGTGCCGGCGGCGATCCGCTGGTCCGCTTCGCGCGCCTGAGCCAGCGCCTGCTCTTCGGTGACGGTGATGTAACTGTTGAGCCGGTCGTCGTGCGCCTTGATGCGTTCGATAAAGGCACGGGTCAGCTCCTCGCTGGTAAACTCGCCGGCCCGCAGGCCGGCCGCCAGTTCGGCAATGGTCTTGTTGTGCATGCTTAATCCAGTTGCAGGTTACAAGTTACAAGTCGCAAGTCGTTGGGTGGCAAGCTTTCTTGCTTGTAACTTGCCACATTCCACTTGCTACTCGATCACTCTGGGTACCAGGAACAGGCCGTTCTCCACAGCCGGTGCGTATTGCTGGAAGTGATCGCGCCGGTTCTCCTCGGTGACCACATCTTCGCGTAGTCGCTGGGCCATCTCCAGCGGATGGGCCATCGGCTCCACACCGCTGGTATCGACCGCGCTCATCTGCTCCACCAGGGTAAGGATGCTGGTGAGGTTCTCGGCATAGGCCGGAACATCCTCCTCGCTGATGGCCATGCGTGCAAGGTAGGCAATGCTCTGCACATCGCTTTTGTCGAGTGCCATGGTAAATTTACTCCACAATTAGCCGCTGCGGCCGACCAAATCCGGGCGAATCGGCCGCTAATAGGTAAAAAGAGGAAACTTATCACAGATATGACCTTGCCCAAAGACCCGCCGGGTTGCTAAATTAGTGCGATCATTCCTTAATATCACATCGAATCACAGAAAAGCGACGACAACTATGGGCATGCTGGGACGTTTCAAGGGTATGTTTTCGTACGATATCTCCATCGACCTGGGGACGGCGAACACACTCGTTTATGTACGCGGTGAAGGTATCGTACTCAATGAACCCTCTGTGGTCGCCATCCGCCAGGAGGCTGGCCCCAACAGCGCCAAGCGGATCGCCGCGGTCGGCGCAGAGGCCAAGGCGATGCTGGGACGGACCCCAGGCAACATCGTCGCCATCCGGCCGATGAAGGACGGTGTGATCGCCGACTTCACCATCACCGAGAAGATGCTGCAGCACTTCATTCGCAAGGTGCACGAGAACAAGTTCAAGGCCTTCAAACCGAGCCCGCGGGTACTGATCTGTGTCCCCTGCGGCGCCACCCAGGTGGAGCGCCGGGCGATCCGCGAATCCGCCGCGGGCGCCGGTGCCCGCGAGGTCTACCTGATTGAGGAGCCGATGGCTGCCGCCATCGGCGCCGGCATGCCCATCTCCGAGGCCAGCGGCTCAATGGTGCTGGATGTCGGCGGCGGCACCACCGAGATCGCAGTGCTCTCGCTCAATGGCATCGTCTACTCCAACTCGGTGCGTATCGGTGGTGACCGCTTCGATGAGTCGATCATCAACTACGTGCGCCGCAATTACGGCACTCTCATCGGTGAATCCACCGCCGAGCGCATCAAGGAGGAGATCGGTTCAGCCTACCCCAGCGCCGAGGTGCGAGAGGTGGAGGTGCGCGGCCGCAACCTGGCCGAGGGGATCCCGCGCAGCTTTACCCTCAACTCCAACGAGATCCTCGAGGCGCTGCAGGAGCCGCTGGCCGGCATCATCGGTGCGGTGAAGATGGCGCTGGAGCAAACCCCGCCGGAGCTGGGTGCCGATATCGCCGAGCGCGGCATGGTGCTGACCGGTGGCGGCGCGATGCTGCGCGACCTGGATCGCCTGCTGATGGAGGAGACCGGCTTGCCGGTGATCATCGCCGAGGACCCGCTCACCTGCGTCGCCCGCGGTGGCGGTCGCGCCCTGGAACTGATGGATGAGCACGGTGGCGACCTGTTCGCCATGGAGTAGCTGCCCGGCAAAAATACTTCGCCGTTACCGCCACGGTACCATTCAAAGCCCGGTACTTCCTGCAAGGGGGGGTGAGTCATAAAACAGTTGTTTACCCAGGGCCCGTCGATCACGTTTCGTGCCGGCCTGCTGCTGCTCGCCTCAATCGCCCTGATGACCCTGGATCATCGCCAGCAGACCCTTGAGGGGATACGCAGCGGTCTCTCGCTGGTGGTCTACCCGATG
Organism: Gammaproteobacteria bacterium; assembly: GCA_026196275.1. Classification (GTDB taxonomy): domain Bacteria; phylum Pseudomonadota; class Gammaproteobacteria; order Thiohalomonadales; family Thiohalomonadaceae; genus JAPHTQ01. Next base: position 18,905 of record JAPHTQ010000029.1, read on the forward strand.
CAGTACCTGGTCAACCTGCCCTTCGTCATTGTCGACTGGGCCGACGAAACCCTCTCCACCCACAAAACCCTGCTGGCGCAGAACCGTGAGTTGCGCAGCCGGCAGCTCAAGCTCGACTTCCGGCTGCAGAAACTGGCGGCCCTGGAGGCCGAAAACGAGCGTCTGCGCGCCCTGCTGCAATCGGCCAGCCGCAACTGGGAACGGGTCCTTATCGCCGAACTGCTATCGGTCGACTTCGACCCGTTCAAGCACCGGGTACTGCTCAACAAGGGCAGCCGCGATGGTGTGTTCGAAGGCCATCCGCTACTCGATGCCCGGGGGGTCATGGGACAGGTCATCCACGTCACCCCGATCAACAGCACCGCCATCCTGATCACCGACCCGGCGCATGCCATACCGGTACAGGTCAACCGCAACGGTCTGCGGGCCCTTGCGGTCGGTACCGGCGAGAACAATACCCTGGATATCCCGCACCTGCCGAATAACGCCGATATCGAGGTCGGCGACCTGCTGGTGACCTCGGGTCTTGGGCTGCGCTTTCCCTCCGGCTACCCCGTCGCCACGGTCGATACCATCAGGCGCGATCCGGGGCAGCCCTATGCGCAGATCAGCGCCACCCCGCTGGCACAACTGGATCACGCACGCGAGGTATTACTGGTCTGGCCGGAGCTACCGGAGGTGCCTGAGTGAAAATGGTTCACCACCAGGGTGGCTGGGTCATCAGCCTGACATTCATTGCCGCCATGATGCTGACCATGGTGCCGCTACCCGGCTGGGCGGAGTTCCTGCGTCCTGAGTGGGTCACCATGGTATTGATCTACTGGTGCATGGCTCTGCCGCAACGTGTTGGCGTTGGGGTGGGCTGGGTTGCGGGGCTACTGCTCGATGTCATCCACGGCGCCGTATTGGGCCAGTATGCCCTCGCCCTGTCATTGGTCGCCTACATTACCCTGACCCTGCACCAGCGCCTGCGTATCTATCCGCTGGCACAACAGGCGCTGATCGTATTGCTGTTACTATTGCTGCAGCAGTTGCTGGTGATCTGGATCAAGGGTTTCCTAGGCCAGTCGCCGGACAGCCTGCAATACTGGCTGCCCTCATTTACCAGTATGCTGCTGTGGCCCTGGATGTTCCTGATCCTTCGTGACGTTCGCAGAAATTTCCGGGTGAGCTGAGGTGAAACAACGCAGAGCGCTTCTCAAGGACCCGCTCAGGGAGCGATACCTGTTCAACCGCCGTGCCATCGCCGCGGCGGTACTCACCCTGCTGCTGATCGCGATACTGGGCTCCCGCATGGCCTATCTGCAGGTGATGCGCCACGCCCACTTCACCACCCTCTCCACCAACAACCGGGTTGCCCTGCAGCCCCTGGCACCGACGCGTGGACTCATCTACGACCGCAACGGTGTCCTGCTGGCACAAAACATCCCCACCTTCAGCCTGGAACTGGTACAGGAGCGGGTGGAGGATCTGGACGCCACCCTGGCACTCATCGCCGAACTGATTGAGGTCAGCGAGGAGGATATCGAGCGCTTCCGTCACGATCTCAAACGACAGCGCCGCTTCGAGGCGGTGCCACTGCGCTTTCGTCTCACAGATCGTGAGGTGGCACTGATCGCCGTTAACAGCCACCGCCTGCCCGGCGTGGAGATCAACTCCAGCCTGACCCGGCACTATCCGCAAGGCGCGCTGACAGCCCATAGCGTCGGCTATGTCGGACGAATCAACGTGCGTGAGCTCAAGGAGCTCGACCCCTCCAACTACGCTGCCACCACCTATGTCGGCAAGGTCGGGGTGGAGAGGAGCCATGAGGCGCAGTTGCACGGCAGTGTCGGCTATCAGCAGGTGGAGACCAACGCACGGGGGCGGGTGCTGCGTGTACTGGAGCGCACCCCGCCGACCCCGGGGCAAAACCTCTACCTGAACATCGACGCCGAACTACAGCGCACTGCCGAACAGGCCTTTAACGGCGAGCGCGGCTCACTGGTGGCGATCGAGCCGCAAACCGGCGCCGTACTCAGCCTGGTCAGCGTCCCCAGTTTTGATCCCAACCTGTTCGTCAACGGCATTGATCTCAAGACCTATCAAACGCTCAGCGACTCCCGCGACCAGCCGCTATTCAACCGCGCCCTGCGCGGACAGTACCCGCCCGGCTCCACCACCAAGCCGCTTCTTGGCCTGGCCGGGCTGGAGCTGAACCAGATCACGGCAAACGATTCACTGTTCTGTCGCGGCTGGTTCAGCCTGGAGGGGGACGACCATCGCTATCGCGACTGGAAAAAGCGCGGACATGGGTCGATCAACCTCACTGGTGCCATTGTCGAGTCCTGCGATGTCTTCTTTTATGATCTGGCACTGAATCTGGGGATCGACAACATCTCCAGCTATCTGGGCCAGTTCGGCTTCGGCCGTAAAACCAACATCGATATCGGCAGTGAGGCCTCTGGGCTGCTGCCCAGCCGTGAGTGGAAGCGACGGGTGCGCCGAGAGCCGTGGTTCCCGGGGGAGACCCTGATCACCGGCATCGGCCAGGGCTTTTTCCTCTCCACGCCGTTACAACTGGCCAACGCCACCGCTGCCCTGGCCGCCGGCGGCAAGTTGATGCAGCCGCGGGTGGTGGGGGCCACGGAGGATCCTGCCACTCCCGGCCCCGTCCCCACCGCCGCGGTTACCCTCGAGGAGGCCGCGATCAGATACCCTGCCAACTGGCGCCGTATCATTCAGGCGATGGTCAAGGTGGTCCACGACAGTCATGGTACCGCCCGTGGAATCAGTTCGGGGCTGCAATACAAGATGGCCGGCAAGACCGGTACCGCGCAGGTCTTCGGGATCAAACAGGATGAGGAGTACGTGGCCGAGGATATCGCCAAGCGGTTGCGCGACCACGCCCTGTTTATCGCCTTCGCCCCGGCCGATGAGCCGAAGATCGCGGTCGCCCTGATCGTGGAAAACGGGGGCAGCGGTGGCGCCGTGGCGGCACCGATCGCACGCAAGGTGATCGACCACTACCTGCTGGGAGCCAATCAACCGTGAGAGTGAACCATGCTGCTTAGCGATGCCTCCACCAGTCACAGCCTGTTCCGGCGCATCCATCTGGACCCGCCGCTGCTGGCCGCTCTGCTACTGCTGGCCGGTGTCGGGCTGGTGATCCTGTTCAGTGCCAGTGGCGGAAGCGAGGCACAGATCTGGCGCCAGCTCACCCGCCTGGGGATCTCTTTTGGCGTTATGCTGCTGCTGGCCCAGGTGTCACCGGATACCCTGCTGCGCTGGACCCACTGGATCTTCGGCTTCGGCCTGATCATGCTCATCGCGGTACTCATCGTCGGCGATGTCGGCAAGGGTGCCCAGCGCTGGCTGGCGTTCGGCGGCATCCGCTTCCAGCCCTCCGAGCTGATGAAGCTGGCAGTGCCGATGATGGTGGCCTGGTATTTTGCGGAAAAATCTCTGCCGGCACAGACCCGGCACTCCCTCGTGGCGCTGGCCATTGTTGTCGTGCCGACCCTGCTGATCGCCAAACAGCCTGATCTGGGCACCGCGGTGTTGATTGCCAGCTCCGGTCTGTTCATCCTGCTGTTTGCCGGCCTGAGCTGGCGCCTGGTGGGGTTCGCCACACTACTTGCCCTCCCTCTGGGCTGGCTGCTGTGGCAGTTCGGCATGCACGACTACCAGCGCCGCCGTGTGCTGACCTTTCTCAACCCCGAAAGCGACCCGCTTGGCTCCGGCTACCACATCATCCAGTCCAAGATCGCCATCGGCTCCGGCGGGCTCTACGGCAAGGGCTGGCTCAACGGCACCCAGTCGCATCTGGAGTTTTTGCCGGAGCGTCACACCGATTTCATCTTTGCCGTCTTTAGTGAAGAGTTCGGCCTGATGGGGGTGCTGCTGCTGCTCGCCATCTACCTGCTCATCGTGCTGCGCGGTCTCTACATCGCCAGCCAGGCCCAGGACACCTTCTCGCGTCTGCTCGCCGGCGGCCTGAGCATGACCTTTATGGTCTACGTCTTTGTCAACATCGGCATGGTCACCGGCCTGCTGCCGGTGGTCGGCGTACCACTGCCGCTGGTGAGCTATGGCGGCAGTTCGATGGTGACCTTGATGGCCGCTTTCGGTATTCTGATGTCCATCCACACCCACCGAAAACTGCTGAAGAACTGACCATGGTGAAAAAACTGTTCATTGCGCTGTTGCTACTCGCCCCCCTGCCGCTGTTTGCCCAGGACTTCCCGCAGCAATTCCCGCAGAGCCGGGAGTTCATCCAGGAGATGAGTGACAAGCATGGTTTCTCCACCCAGACACTGGCGGATCTCTTCGCCCGGGTCGAACACAAGCAGGCGATCATTGATGCCATCAGCCGCCCGGCAGAGAGCAAACCCTGGTACCAGTACCGGCCGATCTTCGTCACCGCCGAACGCATCCGCCAGGGTGTGGAGTTCTGGCAGGAGAACGAGCCGTTGCTGGAGCGCGCGCACAAGGAGTACGGAGTGCCGCCGCACATTATCGTTGCCATCATCGGTGTGGAGACCCGTTACGGTCGTCACAGTGGCAGCTACCGGGTAATGGATGCCCTCAGCACCCTCGCCTTCAACTATCCCAAACGGGGCAGTTTCTTTCGCGGCCAGCTCGAGGCCTTCCTGCTGATGACCCGGGAAGAGCAGCGTGATCCGCTGGAATTTCTCGGCTCCTATGCCGGTGCGATGGGCATGCCCCAGTTCATTCCCAGCAGCTTCCGCGCCTATGCGGTGGACTTCGACAATGACGGCAGGCGTGACCTGTGGCAGAACACCAGCGATGTCATCGGCAGCGTCGCCAACTACTTTGCCGAGCATAAATGGCGTAGCGGTGAGCCGGTCGCCAGCCGCGCCACCCTCAGCGGTGAGTCGCCGCAGGCGGCCCTCGACAAGGGATACCGGCCTTCACTGACGCTCGCTGAACTCAAGCGCCTGGGCGTGCAACCCGTTGCCAACTATAATGATAACGATGAGGTGGCGCTGATCGCGCTGGACAGTACCCCTGAGCAGCAGCAGTACTGGGTCACACGGCACAACTTCTATGTCATCACCCGGTACAACCACAGTCCGCTGTATGCCATGGCGGTTCACCAGCTGGCCGAGGCGATCCGCACCACCCGCGCCACGACACCACGCAAGGACGGTAACAGTTAGGAATGCCGATAAACGCTCTGACAGGCCGATATATTGGGCTCGCTGCAGTTGCGGTGATGCTCTCGCTTTCTGCCTGCAGTGCCCACCGCGACAGCGGTCCGAGTCGCCCGGTCAACGTCAGTCATATCCCCGATGCCGTGCCGAGGTATGAAGAGCGAACCCGTGCCGGCAACCCTCCCAGTTACGTCGTGCTGGGCAAACGCTACTACGTGATGAAGGAGAGTGCCGGCTATGTCGAGCGGGGTATCGCCTCCTGGTACGGCAGGAAATTCCACGGCCGCAAGACCTCTAATGGTGAAACCTACAACATGTACGCCATGACCGCAGCGCACAAGACCCTGCCCATCCCCTCCTATGTACAGGTGACCAACCTGGACAACGGCAAGCGGATAGTCGTGCGGGTCAACGACCGCGGCCCGTTCCATGAGGGGCGCATCATCGACCTCTCCTATACGGCGGCGCAGAAGCTCGATATCGTCGGCCACGGCACCGGCCGGGTCGAGGTGCGGGCAATCGAAGCGGGTCAACCGATACCGGGGACACCCACCCGTATCGCCGGCGGCGAACGGCAACTACAGTCTGCAACGCTCGCTGACGCGCCCGCCAGGGCAAAACCCTCACTCTACCTGCAGCTCGGCTCATTCATCAGCATGCACAATGCCGAAACGCTGCGCGCCCGGCTGGCGCTCAACAACGTCGCCGGCGCGGCGGTCAAGCACACCACCGTCGATCGCCAGAACATCTACCGGGTGCGGGTCGGGCCGCTTCAGTCGGTGGAAGAGGCCGGCAGGGTAGCGAGCCAGATCAATAATCTCGGGATGGGCGTGCCGACGATTATCATCGACTGACCAGTGGTCTACTTTTCATTACGCTAAAGCGTTAAAATGGCTTGCCATTCCCTTGAATTATCTACGGTAATCAGTTAAGCCCATGATGCGTTCTCTCAAAATATTCACCACGCTACTGCTGCTGGCAGCCTTTTATACTGCGCAGGCGGCCCCCTCCCTGATCCCCTCGCCGCCACGGCTGGCCGCCACCGGCTATGTACTGATGGATTATCACAGCGGCCAGGTCCTGGCTTCGGACAATGCCGAACAACACCTGGAACCGGCCAGCCTGACCAAGTTGATGACCGCCTACACCGTGTTTCACGAGCTCAAATCCGGCCACATCAAACTCGATGACGAGGTGCGCATCAGTGAAAAGGCCTGGCGCATGATCGGCTCGAAGATGTTCATCGAGGTCGGTAAATACGTCACCGTCGAGAAGCTGCTCAAGGGAATGATCATCCAGTCCGGCAACGACGCCAGCGTGGCGCTGGCCGAATATGTCGCCGGCAGCGAGGATGCCTTTGTGCCCCTGATGAACGCCCATGCGGAAAACCTGGGGCTTAGCGGCACCCATTTCGTCAACAGCACCGGACTGCCGCATGGGGAGCACTACACCACCCCCATCGACATGGCGCGCCTGGCCGCGGCACTGATCCGCGAATTTCCGGAGTACTACGAATGGTATTCGGAGGAGAAATACACCTTCAACAGCATCACCCAGTCCAACCGCAACCTGTTGCTGTTCCGCGACGACAGCGTGGACGGGCTGAAGACCGGCCACACCGAGGCGGCCGGTTACTGCCTGGTCGCCTCGGCCATGCGTGAGGGGATGCGTCTGATCACCGTGGTCATGGGTACCGAAAGTGAGAAGGCCCGTGCCCAGGAGAGCCAGAAGCTGCTCAACTACGGTTTCCGTTTCTACGAAACTCACCAGTTGTATGAGGCCAACAAGCCGCTCAAGCAGATGCGCATCTGGAAGGGTGAGCTGGAGCAACTGCCCGTGGGGCTTGCCGATGCCCTTTTCGTCACCGTCCCCCGGGGGGAGTATCAGGCGCTGAAGGCCTCGATGCGAGTGGGTAAAACCCTTGTCGCCCCGGTCAGCAGCGGACAGAGTGTCGGTACAGTCAGCATCAGGCTGGGGGACGAGACCCTCGCCGAGCGACCCCTGGTTGCGCTGCAGGAGGTCGCCGAGGGCGGTCTGTGGCAAAAGCTCAAGGACAGCGCCCTGCTGCTGCTGGAATAAGTTCAGGGCATGAGTGACATCGATAACGGCATCGTCTACCTCAATGGTGAGTTTCTGCCCGCCGGGGAGGCAAAAATCTCGGTACTGGATCGGGGTTTCATTTTCGGTGACGGTGTCTACGAGGTGATCCCGGTCTACGGCGGCCACCTGTTCCGCTTGCCGCACCATCTGCAACGGCTGGACCACAGTCTGGAAGGGATCCACATGGCCAACCCGCTGGCCCACAACCACTGGCAGGCGGTGCTGGAGCAGCTGGTCGAGCTGAACGGCGGCGGCGATCAGTCGCTCTACCTGCAGGTGACCCGCGGTGTGGCCAAACGTGACCACGGCTTCCCACCCGACACCGAGCCTACCGTCTTCGCCATGAGCAACCCCATCTCGGCGGTGCCGGAGAGTCTGCGTGAGGGTATCGCTGCCGCCACCGTCGAGGACTTCCGCTGGAAGCTTTGCCACATCAAGGCCATCGCCCTGTTACCGAATATCCTGCTGCGGCAACAGGCGGTGGAGGCCGGTGCCGAAGAGGCGATCATGCTGCGCGACGGCTTTGTTACCGAGGGGGCGGCCAGTAATGTCTTCATCGTCAACAACGGCGTGGTACTGACCCCACCCAAGAGCAACCTGCTGTTACCCGGCGTCACCCGTGATCTGGTGGTGGAACTGTGTCAGCAAAACGGGCTCCCCTGTGTTGAAGGAGCGATAAGCGAGATGCAACTGAAAGAGGCCGACGAGATCTGGCTGACCTCCTCCTCCAGGGAGATCATCCCGGTCACCCGGCTCGACGGCCTGCCTGTCGGTGACGGTCGACCCGGCCGCGGTTGGCAGCAGCTTATCGCCCTCTATCAGCAATACAAACAGGCCTTTCGTGAAGGCCGGGTGACATAGACCGATGAGTGAACAAGAGACCCTGCTGGAATTCCCCTGTCAGTTCCCGATCAAGGCCATGGGCCGGGCGGGGGCGGACTTCGAGGCACAGATCGTCGCCCTGGTACGCAAACACGTCCCGGACCTGGGTGAAGGCGCCGTCAAGACCCGCGACAGTCAGGGCGGCAGATACCTCTCCGTCACCGTGACCGTCACCGCCACCAGTCGCGAACAGCTGGACAATATCTACCGTGAGCTGACCGCCTGCGAACAGGTACTGATGGCGCTTTAACATAAGTTAAAAGTTCAAGGTTTCAGGTTTCAAGATGCGCAGTCTCACCATGTTAAACTTTGACGCTTGCACTGCGCTCACCCCCCGGTGCAGGTGCCACTCTTTGAACTTTGAACTTTGAACTTTGAACTTTGAACTTTGAACCACTACTAATCCGCCACTTCGGCCTGGTCGACTACCAGACCGCCTTTGACGCCATGCGCCGCTTTACCGAAAGCCGCGGCCCCGATACCCCGGATGAGATCTGGTTGCTGCAACATCCGCCAGTCTTCACCCAGGGAATGAACGGCAAGCCGGAGCACCTGCTGGCCCCGGGGGAGATCCCGGTGGTGGCAGTGGATCGCGGCGGCCAGGTCACCTACCACGGGCCGGGACAGCTGGTCGTCTACCTGCTGCTGGATCTGCGCCGGCGTGGAGTGGGAGTCCGTCAGGTGGTCAGCGCCATGGAGCAGGCGGTGATCGAACTGTTGCGTGACTACGACCTGCAAAGCGAGGCACGCCAGGATGCCCCCGGGGTCTATGTCCACGGCAACAAGGTTGCCTCACTGGGGCTGCGCGTACGGCGCAACGGCAGCTACCACGGCCTGAGCCTCAACGTCGAGATGGATCTTGAACCCTTCAGCCGCATCAACCCCTGCGGCCATCGCGGACTGGGTGTGACCCAGCTGCGGGCACTGGGCATCGACGACTCACTGCAGACGGTGGCGCAAAAGCTGCTCGAACAGCTCGCCGAACAGCTCGGCATCGCCGCATGGCAACAGGCGCCCGCCGCCCTCCCCGCGTGACACCCAGTGCTTTGCCCAATGATGCTGTCTCGGGACTACTGCTGGGAACGAAGTTTCGAATCATCTTGCCGCCCTGGCGATAGGCCCTAACCTTGTTACCCGTTCTCCTTGCCCCAATCTCAAGCCCATGACACAGGACAACGACCTCCCGATCCAACCGCCCAATCCGCTCAAGGGTGAGAGCAAGACGGCCCGCATCCCCATCAAGGTGGTCGCAGCAGAGAAACCGCTGCCCAAGCCGAGCTGGATACGCGCCCGCTCTCCCAACAGCCCCGAAGTGCTGCGCCTGAAGGCGATCCTGCGCGAACAGAAGCTGCATACCGTGTGCGAGGAGGCCGCCTGCCCCAATCTGGGTGAGTGCTTCAATCACGGCACCGCCACCTTCATGATCATGGGCGGGATCTGCACCCGACGCTGCCCCTTCTGCGATGTGGCCCATGGCCGTCCCGAACCGCTAGACCCAGAGGAACCGCAACACCTGGCCGATACCATCAGGGCGATGGGGCTGCGCTTTGTCGTCATCACCTCGGTCGACCGAGATGACTTGCGCGACGGCGGGGCAGAGCACTTCGCCGCCTGCATCCGTGCGGTACGCCACACCTCGCCGCAAACCAATATTGAGATCCTCACCCCCGACTTTCGCGGCCGCGAGGATAAGGCACTGGCGATCCTCGCCGGGCAGCCACCCGATGTATTCAACCACAACCTGGAGACCGTACCCCGGCTCTACAGGGAGGCCCGCCCCGGTGCCAGCTATGAGGGGTCGCTGAAGCTGATCCGTCGCTTCAAGGCGCTCTGCCCCGAGGTTCCCGCCAAATCCGGCCTGATGGTGGGGTTGGGCGAGAGCAATGAGGAGATCATCGAGGTACTGCGTGATCTACGCGCCCATGGCTGCGACAACCTGACCATCGGCCAGTACCTGGCCCCCTCGCGCCACCACCTGCCGGTACAGCGCTATCTCTCCCCGGAGGGCTTCGATGAGCTGGCCGCGGTGGCCCGCGATCTCGGTTTTAAACGGGTCGCCTCCGGGCCCATGGTGCGCTCCTCCTATCACGCCGAACAGCAGGCACTCGGCAAAAGCATCCGCTAACAAAGCCGACTACACTGAAAAAAACATCTGGGGAGGTTGTCTGTGCTCGGTGTAACAAAAGAGGAACTGCTAGCGTCGATAAGCCAGCTTGAGCAGGCTATCCACAACCACAACGAGTGGTTTGAGGCCATTAATCGCACCCTGCTCTGCCGGTTGCAACTGGATCAGCGGGAACTAAGGCCGGATGCCCATCGCGAGTGCCGCTTCGGCCAGTGGATCTATCAGTATGCCGGCGAAAGGCTGCGCGAGCACCCGGCCTTCCGGACTATCGAAAAAGAGCACCAGGCCATGCACGCAGCTGTCTCTGCGATGCTGCACAACCTGGATGAGTGCGGTGCCGTGACGGCCGACCGTTATGACCGCTTCGCCAACGCCATGAAGCGACTGCGTCTGGAAATCAACAGCCTGAAGGAGGAGCTGCAGAATACCCTCTACAATCTGGACAGCCTTACCAGCGCCAACAACCGCATTGGCATGCTGACACACCTGCGCGAACAGCGCGAACTATCCCGGCGCAACAACCAGACATTTAGTATCGTCATGCTCGATCTGGATCACTTCAAAATGATCAATGACCGCTGTGGCCACCAGACAGGAGACCAGGTACTCAAAACCATCAGCCACTACATCCTCGACAACATTCGCCCCTATGACCGGCTCTATCGTTATGGCGGCGAGGAGTTCCTGCTGAGCATGCCGCAAACCGCCCTCGATACAGCAACCGCTGTCGCAGAGCGGCTGCGTGAGGGTATCACTCAACTGTCGTTCGGTCGGTGCAACGATGAACCGGTGCGCATCACTGTCTCCTTCGGCGTGGCCGAGCTGCCCCCTGAGGGTGACGTGGACGTGCTCATCCAGCATGCCGACAAGGCGCTTTACAACGCCAAACATCGCGGCAGAAACATGGTCTGTCCGTGGGACGCAAGCGAGAGCCAGGACTAAACCACGGCACTTCCAGCTTAGCGCACGGCTCAACTGCTCCTTAGGGGGCTGGTCGAAATAATATTTACATCCGGTCGCGCCTGGGCCATCACTGCTGTGTTGCGTTTCTTGGCAAGGACCCTGCCACTGCCTGCGAAACGCGCCTTGCATTGATGGCCAAGGCACGCCCTCGGTGTTGACAACATTATTTCGACCAGCCCCCTTACGCTTTTGTGATACGGTTATTGGCGTGCCTCCGGCACCCCCCTTAAACTCGACAGACACTCACACTCGAGGTCTTACCCATGCCAGGCAGTCACCGCCTATTGCAGCGTATCGAAAAACTGACAGAGATCGGGATTGCCCTCTCGGCAGAGAGTGACACTCCACGCCTGCTGGAGATGATCCTGCTCGGTGCCAAGGCCCTGACCAATGCCGATGGCGGCACACTCTATTCGGTGCAGGAAGACAACACCGTGAAAATGGAAATTGTGCGTACCGATTCGTTGCAGTTCGCCATGGGGGGGACCACTGGCGAACCGATCCCCTTCGAACCTATCCCGCTCTATGACGAGCAGGGACGGCCTAACCAGCACATGGTCGTTACTCATGCGGTACTCAACGATGTGACAGTCAATATCCCCGACGCCTACGACACCGAAGGGTTCGATTTCTCCGGCACAAAGAAGTTCGACCGGAGCACTGGCTACCGCTCCACCTCCTTCCTCACCGTCCCGCTGAAAAACCATGAGGGGGACATCATCGGCGTGCTGCAACTGCTCAATGCCCAGGATGAGCAGAGCGGCGAGATCATCGCCTTCGATGATGAGGCCCAGCACCTGGTCGAATCGCTCGCCTCACTGGCGGCCATCGCGCTGACCAACCGCCGCCTGATCGATGATCTGAAGCACCTGCTCGAATCCCTGATCCAGCTGGTCGCCACCGCCATCGACGAAAAATCCCCCTACACCGGCGGTCACTGCAAACGGGTCCCGGTACTGACCATGATGCTCGCCGACGCCGCCAGCCACACCACCGAGGGGCCATTGAGGGATTTCAGCATGGACGAGGACGATCGCTACGAGCTGGAGATCGCCGCCTGGCTGCATGACTGCGGCAAGATCACCACCCCCGAATACGTGGTCGACAAATCGACCAAGCTGGAGACCATCTACGACCGCATCGAGACCGTCGACACCCGCTTTGAGATCCTCAAGCGCGATGCCGAGATCGTCATGCTGAAAAAGCGGCAGGCCGCACTGGAGAGGGGCGAACTCATCGATGAGGCAGCACTGCAGCAGGAGTACCGGGACACCCTTCATCAGCTCGATGAGGAGCTCGACTTTCTGCACATCAGTAATACTGGTGGAGAGTTCATGTCAGAGCAAGACCGGCAGCGGGTGCATGATATCGGGCGTCGACACTGGAATTACCACGGCAGCGAACTGCCGTTGCTAACCGAGAACGAACGCTACAACCTCACCATAGAAAAGGGAACACTGACTCCTGAAGAGCGCGAGGTGATCAACAACCACATCGTCGCCACCATCAAGATGCTCGAGGCACTACCCTTCCCCAAGCACCTCAAGCACGTTCCCGAATACGCCGGCGGTCACCACGAGAAGATGGACGGCTCCGGCTATCCGCGCGGACTGAAGGGCAGTCAGATGTCGGTGCAGGCACGCACCATGGCCATTGCCGATATTTTTGATGCCCTCACCGCCAAGGATCGCCCCTACAAGGAGGGAAAAAAGCTCTCCGAGGCGCTGCGCATCCTCGGTTTCATGAAGCAGGGCGATCACATCGACCCGGACCTGTTCGATATCTTCGTAAGGGAACGCATCTTCGAAAAATATGCCCACCAGTACCTCGACAGCAGCCAGATAGACGAGGTGGACCTGGAGAGCATCCCGGGCCTCTGACTCCTCCTGCCCACAGTGCACCCGCACGATGCAATACCCTGCCGCTCTGCCCGGATTTGGTGCGGTCACGTGGCGGTGACACGCCGCATGCCCCCGGGGCGTGAGCACAGAGAGTCTTTTTACTGATGTGGCACGGCGGTTGCTGAACAATGCTGTAGGAAACGACTGCCTTCGTGCTGATAAACGGATCTCTCACACGGCAAGCCATGATGGCATAAGGGTCGGGGCAGGCATGGGTAGCCGTCTCGGCCTTTTTTCATCCTTCACACAAAGACGGTAAATCGCATGGCGGAGCAGACAGGGCAACAGGGACTGCGCGTTCTCCTTGTGGATGAGAACAGGGGGCGATCCGCCCTGTTGGAACAGGCCCTGAGTGATGCCGGGTACCAGGTGATTGCCAAGGTGATCACCAGCGATAATCTCGCCCATCAGGTGCAGCTTCACCAGCCCGACGTGATCATCGTCGATCTCGAGTCCCCCGACCGCGACACGCTGGAGCACATGCACAGCATCAGCCGCGACCAGCCGCGCCCCATCGTAATGTTCGCCGAAGACCAGGACAGCGATGCGATCCACAAAGCGATCAAGGCCGGCGTCAGTGCCTACATCGTCGACGGCCTGAGCAGCAAGCGGGTCAAGCCGGTGATGGAGGTAGCCATCGCCCGCTTTCGCGAATACCAGGCCCTGCGCGACGAATTGACGAAAACCAGGATCACCCTGGAAGAGCGCAAGATCATTGATCGCGCCAAGGGGCTACTGATGAAACGTCAGGGCATGGACGAGGAGGGTGCCTATCAGGCGCTGCGCAAGATCGCCATGGACCGCAGCCAGAAGCTGGTCGAAGTGGCGCGCAATGTGATCTCGGTGATGGAGTTGTTGGAATGAGATTAGTTGTTAGCAACCAATCCTGCACCACCCCGATGCAACATCGCTTCGCCGCAGATCATATTGGGGCACAGAGGGAACCTGCCGACAGGCAGACAAATCTCGACATAGTCAGTTAAGCCGTTAATCGGAAAGACATTTCATATCCTCTCTGCCATTCTGGCACGGTCATTGCGAAAGCCTAGGTAAGCACGTCGGCAACGATGCTGGCGTGACAAGGTGATTGCAGATACCCAACGGCGGGTTGCAGTCGCGTTGTAGATAAAACACTTTCTGGACAAAGGCGTCCTTCCGCGCGGAGATTCTTCGTGGCGGTCGGACGCCTTTTTTTATGGCTCGAGAACGAGGGACAGATGATGAAGAAACGCACCAACGACCAAGGCAGCGGCTTTCTGCGCAAAACCGGCCTGGCAGTGCTTGCCGCTGGCATCCTGCTGGGCGGCAGCACCGTGTTGAACAGCGCCATCGCCAAGGAATACCCGGAAAAAGAGGAACTGAAATTCGGCTTCATCAAGCTGACCGACATGGCGCCATTGGCTATTGCCTATGAAAAGGGCTACTTCGAGGACGAAGGCCTCTATGTCACCCTCGAGGCCCAGGCCAACTGGAAGGTACTGCTGGATCGCGTCATCGATGGCGAACTGGACGGCGCGCACATGCTGGCCGGCCAGCCGCTCGGCGCGACCATCGGTTTCGGTACCCAGGCGCACATCATCACCGCCTTCTCCATGGATCTGAACGGCAACGCGATTACCGTTTCCAACAAGATCTGGGATGAGATGAAGCCCTTTGTGCCCAAGGACAAGGACGGCAAGCCGGTGCACCCGATCAAGGCCGACGCCCTCAAGCCCGTGGTCGACAAGTACAAGAAGGAAGGCAAGCCGTTCAAGATGGGCATGGTCTTCCCGGTATCCACCCACAACTACGAATTGCGCTACTGGCTCGCCGCCGGCGGTATCCACCCCGGTTTCTATGCCCCGGCCAAGGGCGACACCAGCGGCACCCTCAAGGCCGATGCGCTGCTCTCCGTGACCCCGCCGCCGCAGATGCCGGCGACCATGGAAGCGGGCACCATCTACGGTTACTGCGTCGGCGAGCCGTGGAACCAGCAGGCGGTGTTCAAGGGCATCGGTGTGCCGGTGATCACCGACTACGAGATCTGGAAAAACAACCCGGAGAAGGTGTTCGGCGTCTCCAAGGAGTGGGCCGACAAATACCCGATCACCCACAAGGCCGTGGTGAAAGCCCTGATCCGCGCCGCCAAATGGCTGGATGAGAACAACAATGCCAACCGTCCCGAGGCGGTGAAGATCCTCGCCAAGCCGCAGTATGTGGGCGCCGATTACGAGGTCATCGCCAATTCCATGACCGGCACCTTCGAGTACGAAAAGGGCGACAAGCGCGAAGTCCCTGACTTCAACGTCTTCTTCCGCTACAACGCCACCTATCCCTTCTACTCCGACGCCGTCTGGTATCTGACCCAGATGCGCCGCTGGGGCCAGGTTGCCGAACAGAAGCCGGACAGCTGGTACATGGATATCGCCAAAAAGGTCTACCGCCCGGACATCTACAGCGAAGCGGCCAGCGAGCTGATTGCCGAGGGCAAGATGAGCGCCGGCGAGTTCCCCGACTTCGCCAAGGAAGACGGTTTCCGCGCTCCGCAGACCCACTTCATCGACGGCATCACCTATGACGGCCACAAGCCGAACGACTACCTGAAAAATTTCGACATCGGCCTGAAGGGTAAGGAAAAGATTTAATTTGGATAGTTAACCACAGAGGCACAGAGTACACGGAGATACATGCAGTGAAAGGGCTGTTATGCGCCCACTCCAGCCAACAGGTTTGGTCTTCTCTGTGCCCTCCGTGCCTCTGTGGTGAACAATCAAATACAGCAAGGGCATGACCATGAGTACACATATCTTTAACACATGCAGCACCTTCAATGCGCTCTGGCTGGAGCGCATACAGGGTGCCCTGCAGGGTGAGCGGTTCGTCAAAATGACCGTCGGCGTCAGCCGCAACCTGTTCATCCCGTTTGTCGCCATTGCCATCTTCCTGGCGATGTGGGGCGCCGCCGCATCGAAGATCGAAACCTCACTCGGCACCCTGCCCGGCCCGGCCAAGGTGTGGGAGCAAACGGCTCAACTCTACAAGGAGCATCAGGTCTCACAGGAAAAGGAGGTAGCTTTCTACCAGCGCCAGGAGCAGCGCAACGCCGAACGACTCAAGCACGACCCGGACTATGAACCAAAGATCCGCCCCTACACCGGCGCCCCGACCTTTTTCGATCAGATCGGCACCAGTCTGCTCACCGTAGCGACCGGCTTCCTGCTCGCCTCGCTCATCGCCATACCCATTGGCATCGTCTGCGGCATGAGCGCCACGCTCTATCAAGCCCTCAATCCGCTGATCCAGATCTTCAAACCGGTCTCGCCGCTGGCGTGGCTGCCGCTGGTGACCATCGTGGTCAGTGCGGTTTATGTCAGCGACGATCCACTGTTCGCCAAATCCTTCGTCACCTCGGCTATCACCGTTACCCTCTGCTGCCTCTGGCCGACCATCATCAATACCACCGTCGGCGTCTCCTCGGTGGACAAGGATCTGCTCAACGTCAGCCGCGTGCTGCGCCTCGGCTGGTTCACCAAGACGGTGAAGATCATCCTTCCCTCAGCCACGCCGATGATGTTCACCGGCCTGCGTCTGTCGCTCAGCATCGGCTGGATGGTGTTGATCGCCGCCGAAATGCTGGCGCAGAACCCCGGCCTCGGAAAATTCGTGTGGGACGAATTCCAGAACGGAAGTTCCGACTCCCTGGCCCGCATCATGGTCGCCGTACTGGTGATCGGACTCATCGGCTTCCTGCTCGACCGCGGCATGCTGTTGCTGCAACGCCGCGTCACCTGGGACCGCAACGCGGTGCTGCGCTAAAAAACAATCCTCACCGCAAAGAGGCAAAGGCGCAGAGGAATGCAAAACATGAAACCTACTGAATATCGCAGCGAACGTCCCTGCGCCTTTGCGATGAGTTTTTTTAAGGAGTTCTAGCTATGAACACATACCTGAGCCTGGAAAACCTGAGCATCACCTTCGACACCGACAACGGTCCGTTGGATGTGCTCGACGATATTTCGCTGAAGATCGACAAGGGCGAATTCATTTCACTTATCGGTCACTCCGGCTGCGGCAAGTCGACCGTACTGAACATCGTTGCCGGGATGCTGCAGGCCACCAGCGGCGGCGTGCTGCTGGAGAACCGCGAGGTCGACGAGCCCGGCCCCGACCGTGCCGTGGTGTTCCAGAACCATTCGCTGCTGCCGTGGCTTACCGTGTATGACAACGTGCGTCTGGCCGTGGACCAGGTGTTCAGGAAAACCCGCAGCAAGCAGGAGCGCCACGCCTGGACCCTGCACAATCTGGAGCTGGTGCACATGGGCCACGCCATGGATCGCCGCCCCGACGAGATCTCCGGCGGCATGAAACAGCGCGTCGGCATCGCCCGTGCGCTGGCGATGGAACCCAAGGTGCTGCTGATGGACGAGCCCTTCGGTGCGCTCGACTCGCTCACCCGCACCCACATGCAGGATTCGCTGATGGAGATCCAGGCAGACCTCAACAACACGGTGATCATGATTACCCACGACGTGGACGAGGCGGTGCTGCTCTCCGATCGCATCGTAATGATGAGCAACGGTCCCTCGGCCACCGTCGGCGAGATCCTGAACATTGAACTGGAGCGCCCGCGCAATCGTCTCGCGCTCGCCGACGCCCCATCCTACAACCACTACCGAGCCGAAGTGCTGCGCTTCCTGCACGAACGCCACGCCCAGTCCGACGTGCCGGTAAAGAAGTCCGCAGAAGAAAGTGCGGAAGAAGTGTTGAAACCGACACTCAAGATAGCCGCCGGATAAAGGAAAAAAACATGATATTCACCACAGAGTTACGGCGTTCACGGAGAAAAACACATGCTGCTACTTCCCGGACGATTAATACCGGCAGTCAATGCAAAACGACGCCTGTAAATAGTCTTCCTCCGTGCCTCTGTGGTGATTTTACTAAAACGGTGGAATCGTTATGACTGACAACCTGGAAAAAAGCGAACTGAGCCTGGGCTTTATCCCGCTGACCGACTGCGCCCCGCTGGTCGTCGCAAAAGAGAAAGGCTACTTCGACAAGTATGGTCTCAAGGTGACACTCTCCAAGGAGACCTCCTGGGCCAATATCCGCGACAAGGTCGCGCTCGGCATCCTCGATGGCGCGCAGATGCTAGCCGGTATGCCCCTCGCCATGAGTCTCGGCATCGGACCGATGACCAAATCGATGGTCACCGCCTTCTCCATGGATCTCAACGGCAATGCCATCACCGTCTCCAACGCGCTGTTCGCACGCATGCAGCAGGCCGATCCGCAGGTGATGACGCAGCGCCCCCTGAGCGCGCGCGCACTGAAAAAAGTGATCGAAAACAACAGAAAGGCCGGAGGTGAGCCGCTCACCTTCGCCATGGTGTTTCCCTACTCCACCCACAACTATGAGCTGCGTTACTGGATGGCCGCCGCCGGAATCGACCCGGACGAGGATATACGCCTGGTGGTGGTGTCGCCGCCGCAGATGGTCGGCCAGCTGGAGAAGGGAACCATCGACGGCTACTGCGTTGGCGAGCCGTGGAATGCGCAGGCAGTGCAGGCCGGTCTCGGCCACACCCTGATCACTAAATACGAGATATGGAACAACAGCCCGGAGAAGGTGCTTGGCGTCACCCAGGAGTGGGCCGAGCAGTACCCCAACACCCACAGGGCTCTGTTGATGGCACTGCTCGAGGCGAGCCGCTGGCTGGACGAGCTGCAGAACCGTCTTGAAGCGGTCGCGATGATCTCGCGCAGCATTTACGTCAACGCGCCCGAATATGTAGTACGTATGTCGATGACCGGCACCTTTCAGTATGCCGCCAATGAGATGCCTCGCGCCCTGCCCGACTTCAATGTTTTTTACCGTTACGCCGCCAACTTCCCCTGGCGATCACATGCACTGTGGTTCATCAGCCAGATGGTGCGCTGGGGGCAGATCGACAAGGCGGTCGACATGCGCGCCATTGCAGAAGAGGTATATCGCCCGGACATCTACCGCGAGGCAGCCGCAGCCCTCGAACTGCTTTGCCCGAGCATCGACTACAAACTCGAAGGCCACCATGACAACAGCTGGAAATTGCACGAGGGCCGCGAGTCGCTGCTGATGGGCCCGGACCGTTTTCTCGACGGTCGCACCTTCGATCCATCAGGACCACTTGAGTACTTGCGCGGCTTCGACGTGCACCACCTCTCCATCGACCTCGGCGAACTGGCACAGTTGAACCGGCTGACTAACGCCGCCGACAACGCAGCCAACCCGTCTGTATAGGAGTCACGACAATGAAAGAAAAACTGGTACTGATAGGCAACGGCATGGCCGGTGTGCGCACCCTTGAGGAGCTGCTTAAGCTGGCCCCGGGAGCCCATGACATCACCGTATTCGGCGCCGAGCCCTACGGCAACTACAACCGCATCATGCTCTCACCAATGCTGACCGGCGAGACGACGCTTAATGAGATCATGCTCAACACCCCCGAGTGGTACGCCGACAACAACATCACCCTGCACACCGGCACGAAGATCGTAAAGATCGACCGCAAGAACCTCGTGGTCAGAGCCGATGACGGCACCGAGGCCGAGTATGACCGGCTGCTGCTCGCCACCGGCTCCAACCCCTTCATCCTGCCGGTGCCCGGCCATGAACTGGAGGGGGTGATCGGCTTCCGCGATGTGCAGGACGTGGAGACGATGATCGCCACGGCGCAAAGATACAAACACGCGGTGGTGATCGGCGGCGGCCTGCTCGGGCTGGAGGCGGCCAACGGCCTGCAGAAGCACGGCATGAGGGTGCGCGTGGTGCACATCAGCGACACCCTGATGAACCAGCAACTCGACAGCGAAGCGGGCCAGTTGCTGCAAAAAGAGCTGGAAGGGCGCGGCGTTGAATTCCTGATGGGGGCCAGTACCAAGGAGATCATCGGACGCAAGCGGGTCCAGGCGGTAACCTTCGAGGATGGACGCGAGATCACCGCCGATCTGGTGGTAATGGCCGTCGGCATCCGCCCCAACATCGCCCTGGCCAAGTCGGCGGGGATCTACTGCGGCCGCGGCATCGTGGTTAACGACACCATGCAGACCTACGACCCGCGCGTCTATGCTGTGGGTGAGTGCGTACAGCATCGCAACCAGTGCTACGGCCTGGTTGCACCGCTGTTCGAGATGGCCAAGGTGTGTGCCAACCACATTGCCAAACTCGGCTATGGCCGCTACGAGGGCTCCATCACCTCCACCAAACTGAAGGTGACCGGTGTCGATCTCTTTTCCGCCGGAGACTTTAACGGCGATGAACAGTGTGAGCGCATCGTCTACCGCGACCCCTCCAGGGGCGTTTACAAAAAGGTGGTACTGAAGGATAACCGCATCCAGGGCGCCCTGCTCTACGGTTCCACCATGGACGGTCCCTGGTACTTCCAGCTGATGCGCGACGGCTCCGACATCAGCGCCTTCCGCGACAGCCTGATGTTCGGCCAGGGGCACCTTGCCGATTCCGGCCACGGCGGCGGCAACGCGGTGATGAACATGGCCGACGATGCCGAGGTGTGCGGCTGCAACGGCGTCACCAAGGGCGACATCGTGCGCGCCATCACCACCGAAGGCCTCTTCACCCTGGACGAGGTGAAGGCACACACCAAGGCCTCCGCCTCCTGCGGCGGCTGCAGCGGCCTGGTGGAGCAGATCCTCGCCGCCACCGTCGGTAGCGATCTCTCCCACCCCAAGGTCAAGCCGATGTGCCCCTGCACCGAACACAGTCATGACCAGGTGCGCGCGGCGATTCGCGATGACGAGCTGACCTCCATGGAGGCGGTATTCCAGCACCTCGACTGGCGCACCCCCAACGGCTGCCCCAGCTGCCGCCCGGCGCTCAACTACTACCTCATCTCCAGCTGGCCGCAACAGGCCAAGGACGATCCGCAGTCACGCTTCGTCAACGAGCGGGTGCACGGCAACATCCAGAAAGATCGTAGCTACACCGTGGTGCCGCGGATGTGGGGCGGCGTCACCACGCCGCAGGAACTGCGTGCCATTGCCGATGCGGCGGAGAAATACAACGTGCCGATGGTGAAGGTGACAGGCGGGCAGCGTATCGACCTGGTCGGCGTGAAGAAGGAGCAACTGCCCGAGATGTGGAAAGACCTCAATGCCGCCGGCATGGTCTCCGGCCACGCCTACGGCAAGGCGCTACGCACGGTGAAGACCTGCATCGGCTCGCAGTATTGCCGCTTCGGCACCCAGGACTCGGTCGGCATGGGGATCGCACTGGAAAAGCTCACCTGGGCCTCCTGGACACCGCACAAATTCAAGATGGCAGTCTCCGGCTGTCCACGCAACTGTGCCGAGGCAACGATCAAGGACTTCGGCGTGGTCGCGGTCGATTCCGGCTATGAGCTGCACGTCGGCGGTAACGGCGGCATCAAGGTGCGCGTCACCGATCTGCTGGCCCGTGTCGAGACCGATGGCGAGGTACTGGAGTATGCCGGCGCCTTCATGCAGCTCTACCGCGAAGAGGCGCGCTACCTGGAGCGCACCGCCCCCTGGATCGAACGGGTCGGCCTCAACTATGTCAAGGAGCGTATCGTTGACGATGCCGAGAACCGCAGGGCGCTCAACGCACGCTTCCTCATCTCGCAGGAGGTGTCGCAAAGCGACCCATGGAACGAGCTGTCGAAAGAGGAACACCGCCTGCAGTTCGTGCCGATGAAGAATTTTAACTCGAGCGATGACAAGGTCGCCGCCAACAGCTAACCACCCAACCAGCAAGGAGAAACAGCCATGAGTACACTCTACGAACGTATCGGCGGCGAGCCCGCCATCAACGCCGCCGTCGACCTGTTCTACGACAAGGTCCTGGCCGATGAGCGTATCAACCATTTCTTTACCAACACCGACATGGCGCGCCAGCGCGGGCACCAGAAGATGTTTCTGACCTACGCCTTCGGCGGCATGCCCGGCTACACCGGCAGGAATATGCGCGAGGGCCACGCCCACCTGGTGGAGAAGCTTGGTCTCAACGACAGCCACTTCGATGCGGTGATGGACAACCTCGGCGCCGCACTGCAAGAACTGAACGTGCCGAATGAACTCATCGGCGAAGCCGCCGCCATCGCCGAGTCCGTGCGCGACGACGTGTTGAACAAGTAAATCCAAAAACTATCACCACAGAGACACGAAGAGCACAGAGAAAACCAGATGAGTACGCCTGCCGACACCCCCGCGTACTCCGCGTCTCTGTGGTGACTCATGCATCGGAGAAAAGCAATGTCAGAGTGGATAACCGTTGGAAGCATTGAAGATATCCCGCGCCTGGGCGCACGTGTCGTCGCCACCGCCGAGGGTGAGATCGCCGTGTTCCGCACCGCGGACGACAAGATCTTCGCCCTGCGCGATCACTGTCCGCACAAGGGCGGACCGTTGTCCCAGGGCATCGTCTACGGCAACAAAGTCGCCTGTCCGTTGCACAACTGGAGCATCGATCTGCAAACCGGCGAGGCGGTCGCCCCCGACAAGGGGTGCAGCCACAGCTACCCGGTGCAGGTGGAAGACGGCGTGGTTGCCATCGCCGCATCCGCAGCTAACATCGCGGCGATGTAAAAAACAAATCGAACCGCAAAGACGCGAAGAACGCGAAGAAAACACCAATAAAGATACAGCCGGGAGATTATTCCCGGCAATCAATGGCGTTGATCATGTTTTTCAGGCTGCGACAAGAAACTGAAGCAAACAAACAAGTATTCCTCTTTGCGTTCTTTGCGCCTTTGCGCCTTTGCGGTGAAAAGATTTTAATCATGAGTGAAGTTCGTAGGCCGGACATGGCGGGGCGGTGTCCGGCAGAACCTGCCCGATACCGCTACGCTATATCGGGCCTACCTCCTACCACCACATCGGGCCTACCGATGCGCAGCCCGAGTTTTCCTTTGCGTTCTTTGCGCCTTTGCGGTGAATAAGGTTTTAATCATGAAAGAAGTCAAAACAACCTGCCCCTACTGCGGCGTCGGCTGCGGCGTTATCGCCTCGACTGCGCCTGACGGCACGGTAACTATCAAGGGCGACCCGGATCATCCGGCAAACTTCGGCCGCCTCTGTTCCAAGGGCGCGGCGCTGGGTGAGACTCTGGACATGGAGGGCCGCCTGCTGCACCCGATCGTCGACGGACAGGTCAGCGACTGGGACACGGCACTGGATAGCGTCGCCTCACGTTTTCGTGCCCTCATCGCGGAGCACGGCCCCGATGCGGTGGCCTTCTATGTCTCCGGGCAACTCCTCACCGAGGATTACTACGTCGCCAACAAGCTGATGAAGGGATTCATCGGCTCGGCCAACATCGACACCAATTCGCGCCTGTGCATGTCATCCGCTGTGGCCGCCTACAAGCGTGCCTTCGGTTCCGACAGTGTGCCCTGCAGTTACGCGGATCTGGAGCGGGCCAAGCTCATCGTCATCACCGGCTCCAACACCGCCTGGTGCCACCCGGTGGTTTACCAGCGTATCGTCCAGGCCAAAAAGAGATACCCGGACATACGCATTGTCGTGATCGACCCGCGCCGCACTGCGACCTGCGAGATCGCCGATCTGCACCTGCCGCTCAAGCCCGGCAGTGATGCGTTTCTGTTCAACGGCATGCTGCATTATCTCGACCAGCAGCAGGAGCACAACACCCTCTACACCGCCCGGTTCACTGAAGGGGCCGACGCCGCGCTCGCCGCGGCCCGGGACTCCTCACCAACGATCCGGAGCGTGGCCGAACTGTGCGCGCTGGACGGTGCGCTGCTCGAGCAGTTCTTTGATCTCTTCGCCCGCACCGAGCGGGTGGTCACGCTCTTCTCCCAGGGGATCAACCAGTCCTCCAGCGGCACCGACAAGGGCAATGCGATCATTAACTGCCATCTGCTCACCGGCCGCATCGGTCGTCCCGGCATGGGGCCCTTCTCCATTACCGGCCAACCCAACGCCATGGGCGGCCGCGAGGTCGGCGGCCTGGCCAACCAGCTCGCCGCGCATATGGAGCTTGAGGATCCCGGGCACCGCGCCCTGGTACAGTCGTTCTGGCAATCCCCTGCGATTGCCGACAAGCCGGGACTCAAGGCGGTGGATCTTTTCCGCGCCGTGGAAGAGGGCAAGGTCAAGGCGGTGTGGATCATGGCCACCAATCCCGTGGTGAGCATGCCCGATGCAGACAGGGTCAAGGCTGCGCTGGAAAAATGCGAGCTGGTGGTGGTCTCCGACAACATGGCGCACACCGACACCGTAGACCTTGCCCACATCAAGCTGCCGGCACTCGGTTGGGGCGAGAAGGAGGGCACGGTCACCAACTCCGAACGGTGCATCTCGCGGCAGCGCGCCTTTCTCGCCGCACCGGGCAGCGCCAGGGCAGACTGGTGGATCCTCAGTGAAGTGGCAAAACGCATGGGCTTTGCCGAGCAGTTCGCCTATGCCCTTCCCGCCGAAATCTTTTCCGAGCATGCACGGCTGACCGCCTGCCACAACGACGGCACGCGGGACCTCGACATTGGCGGCCTTGGCGGTCTGAGTGCGGAGCAATACGATGTCCTGGCGCCCAGGCAATGGCCCGTGACCGACAAACAGCCTGAGGGGAGCGTTCGCCTCTTCAGCGACGGCCGCTTCTTCACCCCCAATGGCAAGGCACGCTTCATCGCCGTCGCTCCGCAGCCACCGGCGCATGAACCCGACGAGCAGCTTCCGCTCTGCCTTAACACCGGCCGCGTACGCGACCACTGGCATACCATGACGCGCAGTGGCAAATCGCCGCGCCTCGCCACCCATACCCGGGAGCCCTACGCCGAACTCCACCCGCAGGATGCCGCACGCCACGGCATCGAAGACAATGCGCTGGTCAAGGTGGAAGGGAAACAGGGCAGCATCACCGTGCGCGCCCATCTCAGTGAGCGGCAACAACCGGGCTCGCTCTTTGTCCCCATTCACTGGAACGCGCAATTTGCCAGCGCTGCACGTGTCGATGCGCTGATCAGCGCCGTCACCGATCCGGTCTCAGGTCAGCCCGAATCGAAACATGCCCCGGCACGTATCGTGCCCTGTCAGCCCGCCTGGTTCGGCTTCCTGCTTAGTCGCCGCCGGCTCACCCCCAACGAGGCCAGCTACTGGAGTTGCTCACGCGGCGACGGCCTGTGGCGCTACCAGCTTGCCGGCGATCAGGTCCCCGCCGACTGGGCGCAAAGCGCCCGTGCTGTGCTGTGCTCGCCGGAACAGGACGTGGGCTGGATCGAATACTTCGACCCGGCAACACAACAATATCGCGCCGCGCGCATCGTCAACGGCAGCCTGGAGAGTTGCCTCCACATCGGCCCCGATCGGCACCTGCCGGCGCACGACTGGATCGAACCGCTGTTTGCCCAGCCAGCCCTCGGCGGCAACGAACGCATCGCCCTGCTCGCCGGAAAACCGCTGCGCCAGCAACAGGACGCCGGCCCCTCGGTCTGTGCCTGCTTCGGCGTCGGCAGCGAAACCATCCGTCAGACGATACGCGAGAAACGCATCACCAGCATCGAACAGATTACCAAGGAGCTCAAGGCTGGCGGCAACTGTGGTTCTTGCCTGCCAGAGCTCAAAGCGTTGTTGCATGAAGCGCTACATAACAGTGCAGAACGCACCAAAACAACCACCGATCACTCCGCCTTACATGTCACCCAGGGCCAGTAACGCACGTGTCTTCGCATCCAGGGAAAACTCAATTCCTGGCATCAATATTGCAGAGTAACTTTTAGCTTCACTAAACAACCAGAGAGGGAGTTATTATGTCGTACCTGGAGCCCAGCGAGTTCGTATCAAAAATGGTCGATTCGGGTGAGTCGAAAGTGTTTATGTCCACCAAGGACACCCTGATCCGTGCCTTCATGGCCGGTGCCATACTGGGCCTCGCGGCCATTTTCGCCATTACCGTGGCGACGAAAACCGGATCCCCGCTCACCGGCGCCATCCTGTTCCCCGTTGGTTTCATCATGCTCTACCTGATGAAATTCGATCTCCTTACCGGGGTTTTCACCCTCGTTCCTCTCGCGCTTATCGACAAACGTCCCGGTGTGACCTTCGGCCAGGTCATGCGCAACTGGGGCCTGGTTTTTGTCGGCAACTTCGCCGGTGCACTGTCCGTCGCCTTCATGATGTCCTTTATCCTGACCTATGGCTACAGCATTGATGGCGGGGTTATCGCGGAAAAGGTCGGACATATCGGTGAATCCCGAACCCTTGGCTATAAAGAACATGGTCTCGATGGATGGTTCACCATCTTCATTCGTGGCATGTTATGCAACTGGATGGTCTCCATGGGTGTGGTCGGCGCGATGATCTCCACCTCCGCCAGTGCCAAGATGATGGCCATGTGGATGCCAGTCATGCTGTTCTTCTTCATGGGCTTCGAACATTCCATCGTCAACATGTTCCTGTTCCCCTTCTCCATGATCATGGGTGGCGGCTTTACCGTCTCTGACTATTTGATCTGGAATGAGATCCCGACGGCCCTGGGCAATCTGGTAGGCGGTTTTGTCCTGGTCGGACTCCCGCTCTATTTCACCCACGTCAGGACCAGTCCGGAACGCGTTCTGAACAAGGCCTGATTATCCGCCCATGATATCTCGGCTCCATCAGGGGCCGAGGTTTTTTACGTTATGACGAAACAGTTACGCATCACCATCGGCCAACACTCCGACAGGGGCCGCAAGGCGGTCAACCAGGATTTTCATGCGGCCTCTATCCCGAATGAACCGCTGTTGAGTTCGAAAGGGATAGCCGTGGCGCTCGCCGACGGCATCAGTACCAGCGGTGTCAGTCAGATTGCCAGCGAGACCTCAGTCAAAGGCTTTCTGGAGGATTACTTTTCCACCCCTGAGTCATGGTCGGTGAAGACTTCCGTGCAGCGCGTGCTGCGCGCGACCAACTCCTGGCTTTACGCACAGACCCGTAACGGCCCAAATCGTTACGAGATGGACCGGGGTTATGTCTGCACCTTCAGCGCACTGGTACTCAAATCTACCACCGCGCACATCTTTCATGCCGGTGATACACGAGTCTACCGCCTCATCGACAACCGCCTCGAACAGTTGACCGAAGATCACCGCCTGTGGGTGTCGCGTGAGAAAAGCTATCTCAGTCGTGCCCTCGGCATGCGCGATAGACTGGAGATCGATTACCGATCCCACGCGCTAGAAATCGGCGACACCTTCGTCCTGGCGACGGACGGGGTTTACGAGTTCGCCCAGGAAACATTTACCGTCGATACGATCCACGCGCACAGTGACAATCTGGACCGCGCCGCCCGGGCGATTGTGGAGGAGGCATACCACTGCGGCAGCATGGATAACCTTTCCATCCAGATCGTTCGCATCGATGAACTGCCGCACCACAACATCGACGAACTTCACCAGCAGGCGACTGCCCTGCCGTTCCCACCGGAACTGCGGCCCAGGATGACATTCGACGGTTACGAGATCGTACGTGATGTGCACAACAGCAGCCGCAGTCATGTCTATCTGGCTGTCGACATTGAAACCGGGAAACAGGTCGCCCTGAAGGTTCCCTCCATCGATCTGCGCAACGACGATGCCTATCTGGAGCGATTCCTGATGGAGGAATGGGTGGCACGCCGAATCGACAATGCGCACGTATTAAAACCGTGCGAACTGACGCGCAAACGCAACTACCTGTACATTGTCACCGAGTTCATCGAGGGGCAAACCCTGTCACAATGGATGACCGACAATCCCTGTCCTGATATCGAAACAGTCCGCAACATCGTTGAGCAAATCGCCCGGGGCTTACGCGCCTTGCACCGCCAAGAGATGCTGCACCAGGATCTGCGGCCCAACAATATCATGATCGACAAAACGGGAACCGTGAAGATCATCGATTTCGGCTCGGTGCGGGTTGCCGGAGTCGCCGAGAACGCCGGCCGCCATGAGCAGCAGATCCTCGGCACCGCGCAGTACACAGCACCCGAGTACTTCCTCGGCGATACCGGCACCACCCGTTCGGACATGTTTTCACTCGGTGTCATCGCCTATCAGATGCTGTCCGGGCGTTTGCCCTACGGCACCCGTGTGGCGCAGGCGACCACCCGGGCGGCACAACGAAAACTGGTCTACGCGTCGGTGCTCGACGACAACCTAACCATCCCTGCCTGGGTCGATTTTGCGATCAGAAAGGCGGTCCACCCCAACCCTTACCACCGCTACGATGAGATTTCCGAATTCATCCATGATCTGCGCCGGCCGAATCGTGCCTTTTTAAGCAAGTCATGGCCGCCGTTACTGGAACGCAACCCCGTGCTCTTCTGGCAGGGCATCTCCCTGATCCTGCTTCTCATCATTGTGTTGCTGCTCAGCAACGACACCTTGCCTTAACCCCCCTTTCCAGCACTGGCATCTCCGGGTGCCGGCTCAACAATCCGTAAGGAGCTTGACCATGAAAAAGATAGAAATGACTGAAACCATTCTCGCTGCCAAGACCCAGTCCGGCCTCGATTGGGAAGCGATCGCCGGGAGGGCGGGGCTCTCTCCGGTATTTCTCACCTCGGCCTGTCTTGGCATGAACAGCCTCAAACCGGAATTCGCCGACAAGGTGTGCGAGGTGCTTGGACTGCCTACAGAGATCTCAACGGCGCTGCAGCAATTTCCGCACAAGAGCTGGGACCAGGCCATTCCTACCGATCCCGTTATTTACCGCTGGTATGAGATCGTCGGTGTATACGGAGAGACCATCAAGGAGCTGATTCACGAAAAATTCGGCGATGGCATTATGAGCGCCATCGATTTTTCCATGCATATCGACAAGGAGGAGAACCCGGCCGGCGATCGCGTCCGGGTGACGATGAGCGGCAAGTTTCTACCCTACAAGAGTTGGTAACACCCGTTCTGCAGCCTGCCGGGCCGCCAATCGATACGGCCCGGCAGCTTGTCCACCTCTACCGATCTCCCGCTTACTCTTTGGCCTCTTTTTCCTGTTCGGCCTTTTCCTTCTCTTTGGCATACCATCCATCGGTCGCCATCACCGCCTTGGAGATGAACTGATCGAAATAGGGCAGTAATTCGCCCACATCCCCGGTCTCGGTGCCGAGACGGAACTCGAATACCGCCACATCCTCGGGGCTGGTGCCGAGGAAGGCGATGCTGTAGGTGATTGGCAGACCGGATTTGTCCGGGTGGTCGTAGACCCCGGCATGGTCAAACAGCTGATCCTCCAGGGCATCGACCAGTGCGGCGAAGATCGAACCGTCCCCTTCGCTCATCACGGAGAAATCATTGGCGGGCATGGCGCCGCTGCCCTGGCGGCTGACACGACCGTTGCGGTCCATCAGCAGGGAGAGGACGCTTTTGTCGTCGCAAAGAATATCAATACGGAGGCGCTGGATCTCTTCTTTTTTCATGATTCCGGGGTTTGTTACGAAATTTCCGGCCATTCTACAGATATTCACCGTACTCTGCCGGGGATCGACCGAACTGCGGCTCCTGCATTGCCGACAGTCACTGCTGCACGGGAGCGCTTCACAGGCACTCATACAGCAGCCATAGGGGCCATTTTCCACCGGCCCAAGATCTGCTGACGGGCTGTATTAAACCCGTTACACTGGGCTTCATGTTTTCTATGGAGCCGATGCAATGGACATCATCGAGCTTATCCACAATACCGCCATGCTGGTCGCGCTGGTTGCGCTCTATCAGTTATTGATCTCACGACGCCTGCCGCACACTCTTGTCGGACAACTCACCTTCGGCCTGCTCCTGGGTCTGGTGGCCGTGGTCGGCATGATGGACCCGCTCGAGCACTCCCCCGGCATCATCTTCGACGGTCGCTCCATTATCATAGCGATCGCCGGCTATATCGGCGGCCCGCTGGTAGCGTTGGTCAGCGCAGTGACCGCCGCCGCCTACCGCGCTTGGCTCGGCGGTGGCGGCGCGCCGGTCGGTATTGCGGTGATCGCTGTCTCGGCCGCCATCGGCGTCTATTTCCACTACCTGCGAAAAAAGCGCGGGGGACCACTGGGGCCGCTGCTGCTGTTCGGTTTCGGCCTGGTGGTACAACTGGCCGTGCTCGGACTCTTCACCTTTTTGCCTGATGGACACGGTCGACAGGTGATCAGTGCCCTCGGCACCAACATTCTGCTGTTCTATCCACTGGCAACCATGCTCATCGCCCTGCTGTTCGAGGATTACGAAGCACAGGAACGGACAAAGCAACAGCAACACTATCTGGCCTATCACGATTCTCTGAGCGGCCTTCCCAACCGCAGTGCGCTGTTAAGGGAGATCGGGGCCGTTCTTCAGCATAGCCGACCGAGCGATGATCGGGGGGCCCTGCTGCTGCTCAATATCGATCGCTTCAAACGCCTCAATGATGCCCGCGGCCACACTATCGGCGACGCCCTGCTTCGCGCCGTCGGCCAACGCCTTAGCCCACTGCTGAGCCGCGACAGCCTGCTCGCCCGTCTCTCTGCCGACGAGTTCGCCTGTCTGATAAAAAGCGGAGCACACAAAGATCGTGTTGAGGAGCTCTCCGAGGCGATCCACCACGCCTTCCGCCGGCCACTCAGCGTGGGCGCCGACGAATTCGCCATTACCATCAGCGCAGGGATTGCCACCTTCCCCATGGGCGGTCGGGACACCACCGGCGAGATCATGCGCCGGGCCGATACCGCCCTGCACCACGCCAAACGCGCCGGCGGCAACCGCAGCGCCCACTTTGCCGATGAGATGGCCCGGCATGCCGAACAGCAGTTGCAGATGGAGCGCGAACTGCGCTCCGCCGTTGAGGCGGGGGAGCTGCGACTGTTTCTCCAGTCACAGGTCGACGGCCAGGGGCATATCGTCGGTGCCGAGGCGCTGGTGCGCTGGCAACACCCACAGCAGGGGCTGCTCGCACCCGGGCACTTTATTCCCATCGCCGAGGAGAGCGACCTTATTGTTGAGGTGGACCGCTGGGTGATCAACCAGACCTGCCGATTGCTGACACACCGCACAATAGTGGAGAGCGGTACGCGACTGTCGGTCAACATCAGTCCGCGCCACTTCCACCAGCCCGGTTTCAGTGTCTGGTTGCGCGACACCCTCGTCGAACACGGCGCCGATCCGCGCTTGTTGACCCTGGAGATCACCGAAGGGCTGTTGATCGAAAACCTGGCCGATGCGGCGACCAAGATGCGGGAGCTGGCAGCCATTGGACTACGTTTCTCGGTGGACGATTTCGGCACCGGCTACTCTTCGCTGGCCTATCTCAAGCAACTGCCGATCCATGAGCTCAAGATCGACAAGATCTTCATCCAGGACGCCCCCAATGACGCCACCCTGGTAGAGGCCATCCTGGCCGTGGCCGAACGGCTGCGCCTGAACATCGTGGCCGAGGGGGTGGAGACCGCCGCCCAGGCCGCCCTGCTTTCGGCGCACAGCGGCGTCTATCAACAGGGGTATCTCTATAACAAACCCGAACCTGAGGCGCAGTGGCTGCAGCGCCTGCAGGCCAGCCGGCCATAAATCTATCTCACCCCTTGCCCTGCTCCTCTTCGGTGGCGGACCTTCTCCGCCACATACCACTCGTTGGTCGCCATCATCGCCCTGTAGGTGAACTGGTCGAAATAGGGCACCAGACGCCTTCTTCCGCCTGGCACCACTCAGCCGAGCAGCGGCACCACCTCGCACTCCTCGCTGACCAGCTCATTGATGGCAACGATCTGCGCCTTGCGGAAAAAGTTGAACTCGGTGGCGCTGGCCCAGGTGTAGGCACCCATCATGCGACCAATGATCAGGGCACCGCACTCCAGTTGCGGCAGCATGATCGCATCGTCGATCACATCGATACTGTCGCAGGTGGGACCGGCCAGTACGCTCGGGCTGCGTTCACCGAAGAAGTCGAGGCAGTCCACCGGGTAGCTGGTGTGATCGAACAGCACCCCGCTGTAGGAGCCGTAGATACCGTCATCCAGGTAGTACCACCAGCGCCCCTCGCGCAGCGCCTTGCCCATCACCGAAGAGACCGCGGTCACCGCCGGAGCGGCAATGAAACGGCCCGGCTCGGCGATCAGGCGCATCCCCTGCGGCAATTCGGCCAGCGCATCGCGGATCGGCCGGCAGAAGCTGTCGATAGAGGCCACCTCTTCGCGGTAGTCCACCGGGAAGCCACCGCCGATATCCAGTATCTCCAACTGCGCCAGTCCCTGCTGCCGTGCCACTTCAATAATGTCACGGCAGGTGCGGATCGCCTCCACATGCTTGCGCGGCTCCAGCGCCTGCGAGCCGACATGGAAGGAGAGCCCCTTGATACAGATCCCTGCGGCGGCCGCCTGCTGCAGCAACCCCGGCACCGCCTCAGGGGTACAACCGAATTTTTTCGACAGGTCTATCTTGGCATCGGGGCTGCGGAAACTCAGGCGCAGCAACAGCTCTACCTGTCCGGCATAGGGGACAAACTTGGCCAGCTCGTCCGGGTTGTCCACTACAAAGGTGGTGCAGCCGTAGTCGAGGGCATCACGGATATCACGGTCGCGCTTGATCGGGTGGCTATGGATGGTCCGTGCCGGGTCGACGCCCAGGCTGGCAACCAGCTCCACCTCGCCGGTGGTGGCAAGGTCAAACCAGCCGCCCTCCTCCATCAGGGTGGTGACCACCGCCGGGTGCGGCAGCGGTTTGAGGGCGTAGTGCAGGTCGACGCCGGGCAGCGCCGCACGCAGGGCGCGGTACTGTCGTCGTACTGCGTCGCAATCGAGGATCAGCAGCGGCGACCCGTGGATCGCCACCAGACGGCGGATACGATCGGCCTCGGCTTCGGCCGAGACACGCTCAAGCAGAGGGGGTGAAGAGACGGATTCAATCTTGCTATGGGCCATCAGGGTCCTCCCGCAACCTTCGGGTTGCAGAATAAGTGTCGGACGAGCAGCTGTATCGAGCGGCAACGAGTACTCTCCAGCAGGACGCTGAGAAACCCTCATGCGGCACGATACGGCGTTAAAATTCGTCTCAAAATGCTCATTTACGCTATGTAAACTGCGCTTTTTCGACGAATTTTGCCTTGTCTAGCACTCGCCTGAGGCTTTCTCAGCATCCTGCTAAAACAGTCGAATTCACTCTTGCGAAGTTACTCGTCGTCACCGGCAACCATCCACGGGACGGACACTGATTGGCTATCAGCAAGAAGCGCGCGCATTATGCGCCAACGGGCGACAGACGCAACTGTTTTTTTGTGCGTTAAAATGCTACGGAGGCTGGGGAATTCAACGGGGAAGATGCGGGGCGATCCCGGTGGCGTGTCGGCGTCACCGGGTAGTGCATGGCTCAGGCGGCCTGCAGGCTGTTGAGGTAGTCCTCGTAACTGCCGCTGAAGTTGACCACACCCTCGGGGGTCAGCTCGATGATACGGGTGGCCAGCGAGGAGACGAACTCGCGGTCATGGCTGACGAAGATCAACGTACCGGCATAGTTCTCCAGCGCCAGGTTGAGCGACTCGATCGACTCCATGTCGAGGTGGTTGGTCGGCTCATCCATCACCAGTACATTGGGTTTCTGCATCATCATCTTGCCGAACAGCATGCGCCCCTGCTCACCACCGGAGATCACCTTGACCGACTTTTCGATATCCTTCTGCGAAAAGAGCATACGGCCGAGGTAACTGCGCACCACCTGCTCATCATCACCGGGCTGCTTCCACTGCCCCATCCAGTCGAGCAGGTTCATATCGCGGGAGAAATCGGCGGCGTGGTCCTGGGCGTAGTAGCCGATATTGACGTTCTCCGACCACTTTACCGTCCCGCTATCCGGACTCAACCCGCCATAGGCCTCACCCACCAGGGTGCGCAGCAGGGTGGTCTTGCCAATACCGTTGGGGCCGATGATGGCGATGCGCTCGCCGACCTCGACCATCAGGTCCAGATCGCTGAGCAGCGGTGTGCCGTCGTAGCCCCTGGCCAGCCCCTCCACCTCCAGCGCCAGGCGGAAAAGCTTCTTCTCCTGCTCGAAGCGGATGAAGGGATTCTGACGGCTGGAGGGCTTGATCTCCTCCAGCTCGATCTTCTCCAGCTGCCTGGCCCGCGAGGTGGCCTGCTTGGCCTTGGAGGCGTTGGCGGAGAAGCGGCTGACAAAGGTCTGCAGCTCGACGATCTGCGCCTTTTTCTTGGCGTTATCCGACAGTTGACGCTCGCGCACCGCGGTGGCGGCGGTCATGTACTCATCATAGTTACCCGGGTAGAGGCGCAACTCGCCGAAATCCAGATCCGCCATGTGGGTGCAGACGCTGTTGAGGAAGTGGCGGTCATGGGAGATGATGATCATGGTGGCATTGCGCTCATTGAGCACACTCTCCAGCCAGCGGATGGTATTGATGTCCAGGTTGTTGGTCGGCTCATCGAGCAGCATGATGTCGGGGTCGGCGAACAGCGCCTGGGCCAGCAGCACACGCAACTTGAAACCCGGCGCCACCGCACTCATCAGGCCGAAGTGCTGCTCCACCGGAATATCCAGCCCCAGCAGCAGCTCACCGGCGCGCGACTCGGCAGTGTAGCCGTCGAGCTCGGCGAACTTCACCTCCAGCTCGGCTACCGCCATGCCGTCCTCCTCGCTCATCTCGGGTAGCGAATAGATCCGATCGCGCTCCTGCTTGACTGCCCACAGCTCCTCGTTACCCATGATCACGGTGTCGATCACCGTATAGCTCTCGTAGGCGAACTGGTCCTGGCGCAGCTTACCCACCCGCTCGTTGGGGTCGACCATCACGTTGCCGGCACTCGGTTCCAGGTCGCCGCCGAGGATCTTCATCAGGGTCGACTTACCGCAACCGTTGGCACCGATAAGACCGTAGCGGTTACCGTTGCCGAACTTGACCGAGATGTTTTCAAACAGGGGCTTGGCCCCGAACTGCATGGTGAGATTGGCTGTAGCGATCACGAACTATTCCGGAATAATGGTTGCAAGAGGTATCTTCAGGCCCTCCAGAGAGCGCCAGGGAGAGGAAGCCTAGCGGCGGCCCCGCCCTTTGAGTTTCGGTTTTTCATCACGGACCTTCAGGTTGCTCTCCATGAAGGATTTGCCGTTCAG
Organism: Gammaproteobacteria bacterium; assembly: GCA_026196275.1. Lineage (GTDB taxonomy): Bacteria > Pseudomonadota > Gammaproteobacteria > Thiohalomonadales > Thiohalomonadaceae > JAPHTQ01. The sequence goes on from JAPHTQ010000029.1 coordinate 54,062, forward strand.
GGCTGACATGGCGGCGCGCGCCTCGTGCCCCTCCATATCGATAAAGGCGAAGCCTTTGTTGCGGCCGCTGAAGATGTCGCGCGGCAGCTCAAGCTTGCGCACCGTACCGTATTCGGAAAAGAGTGCCTTGAGTTGGTCTTCCGTTGCCTGTGGCGCGATATTACCGACGAAAAGCGTTTTCATGCCTGGTCTCCATTTACTATGTCTGACATGTGACCGTGGCAGCCACACAGGGGTTCCCCGTGGATGGGTGGAACGGTTGGAAGGGAGAAATAAGAAACGGGCCAGTGCTTCGTACCCTCCGCAATGGAGGGGGAAGTCACGGCCCGTTTCTTTGATGATAAGTCCTCGACGTGCCCGATGGCACGCCGGCTTATCGCATCATGCTTTACTGTGCAACGACGTTGCTGGCCTGAGGACCTTTGGGACCATTCTCGACGTCAAAGCTGACGGCTTGACCTTCGGCCAGGGTTTTGAAACCTGAGCCGGTAATCGCGCTGAAGTGTACAAACACGTCTGCACCGCCATCGTCCTGAGAGATGAAACCAAAGCCCTTGGATTCGTTAAACCACTTTACAGTACCTGTAGCCATGAATATTTTACCTTTTAAAAACAAACAAATAGATCGGGTTGAGCATACAGGTAATGAAGAGGTGTATCGAGAAGTAACCGGAAGGAACTGCTGAAACTGCCAATAACAATATCTGTAGCTCGACTAACTATAGGCTAATAGTCTGTGTTAAGCCAGTACTATTTGAAAATAATTCACGGGGGGAACAGCAGGGGTCAAATCCTTTATACTGGGCCGCTCGAACCACCGGTGAGTAATCTATGCATATCTGGGTCGACGCCGACGCCTGCCCGGTAACCATCAAGGAGATCCTGTTCCGCGCCGCCGAGCGCAAGCAGGTCATGCTGACCCTGGTGGCCAACAAGGCGCTACATGTACCTCGCTCCCCCTGGATCAGCACCCGGCAGGTGGGCCACGGCTTTGATGTGGCGGATGACTATATCGCCGACCAGGTCGAACCGGGAGACATCGTGATCACCGCCGACATCCCGCTGGCTGCCGAGGTGCTGAATAAGGGCGCCTACGCCATCAACCCGCGCGGCGAACGTTACAGCCACGACAGCATCAACCAGATCCTCGGCATGCGAGACTTCATGGACACCCTGCGCAGCAGCGGTATCCATACCGGCGGCCCACCGCCGCTGAACCAGGCGGACCGGCGCAACTTCGCCAACGAACTGGATCGCCTGCTGGCAAAACATCGCTAGATTTACCGCTATAACCAGACTCAATACGGGTACTACCATGAAACGCGCCACCCTGATCAGCCTCATCGATGTCGTCGCCTTTATCGCCTTTCTGTTTCTCACCAGCAGCGGGATCCTGCTGCGCTATATGTTACCGCCGGGCAGTGGACGCTGGAGCGAGGTGTGGGGCATGAGCCGTCACGACTGGGGAACAGTGCATTTCTGGCTTTCCGTCGTGTTCTTCGCCGTACTGACCTTTCACCTGCTGCAGCACTGGCGCTTTGTGCTGGGACTGTTCCGCGGCCACCTCAAGGAGGGTGTGCGCCTGCGCGTGGCACTGGGTCTGGTGGGGCTAGTGGCGGTAATACTGCTGGGACTCGCCCCACTGCTCAGTCCGGTGGCCGTGGATGAGAACCGCCAGGATCGCCCCTTCCGCGGTAGCGGACAGGGGCTCCACCAGCCGCTGCAACCGGAGTGAATGTCTGTTTAAGGTTCAAAGTTGAAAGTTGAAAGAGGCGCTTTGGGCTAGTCATCTATGTTCCATCCAATACGCGCCCTATCAAACGAAACCTCGACCCCTGGGCCTTGAACTTTGAACTTTGAACTTCCCCCCCCCTTGTTTCCACTCTTTGGCTGAAGAACAATAGCTCTCCATGAAACCCTCCCCGACAGAGACCATCGTTCCTCTCCGCGGTCCGCTGTTCCGCGGCGAGCGCCGACTGCGCATCGCGCTGGTGGGGATGCCCAACAGTGGCAAGAGCACCCTGTTCCAGGCGGTCTCCAGCACCTCGATCCATACCGGTGAGCTGGCCGGCACACACCAATCCTATGGGGAGTGCACCGTACAGATCGGCCTCGACGAGGCGAGTCTGGTCACTCTGCCGAGCATGCACTCGCTGCATCAGATGCAGCGGAAGGATGTTGGCGCCCTCAAGTACCTGCTGTGGGGAGACCGGCTGCCACCGGTCTCCGAACACGAACCCCAGGGACCCGCTGCGCCCTTCTCGCCGCCGGATGTGATCGTCCAGGTGGTGGACGCCACTGCCCTGGAGCGCCACCTGGAACTCACCCTTGAGCTGAGCCAACTGGGCAGGCCGGTGGTGATCGCCCTGAATATGATGGATGAGGCACGGGAGAAGGGACTACACATCAACACCCGCGCTCTGGAGAGACTGCTCGGTATGCCAGTGGTGCCGACCATCGCCATGATGGGCCACGGGGTTTCCAAACTGTTCAGCACCGCAGTGGAGGTGGTACGTGAGAAGAGCTGCCCGCTGCCACAGCCTCCGAGCCGGCACATCCAGGAGGCGATCAGGCCGCTGGCCGAGGAGCTTAACTGTCCGGCGATCCGCGATGCCTTCGATGTCCCTCACGCCTTTCTGCTGACACAGCTGGCCGAGGGCAATCAATATTTTCTTGATGAGATGCGGCAGCACTTTCCCGAGCTAATGAGGCAGCTGTTGTACCTGCGCGAGCAGGCGGAGACGATGCTGCCCCGCCCTCTTGACGAGGAGTTGCATGCCGATCGCCACCACCAGGCAGCCACTCTGTTCGAGGAGGTCACACGCATCGGTGGCCCCTACGAGGGTACCCGCTGGCGTTACTGGCTGGATGAGCTCTTCCTGCACCCCCAATGGGGGCTACTCGGCAGCCTGCTCGTCTTTGCCACGGTGCTGTTCGTCGTTTTCGAGGTGAGCGCCTGGATCGATTCGATAACGGCGGCCCGGTTAGTCGACTGGGCCTCCACCTGGCAGCCGGAGGGCGCCTTCGGGGTAGTTGCCCGGGCGGTGCTCGATGGTCTGATCGGCCTTATCGGGATCGTACTGCCCTACATGTTACCGCTGGTGCTGCTGCTCGTGGCGCTTGAGCAGACAGGGGTGATGCAGCGCATCGCCTTCGTCGTCGACCGAGGCTTCCACCATATCGGGCTGCACGGTGGTGTGGCGGTCTCATTTCTGCTCGGGCTGGGTTGCAACGTTCCGGCGATCTCCGCCGCGGCCAGTGCCAGCAGCGGACGCGATCGGGTGGTGGCCTCACTGCTGATCACCTTCGTGCCCTGCTCTGCCCGCTCGGCGATCATCCTCGCTCTGGCCGGCAAGTACCTCGGTGGCCTGGGGGTCTTTGCTATCTTCGCCATGACGATTATTGTCATTGCCGTGATGGGCAAGCTGCTTACCCGACGCTATCCGGAGACCGGGCCCGGGCAGGTACAGGATATCCCGCCCTACGCCATCCCTGGCTGGAGACCCCTGCTGAGTAATACCTGGGCACGCACCAGCGATATCCTCACCATCGTCACGCCATTGTTGGTTGGCGGCAGCATCGTGCTGGCGTTACTCAGTTATGTGGGAGCAGACGAGCTGGTCAACACCCTGCTGACGCCGATCACCGGCTGGTGGCTGGGGCTGCCGATCGTGCTGGGTGTGCCGATCCTGTTCGGCATCCTGCGCAAGGAGCTCTCACTGCTGATGATCTACCAGGCGCTGGGCACCTTCGAGATCGGGCAGTATCTGGATTGGGTGCAGATCATCACCTTCCTGGTTTTCCTCACCTTCTACATCCCCTGTGTCGCCACCTTCGCCGTCATGCTCAAAACCATCGGCAGAAAGGAGGCACTGTTCTCCATCGGTCTTTCGGTAACGGTAGCGTTACTGGTCAGCGGGGTGATCCGTTTTGTGCTGGAGGCAGGGCGGTTGGTGACATAAGTTCAAAGCGCTCGCGCAAAACAGGCCTCGTATTGTTCAAGAGGCCAATTCCGCTCAAAGGACCCAGCCTTGGCCTTCTTTCCGGGCCTGATGCAGAGCAACGAACTGATCTGCCTCAATGGGCCGACTAAACAGATAACCCTGCAAGGTTTGACAGTGATGTTTGCGCAAGAACGCATGCTGACCTTGCGTCTCCACGCCTTCTGCCGTGACCTCGAGATGCAGCGCCTTCGCCATAGCGAGTACTGCCCGTACTATGGCGATATCATTGGCATCATTGGGCACATCACGGATGAACGAGCGGTCAATCTTCAGCCGATCAATATCAAACTGCTTCAGGTAGCTAAGGGAGGAGTATCCGGTACCAAAGTCATCCACCGCCACCTTGACCCCGAGTTGTTTCAGTGCACGCAAGACCGCTGGTGCCTCGGTACGGGTTTCCATCAGAACGGTTTCGGTGATTTCCAGTTCCAGGTTGTGTGGCTCGAGTCCGGTAGTGTCCACTATTTGCGTCACATAGTCGGCAAGGTCACTATTCCCGAACTGGCGCCCGGAAAGGTTAACGGACATCACCAGGGACGGCAGGCCGAGTTCTCGCCAGGCGAGAGCCTGTTGGCAGGCCTCGTGCAACACCCACTCACCGACCGGCTCAATCAGGCCGGAGTCTTCCAGCACCGGAATGAACTCGACTGGCGGTACCAGGCCACGTTCGGGATGTTGCCAGCGCAGTAGCGCCTCGGCCCCCACAATCTCGCCCGAGTAGACGTCCACCTGCGGCTGGTAGTGCAGACGAAACTCATTGTGTTCCAGGGCCCGGTGTAACGACTGCTCCAAACGCACACGTTCGGTAAACCGTTCACCCATCTCGGCCCGATAGCTCTGAACCCGGTTTCGGCCGGTATGCTTGGCATGGTACATCGCCGTATCGGCGTGCCTGATTAGTATCTCGGCCTCCTCCCCGTCGTCGGGAAATACGCTGATCCCGATACTGCTATTGACCACCAGTTGTTGGTTATGGATCTGGTAGGGTGAAGCAAGAGCGAGCCGGATCTTCTCCGCCACATTCTGTGCCTGCTCACACTGCTCCAGATCTTCGAGCAACACCATGAATTCGTCTCCGCTGAGGCGCGCCACAGTGTCCATCTCTCGCACAGACTTGCGCAACCGCTGTGCCATCTGCCGCAGCAGCTCATCTCCAGAGGCGTGGCCGAGGGAGTCGTTAATCATCTTGAACCGGTCCAGGTCGAGGTAGAGTAGCGCCAGCTTGGTATTGCTGCGACGGACCCGCGCCAGCGCATGTTCTATGCGATCGTGAAACATCACGCGGTTGGGAAGACCGGTGAGCAGATCATGGTAGGCCATGTGCGCAACCTCGCGTTCGGCCTGCTTACGCTCGGTGATATCGTACAACATTACCAGCTGTGCCGGCGTACCCTGCCACACGGTTTCAGTCACCAATACCTGCGCCACCCCCAGGCTACCATCCAGACGCCGTATATCCAGTTCGGCATCACCCTCGCGCAACATATCCAGCGAATTGCATCGGCCCTGGTCGGACCCGGATGACTCGCCCAGCATGGTGCGTCCGGCAGCATTGCAGAACAGGCTGCCCCATTCACGATCTACTACGATGATTCCCGTGAGGTTTTGTTCAACAAGGCTACGGAAGCCGGCCTGGCTCGCCTGCAGTTTGCTCTCCATCTTTTTTCGATAGGTAATATCATTACCGAGCACATAGATGTCTTGTCCATCGCCCCCTTGCTCATTTGCCGGCACCAGGGTCAGTTGGAGCCAACGCGTGATGCCATCAGCACACGGAAATTCTGTCTCAAAGGTTGTCTGTTCACCGGCAAAGGCCTGTTCATAGTAGGGGCGAATAGCGGTGAACCGCTCTTCGCCCACCAACTCGCGGAGATGACTTCCCAGGATGGACGCTATGGGAGCACCGAACCACTCGGCAGCTGTCTGGTTGACAAAGCGGGAGCGATAGTCTCGGTCAACCTGCATCACGAGTCCCGGTAGGGCATTGGTAATAGTACGCAACTGCTCCTCGCGTTGATGCAGCGCCTCCCCGGCCTGTTTGAGTTCGGTCACATCCTGGGAACTGACAACCACCCCGGCAACAGCCCCGGCCTGGTCATGAAAGGGGAAATAGGTGACGTGCATGAAGCGTCTGCCGCTGCCCGGAAAATCAAACCAGCCCTCGTAGTTAACCGTTTCGTCGGTCAGGCAGCGATCCAGGTTCTGCCTGACCTGCGCCTGAAAAACCTCTTCGCCCAGCAGCTCCGCCACCGGTTTCCCCACGATCTGCCCAGGCAACAGGTCGTGGGCGCGTAGATAGGTTTCATTAACGATACTATAGGTGTAATCGGGGTCGATCAGCGCAAAGTGATCGGGTGAGGTAGAGATGATGGTCCGATAACGGCGCAGGCGCTTCTCCAGCTGCTGACGGGCTGCGATCTCCCTGGAGAGCTCTCCTACCGCCTGCTCGGCCCGGTTCCTCTGTCTCTCCAGGGTACGTGCCGTATCACGCACCCGGTAGAATGCCAGCCCTGCCAGGCCCATGGCCAGAACACCCAAAAACAGCAGCCAGGCTAATGCCCAGGTTGCCGCCCGCTGTTGTGCCGTAGCCGTGGTCTCCATACTGTTGGCACCCGCTGTCGCCACCGCGGCCATCCCCGCTACCGCCCTGTTGGCCACGGCCAGCCAGCTCTCCTGGTCCACCGGGTAGTCACCGCTTTCGGCGGCGGCCAGAATCATCTGGTACATTTGCACGAATTCAGCCGGGAGGACCTTGTCCAGTTCCCGAATGCGCTGGCGTAACTCGGTTGCATCCTCCAGCCGAGGCTCAACCTCGTGCAGTAGCTCGATGTGGTGCTCCACCTCATACCGGGAAGAGTGGATTTGATACCTGACCTGCGGCGGGATGGGTTCCCTCGCACCGATATAGTAGGTCAACAAGCCACGCACCTGACCCGCCTGTTCACTGACATGCGAGGCCCATTCGCTGATAGCCCATTGATTGCCCTTTGCGCCGGCTTTCCCGACCGTCAGTGCCTTTGCCGTCATATTGAGATGTTCGGCATGTCCAATGGCCCGGGTGAAGATATCGAACACCTCCACGGGCTCCAACGGCTGCAACCGTTCGTTGGGAGTCTGGTCCAGTCTCCCCCTCAGGCGCCTTAGTGCCAGGTGGTGTTTCTTTTCCTGCGCCAGTTCAACCTCGAGGACAAAGTCATCGGGCTTTTTATGGAGCCACTCCTGCACTGCCTTGATCAGATTTTCCCGCACCTCGTCACCGGCAAGGCGGACCTCCCGGAGTTTATGCTGGAGGTCACGCTCCGCCCGTTGACCGAGACTAAGGTGAGCCATCGATAGTGCCCGCTCCATCGCGCGCGATGTCGCAAGCCGCACGGCCAATGTACCGATTCGGCTTCCTAGCACGTGATGCCCGGCGGCATTTCTCTCTTGCCAGGCTTGCCAACCGCTATGGCCGATAAAGAGCAGCAGCAACAGAGCCAGTACGAGGATTGCGCTGATAATGAATTTGCTGGGAGAGAATCTTCTTAAAAACATAATAGCCTTAGTCCTTCAAGCGCATACCTGTGTGCAGAAGAACCGGGAGTGATACTGCACACGGCTCCTCCATTCCACTCAGACAGATGCGTCCGTCAATGGGTCAGCTGGGCAAAGGATCGGTGTGAGGGGGCACTCATTCTGAACCCGACAAGGAAGAGACTTTCAATCAGCGAATGATTCTTTCGAGTCTGGCAGCCCCGCCGTCTTGGGTCGTTAAACCTTTAGACCGGTAGCTTTGCGCCCCCACCTTTCGGCCGGATTTGCCTTTTCAGCTGACGCCAGCTTACTTGGTTATTTGCTTATTATCAATAAGTTATGCGGAAATAGCTTGTCGATTCGTTGCGTGGCTTGATGCAAAAAACCGTGCCGACAGAGGTATCGGGCAGACCGGAATCCTCTGGTCACCGGAAGTGGATCGCCTCACTCATTTCGGGCTGGAGGGCGGGTAGCTACTTACGGTTTGCTGCTTGCCGGGTTATCGCCTGTACCACTCCCTTTCCGCCATCACCCGCTCGACGGTGTCGACGATCGCCTGGGTCTGCGGATCGATCTCAATGTTAATGCGATCGCCGACCTGGCGGCTGCCGATGTTAGTCCGCTGCAACGTCTCGGGGATCAAATTGACATTAAACTCATCCCCCTCGACCTCACCGATGGTCAGGCTGATGCCATCGATACCGATGTAACCCTTGGTAAAAACGTACTTGCGCCACTGCGAGGGGATTCGGAACCAGATCTGACGATTGTTCTCAGACTCGATCACCCGTGAGACCTCGGCGGTACAAAGGATATGGCCGGACATGGCGTGGCCGCCGATTTCATCGCCAAAGCGGGCGGCGCGCTCCACGTTGACCCGGTCACCCACCTTCAGTTCGCCCAGGTTGGTCACCCTCAGTGTCTCCTGCATCAGATCAAATGAGACCCGCGCACCCTCGATCGCGGTAACCGTCAGACAGCAGCCGTTGTGCGCTACCGAAGCACCCGGTTCAAGTCCCGTCAGCAGCGCCTCGGGCAGTCGCACCACGTGAGTACGAAAATGCAGCTTTTCGTCGATCTCCACCAACTCGGCGGTGCCCTGTACGATACCTGTAAACATCCGTTACCCCGTTGCTTGTCACACCTGGAATGGTTTACACCACTCAAAGATTGAAGGACACCTTAACCCATTGCAACCTCTCGCTCCGCTCCTGCCCAAAAGGCTGACAGGAGCAAGGGTTTTCTGTATATTCCGATCTACTGCTTAACCACACTCCCCCCGTGTGTACTGTCGTGGCTTATATAACAGCCTACTTAATGCAGGGATGCCCATGTACTGCACCACTCCCGGAGGGCTCGGAAAGCCCCCAAGAGTGAGGCAACACAATTAGAATAAATGGGCTACCAATGCCAAAACAAGTTCTACTATTTTTTAAAAGATTATTGTTTGTGCTCTGGATTCTTCCCGCCATCACCCAGGCGGGGGAGATCTCACTGGCAATGCCGGGTAATCTCAAGGCATTGGCTGATTATCACTCGGGCGATCCGGACAAACCCGCGGTCCTCGTGTTACACGGTTTTCTGCAGACCCACAACTTCAGTACCGTGCGTCTTATCGCCACTGAACTGGCCGATGCCGGCTATGCGGTCCTCAGACCGACGCTGACCCTGAATATCGATCAGCGCAAGAACAGCCTCGCCTGTGACGCGGTCCAGAACCATACCGTCGAGCATGCCACCAAGGAGATCGCCACCTGGGTTGCATGGCTAAAGCAGCATGGCCATGCGCATATCGTCCTTATCGGACACAGCACCGGCAGCAACAATCTGCTGAGCTATCTGCACAGCGGCCCGGACAGCGCGGTATCCGCCTTGATCGCCACCAGTGTCGGTCCGATGCAGAGCGGCGATGATCACAAAGAGAGCGACCGTCAACAGGCCGAAGCCAGGCGCCAGCTAGCCAGCGGCGATAGCGTACTTAAACGCTACACACTGGGCTTTTGCCGGGAAAACTACGTCACCCCCCCCGGTCATTTCCTCAGTTACATGCAGTGGGACAGGGAACGCCTTCTGGACTACCTCAGGAGCAGCCCGGTACCTACCACTGTGGTGCTCGGCGAATCCGACAAATGGTCGCCCGAGGGTTGGCGTGAAACCCTCGAACAGACAGACATTCCGCTACGTGTGATCGCTGAGGCCAACCACTACTTCAGCGGCACCAGTGAATTCAGCTTCCAATCCACCATCCTCTCACTGGTTGAGAGTGCCGATGACCGCGCGGGTTGATAGCGATGAAACGGCGACTACAGAATTTACTGCCCCTACCCATCTCCGCCTATCTGGGCGGCTTTTTCTCGGTCTCGCTTCTGCTGTTCATCATCATCGGCGGCTGGATGCTGCTGCAGATGAACAAGGTCACCAATGCCGCCGAGGCCAGCCGCAGCCACTCCGCCAGAACGGAGGTGCGGGCAGCCATCGACAAGGTGCTGACATCCAGCCAGGAGATGTTGGCCGAACTGAGCCAGTGGAGCGAAACCCGGCAGCAGTTGCGGGACAACACCTATTACGAGTACTGGCGTAACACACGTGTCTTGCAAACCTCGCGCATCCCGCACTATGTGACGGATGTGGATATCTACGACCAGCAGGGCGCAATTTTGCTGACCCGTTCCGGTTCATCCATGCCGGATAAATTGCCCGATTTACTGCATTTTATCGACATCCAGCAAGGTACGACCTACCTCTATCGCTTCATGCCCATCGTCCGGCCCGGTGATGGGCAGCGCAATATCGGCTATCTCGGCCTGCGCATGAATTTCGATCAGGCCCTGCAGGAGCTGAACCACTTTATCTATACCGACAGCAACAGCCTCGGCATCGTCAGCCCAGAGGGTGCGCGGTTCCCTCCCGACGAGATCCAGCACCAGCTGAGTTATCTTCCACGTCAGTCCGGAGAGACCCGGAAACTTGAGTCGGTGATGCGCAGTACCTTGTACAGTTTTGCTGCGCTGGCCGTAGTACTTATCATCATCTCCTACTACCTCACCTCATCGCTGCTGCACACACCGCTGCGCAGACTGGCGCAATACATCGAGGAGCTGCGGCGCAACCGCGGTGATATCAGCAAAACAGAACTATCGGGTGGCACACTCTGTGTCAAAGAGTTCGATATGTTGCGCTCCTCCATCATCGACTACCAGCATGAGCTGGAGGAGATGCACAACCACCTCGATCAGAAAAACAGGGAGATGTGGCGCCTGGCGCACCACGATGCATTGACCGGCGTCGCCAACCGCCGCGCCTATGACGAGGACTGGGAGCGGCTGCAGGAGCTGGTACGGGGACAACGTATCCAGGTCTCGGTGATGCTCATCGACTGCGATCACTTCAAGGCCATCAACGACACCTATGGTCATGATGTGGGCGATCAGGTGATCCGCGTCATCGCCGACAGTCTCAGACAGAACCTGCGTGAGGGGGACCACCTCTACCGGCTCGGCGGCGATGAGTTTGCGGTGCACCTCATCAACACCGATACCGAACAGTGCCGCACGCTGGCACAGCGCTATCAGGAGCGGCTCAGCCACTTTGACTTCAAGGCACTGGGGATCAAGGAGCCTGTCCGTTTCAGTATCGGTATTGCCACCGCCGAAGGCAGTCAACCGAAGCAGGTCGCCCAGCTGCACAAGCGGGCGGATATCGCCATGTATCAGGCGAAGCGCCCCGGCAACAACAAGATCGCCGTCTACAACGACGGGATGGCCGGCAACGCCGAATCGCTGCTTTCCAATCGTTTTATTACCACGGTATATCGGGCAATCGAGCAGGGTGACAATATTGAGCTGCACTATCAGCCGGTGCTTGCTGCCGATGACGCGCAGAGTGGCTTTTACGAGACCCTGGTGCGCCTGCGCGATGAGCGCGGCACCATCACGCCACACAATATTTTCCCGGTGGTGGAGTCCGAGGGGCTGGCGGTGGAGTTCGACTATGCGGTCTTTCGCCGTATAACCAAGGCCTTTGAACAGGGCGAAATCCCCCAGGGCACCTGCATTTCACTGAATGTCGATGGCAGCACCCTGATGCACCATAATTTCATACAACAGGTCTCAAGGCTGGCTCCTTTCATCCAGTCCGGCTGTCGCTGCATCGTACTGGAGATCACCGAGAATGCGCTGATTTCCGAGATCGAGGAGGGCAGCCGCAAGCTTCGCCACCTGCGCGAGGCGGGCTTCGCCATCGCCCTGGACGACTTCGGCAGCGGTTACTCCTCGCTGCGCTACCTGGCCAACATGCCGGTGGACATCATCAAACTGGATATCGGTATGGTGCGTGATCTGGAAGGTGATCCCAGCCAACGCATCATCACCGAATACATCGCGCACATGGTGCGCGGTGCCGGTTATCAGCTGGTGGCAGAGGGTATCGAAAACGACAGTCTGCTCTATCGCGTCCTTGCCCTCGGCTTTACCCACGTGCAGGGCTTCCTGTTCGATCATTCGCTGCCCGCCATTGATCCGCAGAACAGGCTGACTGTGGCGGAGTATCCGCGCAACAGCGGCAAGTCGCTGAACCGCGCGCTCGGCAGCTAAGGAATCTCGGAAAATAGATCTCACCGCCATTGCGGTGAGACCATTTTTCGGCGGGGACGGGTGGTTGCGATTAGAAGTAGAAACCGAAGGTCTCGTGGAAACGGGCCTTGAACTCCTCGGCAGCGAAACGGTGGTTCTGCGTCCCGTGGTGCCCAATCTTGATCGCCCCCATCAGTGAGGCGATACGCCCGGTGGTCTCCCAATCCATCTTGTTCATCAGGCCATACAACAGGCCGGCACGATAGGCATCGCCACAGCCGGTCGGGTCGACCACTTCACGCGCCGGCACCGCCGGGATCTCGTAACGGTGTTTCGCAGTGTAGATCACCGAGCCCTTTGCGCCACGGGTAACGATCAGTGCCTCGACCATCTGTGCCAGCTCGTGCGGCGACTTGCCGGTCCGCTCCTCCAGCAACTGCGCCTCGTAATCGTTCACCGCCACCCAGCTGGCCTGCTCGACAAACCGCAGCAGGTCATCGCCGTCGAACATCGGCAAGCCCTGACCCGGATCGAAGATAAAGGGGATCCCGGCCTCGGCAAACTGGCTGGCGTGCTCCAGCATCCCCTCGCGCCCGTCGGGGGCGACGATACCGATGGTGATCCCCTCTGCCTCCTCGACACGGTTTTCATGGGCGAAGCTCATCGCCCCCGGATGAAAGGCGGTGATCTGGTTATCGTCCCGGTCCGTAGTAATGAAGGCCTGTGCGGTGTAGGTATTGCCGATCTCACGGATATGTGTGGTGACGATGCCACACTTCTCCAGCCATGCAGCATAGGGGGCAAAGTCGTGCCCCACCGTGGCCATGATCTTTCCCTCGCCACCGAGCAGTTTCAGGTTGTAGGCGATGTTACCGGCACAACCCCCGGTCTCGCGCCGCATCTCCGGCACCAGAAAGGAGACATTGAGCATGTGCACCTTGTCCGGGATGATGTGGTTCTTGAAGTGATCATGAAACACCATAATGGTGTCGTAGGCCATGGAACCACAGATGAGTGCGCTCATTTTATCTCCCCTGGAATTTCCGAATGTTCATGACTAGCTCCTCTAAACGCTAACCGCAGAGACGCGAAGACGCAAAGGGTTTTGTTATGACCAATTGCCGCACACAACTGCCTGAAAAAGCTTGGTGCCTGCGCGCTGAGTTTGCGGAATGCTCTAGAAAAAACGCGGGTAAAGTATCAGTCCCCAGACGACAGCCACATTGAGCAGCGCAATGAAGACCGCCGCCGAACCGATATCCTTGGCCCGGCCTGAAAGCTCGTGGTAGTCACTGCCGACCCGGTCCACCAGCGCCTCTACCGCCGAGTTAAGCAGCTCGACGATCAGCACCAGAAAGAGGCTGCCGACCAGCAGGGCGCGCTCCACCCCGTCCTGCCCCAGCCACAACCCCAGCGGAGTTAACAACAGGCAAAGGAACAGCTCCTGGCGAAAGGCCGCCTCGTTGAACAGCGCCGCGCGCAAGCCCTGCAGCGAGTAGCCCCCGGCGTTGATAATCCGGCGCAAGCCGGTAGCGCCGGGCTTATTTGTCGATGCGTTCATACTGCTCCCCGTCTTGACTTTCAGGCACCCGTTCCAGGGTGCGTTTATTATTTGTAGAAGCGCGAGGTCTGCTCCATCGCATTGAGCATCACCTGCGGATCAGGCTTTCCCTCCAGTGACTTGGCGCGCAGAGTGCGCAGCTCCACCGCTCCGAAATGGTCCACCGCGTAGATCCGGTCTGCCATCCGCACCCCGAACTTGCCGAAACCGCCCACCACCAGGCCGTAGCGGTTCTCATCGGAGAAGAGCGAGGCACCGGTGCTGTAATCCGAAGCCGGGTTGCGACAGCCGAAGACCTGCTGCAGCAGGGTGGTACTGATATCGTAGTGGCTGCTGGTGTAGTCGACCGTTACCGCTTCACGCCCCGGCCACTTGATCAGAAGCGGCACGCGAATTTGCACATCGGTGTAGTTGGCATTATGTCCCCAGTTGCCGTTGTCGTTGAACTCCTGTCCGTGGTCGGAAGTAACGATGATAATCGACTCATCCCAGCTGCCGCTGTCGCGTATCGCCTGCAGCGCCCTCCCGACCTGCTTGTCCGCCGAACGCACCGCCTTGCGGAAGAGGTTGTGGTACGGGGTCGGATCGGTATCGTCGGTGAGGGTCAGGTAGCTCATCTTCTCTGCCGCCGGCTGGAACAGATCGTCGAACTCCTTGTCGTAGGCATAGGCGTGGGGCGCGTCGTAGAAAAGAAAGCCAAACAGCGGCCTCTCTCCCACCTGCGACAAGTGGCCGATGAACTCATCGGTCGCCTTCACGTCCCGTTCATAGACGCCCCCGGCGCGGGTCTGGGTTCGCAGCCCGGGCACCTTCGAAAAAACCGTGCGGTTGAACTCCGGCGCCGTTAGCTTGGCACTGGCATAGATGGCCAGATCATAATCGTTGGCCAGCAGTTGCTCGATCCACAGCGCACCCACCTGCTCATCCAGGAAACTCTCCCAGTAGGTGGCCGGCAGACCGTAGAAAAGGGAGAAGATCCCGGTACGGGTATTGTTGCCGCCGGAGTAGTGGTGGCTGAAGTAGATCGCCTCGCGGGAAAAGGCATGGATGTTAGGTGTCACCTCGGGTCCAAAATCGTCATAACGCCAGGAATCGACCACAATGAGAAAGATGTTCGGCAACGGCTCTGCGGGGACGCAGTTCAGGGGTTGTTTCGGATAGTCTATCGCGCCGTCCACCAGCGCCACCTGTTGGCCAGCCTGTGACGGTTCGACAATACCGTGCGCGTAAAAGTGATCCCGCGCCCGGGCGGGAAAGTAGACCGGATAGAGCCGTGCCTGGCGGGTGATGCTCACCTCGCCCGCGGCATCGGCCCAGGCGAACCAGTAGTTTTCACCGAGAAACACCGCGAACAACCCCAGTCCCAGCAGCGGCCCCAGCCACTTGCTCCCGGAACGCAGACTCATGCGCCCGGCCAGGCAGGCCAGCTTCCAGGCCAGCAGCAGTGTCACAAGAGTCGCCGCCGCCACTGCCAGATACATGCCGGGCCCGAAAACGAAGATCTCCGTGGCGGCATCGCTGAACAGCAGCGACAGGACCATGCCGTTGATATGGAAGCGATAGAGGGAGAATACGAAGGTGTCGATGAATACGGCCAGCAGCACCACCGTCGCAAGGGCCAGTGCGATGGTCGTGATGAAGCGTCTGCCGGGGTAGAGCAGCACCAGAGGATAGAGCAGCAGGAAGGTGAAGAGAAAGGTGATGGAATACCAGTGGCCGACGCTCATCGCCAGCAGAAACGTCCACTCGCTGCTGCCCTCGGGCACTCCTGCGGCCAGCGAATAACGAATGCCGATGAGCAGTAATACGCTGGCGACAAAAAACGCGTACCAACTGACCCAGCGCAACATCGCGGCGCGACCACCATCGGAAAGCTGTGCGCGGCAGCGTAACAGCCCCATTAACTTTCCTCCCGCCATGCCGCGCAATTACTCCGCTTCGCCCGCAGGGCTCCACACCAAGTCAAGTTCCCGCGCCGCCTTGACATCGTCCAGCCGCTTTACCGGCAGGGTATGGGGAGCACCCTTGACCACATCGGGAGTCTGCTGTGCCTCCTCGCGGATCGCCACCATGGCGGTGACGAAATCATCCAGCGTGCTTCGCTCCTCGGTTTCGGTCGGCTCGATAAGAAAGCATTCGGGAACCAGCAGCGGAAAGTAGGTGGTGGGTGCGTGCATGCCGTGATCGAGCAGGCGCTTGGCAAAGTCCATGGCGGTGACTCCGGTCTCCTTCGCCTCTCTCTTCAGGGTAAGGATGAACTCATGGGTGGCTCGACGCTCGGGGAAGGCGATCTCGAAACCCTGCTTTTGCAGCTCGGTCAACATGTAGTTGGCATTGAGGGTGGCGTAGTCAGCGACCCGCTCCATCCCCTCGCGCCCGAGCATGCGGGCATAGATGTAGGCGCGCAGCAGAATGCCGACATTGCCCATATGGGCCGAGAGCCGGCCGATCGATTGTGGCAGGTCCGCCTCCTCCAGCCAGTGGTACTCCCCCGCCTCTTCGCCGACAACCGGCAACGGCAGAAACGGCAACAGCCGCTCACCGACCACCACCGGGCCGGCGCCGGGGCCACCACCGCCATGCGGCGTGGAGAAGGTCTTGTGCAGATTCAGGTGGACCACGTCGAACCCCATGTCGCCGGGCTTGACCTTGCCAAGAATCGCGTTGAGATTGGCGCCGTCGTAGTAGAGCAGGCCACCGGCCTGGTGCACAATGGCGGCAATGGTTTTGATCTTGCGCTCGAACACCCCCAGGGTGGAGGGGTTGGTCAGCATGATACCGGCAGTCTGCGGGCCGACCACCTGCTGCAACTGCTCCAGATCCACATCACCATTTTTATCGGTGGGTATCTCACGCACCTTGTAGCCGCACATCACCGCCGTGGCGGGATTGGTGCCGTGAGCGGCATCCGGCACCAGGATCTCGCTGCGCGTGCTGTCGCCGCGCGCATCGTGGTAGGCACGGATCATCGCCACACCGGCAAATTCACCCTGGGCACCGGCCATCGGCGTCAACGAACAGCCCTGCATGCCGGTGATCCCCTTGAGTATCTCCTGCAACTCATAGAGGCAGGCGAGTACGCCCTGACCGTGGGTGGCGCTTGGCGCCCTGGGGTGGCGGCCGAGAAAACCGGGCAACATCGCCAGAGTGTTGGCACCGCGCGGGTTGTACTTCATGGTGCAGGAACCGAGCGGATAGAAGTGGGTGTCGATAGAGAAATTCTTCTGCGACAGTCGGGTGTAGTGGCGCACCACCTGCAGCTCGGAGACCTCCGGCAGGGTCGGCCTGGAGCGACGGCGGAACTGTGCCGGGATGTCCGTCACCTCGGTGGCGGCCGGACACTGCGCCGTGTTGATACGGCCCGCTTTGGATTGGTCGAAAATCAGCATCGTCACGATACCCTTGGTCTGACTCTAAAACAGTTCCCTCTTAGCCACAGAGGGCACAGGGATCACAGGGAAAACAGCGTTCGGCATCAGTTTGGCGCAGGCCGGCTTGTCGTTGCAGCGGAGAGGATACGCTCCATATGCCCGGTGTAGCTCTCGATATCCGCTTCACTGCGCGTCTCGGTGGCACAGACCAGCAGGCAGTTCTCCAGCTCCGGATACTCACGCACAACGTGGTAACCACCGAGCAGATCCTGCACCGCCAGCGCACGCAGTACCTCGTCGACCGGCCGGTTGATGCGCAGCAGCGCCTCGTGGAAGTAGGGGCGGTCGAAGACCAGCTCCACCCCATCGATGGCGATCAGTTTCTCCACCAGGGCGCGGGTATTGTTGTGGCTGGCGGCGGCGACCCGCTCGAGGCCGCTCGGCCCCAGCAGCGCCATGTAGATGGTGGCGGCGGCGGCCAGTAGCCCCTGGTTGGTGCAGATGTTGGAGGTCGCCTTGGAGCGTCTGATATGTTGCTCCCGCGCCTGCAGGGTGAGGGTGAAACCGCTGTTGCCATCGAGGTCAACGGTACGACCGACGATGCGTCCCGGCATCTGCCGCACATGGGCCTGCTTGCAGGCCATGAAACCAAACCAGGGGCCGCCGGAGGCGAGTGGCGAGCCTAGCGGCTGGCCCTCGCCGCAGGCGATGTCGGCACCCTTCTCGCCCCACTCACCGGGCGGAGCCAGCAGCGCCAGCGCAGTGGGATTGACCAGGCCGATGACCAGCGCGCCGTTGGCGTGGGCCCAGTCGGTCAGGGCATCCACCTCCTCCAGCACACCGAAGAAGTTGGGCTGCGGCACTACCAGCGCGGCAATATCTTCACCGGCAAAGGCCGCCAGCGAAGCCGGATCGGTATGCCCCTGCTCGCCCAACGGTAGCTCCACTAGCTCGATGCCCTGGTTGTGCACGATAGTGTGCACCACCTTGCGATAGTCCGGGTGCACGCTGCGCGGCATGAGGATGCGCTTCGATTTCGACTTGCGGTTGGCGCGCACCGCCATCAGCACCGCCTCGGCCAGCGCCGAGGCGCCGTCGTAGAGCGAGGCGTTGGAGACATCCAGCGCATTCAGGCCGGCAATCATGGTCTGGAACTCATAGACCAGTTGCAGTGTGCCCTGACTCGCCTCGGCCTGGTAGGGGGTGTAGGCGGAGTAGAACTCGCCGCGGGTGACGATCTCCCACACCGCCGCAGGAATGTGGTGCTCATACGCCCCGGCACCGATAAAACAGAGCGGCTGACCATCCTCGGCAGCGCGCTGCTGCATCAGACGCCCGACCGCCATCTCGTTCATCCCTGCGGGGATATTGTCCAGTCCGCGGGCACGCAGTTCAGCCGGGATCTCATCGAACAGTGCCTCGATGCTGTCGACACCGATGGCCGCCAGCATCGTCTTTACATCGTTTTCGGTATGGGGAATAAAGGGCATCGCTTACACTCGCTAACAGGCTCGGGATCAGGCCTCTTCGGCTACTACAGCGTTATAGCCGGCAGCATCCAGCAGACCATCGAGTTCGGCCTCATCGGCCGGCCTCATGCGAAACAGCCAGCCGTCGCCGTAGGGATCCTGGTTGACGATCTCCGGACTCTCCTCCAGCGCGCTGTTGACCTCGGTCACCTCACCGTCTACCGGCGCATAGATATCGGAGGCGGCCTTGACCGACTCGACTACCGCGCAATCCTCCTCGGCGGTCAAGGCACGGCCGCCCTCCGGCAACTCGACAAAGACCATGTCACCGAGCAGCTCCTGGGCGTGCTCGGTGATCCCCACAGTAATGGTCCCGTCCGCCTCGCGGCGGACCCATTCGTGGGACCTGGTGTACTTCAACTCATCGGGCACATTGCTCATTGTTTTTCCCCTTTCTGTTTTTACTATTCACCGCAAAGACGCGAAGAGCGCAAAGAAAACATTTATAGCGACTCGGTATTAACGGATTGAGACAAAGACCCGCTTCGGTTTCATGAACATGCTGTTCCTGTTCACGCTGTCGCGATTCGCCGTTATGACAAATTATCATCTTCCTTTGCGTACTCTGCGCCTTTGCGGTGCATATTAGATCTCAATCAATCACCGACTTGCCGTTACGCACGAACGGCGGTTTGACGATGCGCGCCCTGAGCCGCTTGTTGCGAATCTCGACGCTGCAGTGCGTCGCCTCGCCAACCGGGATCCGCGCCAGGGCGATCGCCTTGCCCAGGGTCGGTGCGAAACTGCCGCTGGTGGTCTCGCCCTCGCCCAACCCATCGACAATCACCTTCTGGTGGGCACGCAGCACTCCCTTATCCTCCAGCACCAGACCAACCAGATGCTGCAACGGTCCCGCCTCGCGCTCTGCCTCAAGCGCCTCGCGGCCAACAAACCTGCGATCCTCTGGCTGCCAGGCGATGGTCCAGCCCAGGCCGGAGGTTAATGGCGAGGTTTCCTCGCTCATATCCTGGCCGTAGAGATTCATGCCCGCCTCCAGTCGCAGGGTATCACGGGCGCCAAGACCGCAGGGGGAGACCCCGGCCTCCCGCAGGGCATACCAGTAGTCCTCAGCTTCATCCTCCGGCAGCATGATCTCATAACCATCCTCGCCGGTGTAGCCGGTTCGGGCGATAAACAGTGGGCCGCTCTCAGTGGCATAAAAGCGCTCCAGCACGGCGGCAGCGTCGGCACGCGCCCCCAGCACCCGATGCACCTTGTCACGCGCCGACGGCCCCTGCACGGCAATCATCGCCAGATCGGTACGCACCTCTACCTCGATACCGAACGAGGCGGCATGCCGCGCCAGCCAGGCGATATCCTTCTCCCGGGTGCCGGCATTGACCACCAGCCGGTACCAGACACTGCTCATATGGTAGATGATGAGGTCATCGATCACCCCGCCACGTTTATTGAGCATGCAGCTGTAGAGCGCCTTACCCGGCTGGTCGTCGATCTTCGCCACATCGTTGGCCAGTAGATAGCGCAGAAAGTCACGGCTCTTGGCGCCGAGCAGATCCACCACACACATGTGCGAGACATCGAACATCCCCGCATCGCGGCGCACCTGGTGGTGCTCCTCGATCTGCGAGCCGTAGTGGATCGGCATCTCCCAGCCGGAGAAATCGGCCATCTTCGCGCCCTGCGCCAGATGCGCCTCATAAAGCGGTGTTCTGTTACCCACGTCCATTCTCCACAATAAAAAACATCTACCGCAAAGGCGCAGAGGCGCAAAGTTGATCACGCCTGTTGATAGCAGTTGCGGCGGGCACGGCCCGCCCTATAACCGTTTATCCTTTGCGCCTTCGCGCCTTTGCGGTTAATTACTCTTTATTACATCTCGACAATGTGCTCCCTGCATTGTCTACCACCGCCATCCATGGCGACGTTTGCGTTAAATGTTTACTCTTCAGCGTGGTAAGAGCTGCGCACCATGGCGCCGGCCTTGATCCAGCTGAACCCCAGCTCCTGCGCCACCGTTTCATATTCGGCGAACCGCTCCGGGCTGACGTACTCTTTGACCGGCAGGTGGTAGCGGGTGGGGCGCAGGTACTGGCCCAGCGCGAGGCGTTCAACGCCCGCCCCACGCAGATCGCGCATCACCGCGATCACCTCGTCGAACGTCTCGCCGAGCCCCAGCATCAGTGAGGACTTGGCCTCCATGTTGAGCTCGGCGGCAGCCCGTTCCAGCAGGCGCAGCGAGCGCTCGTATTTTGCCCCCTTGCGCACGGTTTTGTAGAGCGAGGGAACCGTCTCCACATTGTGACCCCAGACCAGCGTACCGTCCTCCCCAATAGCCTCGTGCAGCGCCGCCAGCGCCTGCTCCTGGCAGCCGCGAAAATCCGGGGTCAACACCTCCAGTCCCAGCGCCGGCAGGCGCTCACGCAAGCCCTTGAGGGTAGCGGCGAAGATGCCGCTGCCGCCATCGGGCAGTTCATCGCGATTGACCGAAGTGAGCACCACATACTCCAGTCCCAGCCGCTCGACCGCCTCGACGATACGCCGCGGCTCGTCCCCATCCACCGTGCCGGGGCGACCGGTCTTGACCGCACAGAAGCCACAGGCGCGGGTGCAGGTGTCACCCAGCAGCATGAAGGTGGCGGTGCCACGCCCCCAACACTCACCGCGGTTGGGGCAGTGCGCCTCCTCGCAGACGGTGGTCAGGCGGTTGCCGTGGACCAGACTCGCGGTATGGCCATAGCCCTCGCCGGCCAGCGACTGGCGGATCCAGCCCGGCATGCGGCTAACATTGGGTTCGCCCGAGTGATCGAAGACCGGTATGTATGTTTCGCGATTGGCCAAGGCCCACACCCTAAAATTTCTTAGCCACAGAGGACACAGAGTTCACTGAGGAGAGGAGAGTACACCTTCTCCAGCAGCACTTGGTGGCAGGCTCCAATTGGCTTAGTGCGCCACGCCTATTCAGCCCACCCTCTGTGACCTCTGTGATAAATAACATTCTTAAACGAAAAAGGGCGACGAAAAGTCGCTAAACCTTTCGTCGCCCCTCTGTCCTGGCACCTGAGAGCTTGGCCCCTTCGGTGAACTGTCTTGCAGTCTCTCTCCAGAGTCAACCGGTCCCGGCGGTCCTTTTGCCTGAGCGTTTCCGGGCGGGTTGCGCCTTCGGCGGTGGCCTCACTGCTTCCGCAGCGCCACACTCTCCCACAGGGTCCATGGTTGAGCCGCCACTATACCTCCGGCAGGGGGTAAAACCAAGCACATTTGCTTGCCGCTCACTGCAAAGCGCTTACACAACAGCAGGTTGGCCTGAAGAGCCCGAACACCCGTCTAGCCGAGCAGCTTGTAGAGCGGGATCGGTTTCTCTACCCCGAAGCCCTGCACATAATCGACCCCGATCTGCTTCAGTGCCTCGTAGGCGAACTCATCTTCCACATACTCGGCCACGGTTTTCTTGCCCATGGCGTGACCGATCTCGTTGATCGATTTCACCACCGCGAAGTCATGGGTATTGGTCGCCACATCCTTGACGAAGGCACCATCGATCTTGAGGTAGTCGATAGGCAGTGACTTGAGATAGGAGTAGGAAGAGGTGCCGGTGCCGAAATCATCCAGTGAGAACTTGCTGCCAATCTCCTTGATCATCCGCATAAAACGCGAGGCATTATCCAGATTGTTGATGGCAATCGTTTCGGTGACCTCAAAGCAGACCTTCTCGGCGGGAAACCCGGGGCGCTTCAGCGAGCTTTCGATATGCTCCATAAAGTGCCGATTACCCAACGAACTGCCCGAGAGGTTGATCGAGATGGCGCTGATGCGGTCGAGCTTGTCACGGCGCTCATCCATCCAGTTGAGGACATAATCGACCACCCAGGTATCGATATCGATGATACGGTTGTAGCGCTCAGCGGCAACGATGAACTCATCGAGCAGCACCTTGTTGCCATCCTCATCCTTCACATCCAGCAGTACCTCGTAGTGCGGCAGCGAGTTGACAGTACTGCGCACCGGCATGATCTTCTGGCACTTGAGCTGGATGAGATTCTTGTCGAACAGGACGTTGATCCGGCCGACCCAGTCCAGGATGGTACGCCGATCGCTGATGCGCTGATTCTCAACATTGTAGATCTGTATGTTGTCCCGCCCCATCTCCTTGGCGGTAAAGGTGGCGGCATCGACGGCACTGAGCAGGCGTCCGCTGCTGTCACTCAGCTCGTTGATCTCGGCCAGACCGATGCTGGCGGTGATCTTGAATTCATTGTTTTCGCATTCAAAGCGCATCGCACGGATCGCATCGTGCGCCTCGGTGAGCAGCTTCAACCCCCGGGTGCGGCCACAGTCGGTGAGCAGGATACCGAACTCATCACCACCCAGACGGCCGAGTACCGCATTCTCCCCCAATCTCTCTTGCAGCACCCCGGCAACCTTGCCGAGCAGGATATCGCCCTCGCTGTGACCACAGGTGGTGTTGATGACATTAAAGCGGTCCAGATCGACATAGCCCAACACATGTTTCGACTTGCCGCTTCGGGCCGAGGTGTAGGCCCCTTCCAGCTCCCTCGTAAAGGCCTTGCGATTGAGCAGACCGGTCAGCTCATCGTGCTGCGCCTGGTAGGCGAGCTGGCCGTGTATCTGTTGCAAAAAGTGATAGGTGGCCCGCTCGGTCACCGACAGGGATTTCTCGTTAAGCCGGGTCAGCCCCTTCTGATACAACTCTCTGGCCACCTCACCCTGCGTGAGATCCAGCCGCAACTGTCCGGTATTGTCGACAAAGACATAGCGCGGATCCTGCTCATCCTGCCAGATCAGGGTAACCTGACACTCCTTGCCGTGCGCATCTTGGTAACAGAAGCTCTCACCCTTTTGCAGCTCAGCCGCATCAAGCAGCATCAACTGCCAGATCTCATCATCCACCTCCGCAGGCTTCTGCGCCTCAACATCGTCTTCCTTCTTTACCATCGTCGAGACCAGCTCCGGGACATAGCGCCTCTGCAGCGGCTCCTCCGACTCACCGTGCAGCTGCCCCTTGATGGTCCTGAGCATGCGCTCGTTCTGCTCCGCGTCGTGAGAGAAGATGGGCAACATACGCTGCAGCCAATCCAGCAACACCTCATCACTCATCATCGCATCGCTGCTATAGGGAGGGGTCGCCATCAGGCGGGCATAGAGCTGGTCGATGATATTGAGATAGTTGTTATAGCTCCGACTATCGGCGCCATCCTTCAGATAGGTACGCAACAACAGGTTCTTCCATCCGCTATCGAGCAGCTCGAGCACGACCTTCGGCACCTCGCGCTGGCCGAGACGCCGGTTAAGTGCCTGGAGGATCTCCCGGCGGGCCCGGCTCAGTTCGGTTTCCCGCTCCAGCCGCTCGATCAGAGCGGCCACGTTCTCATCGTAATCCTCCTGCACCGACTCCTCGAGCTGCTCCAACTCCTCAAGGGCGTCGACGAAGACATTGGCATCCTCCTCGACGTTGTCGTGGACACGACGAATGACCGTCTCGATCTGTGAACGCGCCGCCACTGCCCGCTGTGACTCATCCTCGTAGAGTCGATCACCGAGTGACTCCAGACGATTGAGCAACTCTCTGGCCGGATGGCCCTCATCCTCAGCCAGGCTCGCATCGAGCAGGCCCGCCTTTAACAGCGGTATCTGCAGGGTGGAGAACCAGGGTTTGGCGTGCTGCGGCAACAGCTGATCCTGCAGGATCGAACGAATCATCCCGCCGACATAGCCCACCTTCTGCCGGTCGGCCTCCTCAAGGGCCTTCCCTTCATCACCGCCCTGTTCAAGCCCCCGGGTCAGCGCCTCCACCGGGTCGCGCGTGCCAAGCCCATCGCGATCGATCTGTGCCAGCGCCGCCATCACCTCGGCGCTCGAGTAGTAGCCGGTAACGGGAGTGGTTTCCCCTCCCCCTCCGGCTGCGCTCTGCTGCTGCAGACGCATCAGCTCGTGCACGCCCTGTGCACCCGTGCCACCGGGAGTGCCCGCCGCCGTCTGAGCGCCCGGGCGTGTATAGTTGAGCGGGGGCAATGAGGCTCCCTGGGCAACAGGCGCTTCCACCGCCTCCCGCGGGGCAGTCTGCATTGTGCTATCCGCGACAGGGCCCGCCACCGCATCGCCAGCGTGGAGAACAGTGCCGGTGCCACCCACCTCGGCATCGGCAGCGGACGCCGTCTCATCAGGGTACTGCTCTGTGGCGGGAGCAGCAGCGTGCACGCTGCCACCCACTTTGACCACTTCGAGCTTTTTACTGATCGTTGGCAGGATTCCGTGGGCGATCAGGATCCCGTTAAGATCGTCATAGAACCTCTTCAGACGCTCCTGCAGCAGTTGCTCCATGGTGTCGAAGATCACCGGCTGCACCCCCTCATCCAGGACCAGTGGCTCCAGTGCCTCACGGAACAGCGAGGCCAGGACAAACGGCCCTACGGGATTATTTTCCAGGGAGATCGCGTTGCTGGAGATCGATTCGAGACGCAGCTCCAGCGCATCGATCGAGGCCTCCATATGCTCCTCCAGCTTGGAGGCCATGGCACGCACCATAAGCCACTTATCCAGCACCTCGGAGTCGACCAGGGCAAGCTCGCCACCGCCCTTCTCCTGCTGACTGAAAGGGCTGTGGTAGCCGCTCTCGGTAAGGATCGAAAACTGCTCGTTGAGGCGCGCCATAAACCGCTGCATGATGCCGTCCTGGCCCTTACGCAACTCGTTCATCGCACCAAAGAGGGCAGACTGCTGGGTATTACTGCGGGCCTCACCGGCCTTGATGAAAAGGTTGTCGTTAACCCGTGAGAAAAAGGCCCGCAATACCTCGTGCAGGTACTCATCCGCCAGCGCCCGGCATTCCCCGAGGGCTGCCATGACGCTTTCGCTGCCGACAGCCTGCGGCTCGGGCCGCGCCGCGGCGGCTTCCCGACCGGCTGCCGCCTGACTCTCCGCCAGTCGGGAAAGTGCCTCAACGGCCTGTGAATTCTGCCCGGTAAAAGCAATACCAATGCCGTTCCCGGCCACGCGGGCCACCCGCGCCTGCAGCCGGTTATGCGCCGCCTGCGGCTCCAGCGGAGTGCTGAACTCGATCAGGACGCTGTCATCCTTGTTGGCGACCCGCTCCCCGCTACACAGCAGATACATGCCACCGGCGCAATAATCGCGCACCGTACAGACACGCTGGAGTTTACCCGGGAAGGTCACTGTTACATCAAGGGTTACAGGAAAACGGGGCAAGCTACGCTTATTCACAAAATGACTCCATGCAGCGGATGCAGGTTGGCGAGTGAGAATCTCATCAAAGCCTGCTCTTCCATTCTTTTTATCATGGGAAATACTATAGACAAAAGAGGCGGTAGGCGCATCAGGTCCTGCAAATTCTGCCCAGCGGCTATGCCTACAACGGCCGGTTACGGGAGAGACGCGGCAGATCGCCGCTTAGCCCCATGGCGCGGCGAATCAGCAGGTTCTTCGCCGGCAGCGCCTTGTCGGCCAGTTTGAGGCCCACATTGCGCAACAGTTTCAGTATGCCGTTATTGTTGCTGAACAGGCGCTTGAAGCTGTCCATCGCAGCCATCACCGCCAGGTTGTCCGCCTTGCGCCAGCGCTCGTAGCGGCGCAGCACGGCGAGGTCTCCGATATCCTGCTTTCGCTCCCGCGCCTGCAGCAACACCTCGGCCAGCGTCGCCGCGTCGGTGATCCCCAGATTGAGCCCCTGGCCGGCCAGTGGATGAATGGCATGGGCAGCGTTGCCGACCAGCACCAGGCGCTCATCGCAATAACGGTTGGCGTGGCGCAGCAGCAGCGGAAAGGCGCCGCGCGGGCCGGTGGACTCCATGCGCCCCAACCGGTCACCGAAGGCCAGCTGGAGCGCATCGAGAAAAGCGCCCTCCTCCATCTTCACCAGCTCCGCTGCATGTTCGGGGGTGGTGGACCAGACGATGGAGCTGTAGCCGCCGGGCAGCGGCAGAAAGGCGAGCGGACCGGTGGGCATGAAGCACTGCCAGCAGGTCTCCCGATGGTGGCGGGAGGTTTTGACGGTGGCCACCACCGCGCTCTGGTCGTAGGCCCAGCCGGTGGTATCGATACCGGCCTGCCGGCGCACCCAGGAGTTGGCGCCATCGGCACCGACAATCACCCGGCCACCCACTCTGCGCCCACCCTCCAGGGTGAGGGTCACCCCGTCATCGTGGCGCTCCAGCTCGCTCACCCTGACCGGGGAGATAAGTTCGATGTTATCGAACACGGCCATCCGCTCGAGCAGCGCGGCGAGGATCACCCGGTTCTCGACGATCAGCCCCAGGTCCGGCTCACCGATATCGGCCGCATCGAAGTCGATGACGCCGGAACCGGTAGCGTCCCAGACATGCATCCGCTGATAGGGGGAGACCCGCCGCCGCACCATCCCCGGCCACACCCCGATCGCCTCAAAAACGCACTGGGTAGCGCGGGTGATGGCGCTGACGCGGAGATCGAACCCCTCCTCCGGCCACTCGCTCGGCGCCTCGTGCGCCTCCACCACCGCGATGCGCAGCGGGGTATCCCCCAGCGCGCAGGCGAGGGTCGCTCCCACCATGCCGCCGCCAACAATCAGAATGTCATAATCCATGAGACTTTCCTCGAAGCCATGATTAACCGCAGAGACGCAAAGGCGCAGAGGTAAACCGAAATCTCACTCTCATACCCGTTATCACCTTTGCGTCTCCGCACCTTTGCGGTTATTTCCGGTCGTTTAACGGCAGGCCCAGCGCCAGGCGCGGCTGGCGGCCGTTGACCCCCATCGCCTGGCGGGTGAAGAGACGGCGCAGCGGCGGCATCAGGTCCATCGCCACCATGCCCGCATTGCGTGCTACCACCAGCGTGCGGAAGTCGTTGGAGAAGATGCGTACCAGGCTGTCGGTAACACCCATCACACGCAGATAGTCACCTCGGCGCCAACGGGCATAGCCCTGCAGGGTCTCCAGCACACCGGGGTCGCCGCCCTGATGCGCGGCCTGCGCCAGCACCTCGGCCAGCACCGCCACGTCGCGCAGCCCCAGGTTGAAGCCCTGGCCGCCGACCGGATGGATGAGGTGTGCGGCGTTGCCGATGAAGGCCAGACGCGGACGCACATGATCACGCACATATTGCAGCCCCAGCGGGTAGGCGCTGCGCGGTGTAACGGCCAGCAGTCGCCCGGCGCGACGTCCCAGACGTCCCTGCAACCGTTCAAGAAAGGCTGCATCGTCCAGCGCCAACAGTTCGTCAACCTGATCCTCACGCGCGGTCCAGACCATCGACCAGCGCCGATCGCCGTGCTCGCTCCCCGTCATCCACTGTGGTGCGGTATTGGGCAGCAGCGCCAGCGGTCCGCTGTCGGTAAAGCGCTCAAAGGCGACGTTGTCATGGGAGCGATCACTGATCACGCTGGCGACCACCGCCGTCTGACCGTAGCCGAGGCGAACGGTCTTCGCCCCCAACTGCTCGCGCACCGTCGAGCGGCCGCCGTCGGCGGCGACCACCAGGCGTGCCTGCAGGATCTTCTGCTCCCCTTCCTGATCGAGGGTGACCGTTGCCGCCTCCTCGTCGATCCGGATCGCCGTCAGCGTGGCGGGGCAAAAGATCGTCACCCCCGGCAACTCTGCCAACCCGCTGCCCAGCGCCCGCCCAATCACCGCCGCCTCGGCCACATAGCCGAGCGCCTCGACCCCCTCCTCCTCCGCCTGCAGGCGGGTAGCGCCGAAGTGGCCACGGTCGGAAACGTTGATCGCACGGATCGGAGTAACCGTCTGCTGCGCCATCGCCTGCCACACCCCCATCCCCTCGAAGATACGGCGCGAACCCCAGGAGAGGGCGATGGCACGTGCATCGTAGCTCGGCTGACCCTCATTATAGAGCGGCACCGCCTCGACCAGGCCGATGCGCAGACCGCTATCGCGCAGTGCATGGACCAGACTGGCCCCCACCATGCCGCCGCCGATAACCAGAATGTCGTAGTCCATGCTATTCCCTTATTGCGCGTTTCTTGCGCAGGCTCCTGCCCGCCATCAGCGCCTCGATTTCATCCGGCTCCTTGGGCACCTCCCGGCTCAGCACCTCACAGCCCTCCTTGGTGACCAGCACATCGTCCTCGATGCGGATGCCGATGTTCCACCACTTTTTGGCAATCCCTTTGGCGGGGGTGAGGTAGAGCCCCGGCTCGATGGTCAGCACCATGCCCGGCTCCAGCACGCGCCACTCCTCGCCCACCTTGTAGTCGCCCACATCATGCACATCCATCCCCAGCCAGTGACCGGTACGGTGCATGAAGAATGGGCGGTAGGCCTCGTTCTTGATCAGGGTATCGACCCGCCCCTTGAGCAGGCCAAGCCTGACCAGACCACGGGTGAGTACCTTCAGCGCCGCCTCGTGAGGCTGGTTCCAGTGGTTGCCGGGGACCACCTGCTCGATCGCGGCATAGTTCGCCTCCAGCACCACTTCATAGAGCGCACGTTGCGCCTTGCTGAAGGTGCCACCGACGGGAAAGGTGCGGGTGATGTCAGAGGCGTAGCACTCATACTCACAGCCGGCATCGATCAGCACCAGTTCGCCCTCCTTCAGCGGCGACTCGTTCTCCGTGTAGTGCAGGATGCAGCCGTTGGCACCGCTGCCGACAATAGAGGGATAGGCCTGGAAACGGGCACCGTGCAGCATCGACTCGTGCAGGATCTCCGCCTCCAGCTGGTATTCCATCATCCCAGGCTGACACACACGCATCGCCCGCTGGTGGGCCATGCTCGCGATCTGCGCCGCCTTGCGCATCGTTTTGACCTCGGTGGCACTCTTGTAGAGACGCATGTCGTGCAACAGGTGATCCAGGGCGATGAACTCACCGGGGGTGTGGACGCCGGCCCGGGACTTCTTGCGCAACAGGTTGATCCACTCCATCACCTGGCGGTCGAAATCGGTGTTGCAGCCCATGGCGTAATAGACCCGCTCGCGGTTCTCCAGCAGTCCGGGCAGGATCTCGTCGATATCGGAGATGGGGAAGGCGTCATCGGCGCCGTAGCGCTCCATCGCACCCTCGAGACCGGCACGGCGGCCGTTCCAGGTCTCCATCTGTGGATCGTTCTCGCGGCAGAAGAGAAGGTATTCACCGTGGTCGCGCCCCGGTACCAGCACCGCCACCGCCTCCTGTTCGGGAAAGCCGGTGAGGTAGTAGAAATCACTGTCGGGGCGGTAGGGGTATTCCACATCGCGGTTACGCTGGCGCACCGGAGAGGCGGAGACAATGGCGATGCTGTCGCGCCCCATCGCCTGCATCAGGCGCTTGCGCCGTCGGGTAAATTCGATTTTAGTCATAATTTGATTATGCCAGATTTTCGCGACGGCATCGTGACCGGGATGTTCGCTCCTGCGCAGAGGTCAGCAGTGTCGAGCGACGGGGACCGTCGCGATTTATTTTCATATTAGCCACAGAGCTCACAGTGGGCACAGAGACAAGCACTCGGTGTGCTCCGTGTCCTCTGTGAATAACTATCGCGGCCGGGACGCCGCCAGGGAAGGCGGTGCTTCACAGCGTCGGGAACATGCTGTATGCGTCCGTTAATGCAATGTTACAGCATCGCGCGGTGGCGCCTTGGTCGGGTGCAGCTCCTCGTTAAGCAACAGCACGCCGGTGCGCACATACTCCAGCAACTCGCTAAAGGAGTGTTCGTCCTCTTCATCGTTATCCAGCTCATAGCTGCCGGCACGGGCGATCTCCACCAGATCGCGCAGGATCTCGCCACCGTCGCCAGGCAGCTTGTCCAGATCGTTGATCCCACCGGCACTGAGCCCCAGCAGAAAGCCCTGACACCACTGTCCCAGCGCTTCAATGCGCTCCTCCACATCGGCGCCATCCTCGGGCAGCAGCGGGTGGAAATCGAGCACACTGTCGTTGATCTGCTCGCGGGTCACCTCGAACAGCATCTTGAAGGCCGCCAACGCCTCGCGCTGCAACAGGTTGTTGGCATCCAATCCCTTGCCGATAAACGCCACCCACTCCTCAGGCTTGAGCTCTCCCTTGGCACAGAATAGCCCGGTCAGTGTGCCGTGACACTCTACCGCACGCATCTCCGTCTGGGCCTGCTCCAACGCTGTATTGAGTGTATCGATAACCTCGTTAGCCTGCTTCATCTCAACTTTTCCCGGATAGATCAGGCGCATCAGCCCGCGCCAGAAATATGATCGTAGCACCCCGCCGCCCTTCTGCCCAATCTATACCCCGGCACCGAGCCGTTGACCGGTTTTCTCCACCGCTCTATAGTGGTTGAACAATAACACGGCACTACTGCCGGAACAGGATTCAGGCGATCGATACGACAATGGATGAAACGGTTCTTAAAAACCTGGAACATCGTGTAGATGAGTTGCTGCAACGGCTTAACTCGCTGAGTCACGAAAATCGCTCCCTGCGCGAAAGCCAGGCGGCCATGCTCAATGAGCGGGCCCGCCTTATCGAGAAAACCGAACTGGCCCGTAGCCGGGTCGAGTCGATGATTTCGCGTCTCAAATCGATGGAGCAGGATTCATGAGCGCAGAGGTCAAACAGGAGCAGATCCGGCTGCTCGACAAAGAGTATACGGTTGCCTGCCCGCCGGAAGAGCGTGAGGGACTGCTTGAGTCGGCGCGCCTGCTCGACAGCAAGATGCGCGAGATCCGCGGACGCGGCAAGATTGTCGGCACCGAACGCATCGTGGTCATGGCCGCCCTCAACATCATTTTCGATCTGCTACAGCAGCAACATGGCGGCGACAACAACCGTCACGACATGGAACTGCGGCTGCGCCTGCTGAGTGAAAAGCTCGATGAGGCACTGCAGCAGGAAGATCGACAACTAACCCTGTAACTAGTGTACTGCACCGCAATTAATGGCGTATTCAGCGAGTCACTGAGCGGTCAGCCGCAAGGCGCGCCCTCGCCGGGGCAGTCATTCTGCCTCAAGAGGGCGCAACACCGCGGATGGCCGCTCAGCGGCTCGCCCGAAGGGAGCCCCCCTGAAGCGCCACGACTGCGTTGCAGTGCTTGACAAGGACTCGCCATTGCCTGCGCACTGCGCCTTGTCCTGACACTTCAGGGGGCTCTGAATGTGCCATTAATTGCGGTGCAGTACACTAGACTGGCATAACGTTGTACACTGTCCCTTCGGGTATCTCCTGCCGTGCCCGCTCTGTGTGCTGGGTATTTTCTTGAGCCTAATCTCTACCCAGGGGAATTGCATGCTGCCGCTGTGTGCATGTCCGCATGCCGGAAAGCCTGATGCGGCCGCTGCCGTCCCCACTTGAACCCCTGGTTCAAGAACGAAAGCACCGGCGACACCGACGGGAGATACCCACCTGTTCCCGCACCGGCGAGGCTCCCCCCGCGCTCGCCGGATACCCGAAGACCGAACGCAGGCAAGCATCAGAGCGCCCGCAACAAGCCCGATTCCATCAGTGAAAGAGCAACGTAACCAGCTGCGTCGCCAGATACGCCAACAACGTCGTAACCTCCCCCCCCGGCAGCGCCGCAGCGCCGCAGAGAGCCTGGCCCGGCTGCTGGTGTGCCATCCGCTTTTCCTGCACAGCCGCCACATCGCCTTCTCCCTGCCCAACGATGGCGAACTTGATCTGACACCACTCATCCGGCGCGCCTGGGACATGGGCAAACAGTGCTACCTGCCGGTATTGAGCCCGCTCTACCACAACCGACTGTGGTTTGCCCCCTATCACCCCGACAGCAAGCTGCTGCCCAACCGCTTCGGTATCCCCGAACCGGACTGCAACTGGCGCAAGATGCGCCCGGTCTGGACACTGGATCTGCTGCTCACCCCGCTGGTAGCCTTCGATGCCTCGGGCAACCGCCTCGGCATGGGCGGCGGCTTCTACGATCGCACCCTCGCCTACCTGGCACGGCGGCAGCACTGGCGCAAGCCACGCCTTATCGGTACCGCCTACGCCTTCCAGCAGGCCGAGAGCCTGCCGCACCAGCCGTGGGATGTGCCGTTGCAGGGTGTAGCGACAGAGCGCGGGGTTTTGCAGTTGAAAGGGGGAAGCAGTTAAAAGTTGAAGGGTAACTACTCGCCCCTGTTTGCATTTCTCATGGGGTGCAGGGTGTACAGACCGGGGACATAGGTTACAGCCTGTTCGGGGACATGGGTTACACCTCACCCTCACGGATATCCACTGTAGCGACCTTTTGATGACGATAAA
>JAPHTQ010000025.1 GCA_026196275.1 Gammaproteobacteria bacterium
ATCCACATGGAAGGGCGACCGTTCCGCACTACTATATTTCTTCAGTAGCACATCCTACCTGCACGCACTAATACTCAATACCAACAATGTTGGTGGAAAAGATCAAAATAGAAAGCGTCTCGGATTGAAAAAAATGACCTCCGAAAAAAAGATCAAATATATTCCAGAAAAAGATCGAACTAAGCTTTTTAATTCTCTTAGAAATACTAGTGGAGGGTACTGGCACGATGTGGGAGTCATGATTTTTTCGGTTATGTATTTTACAGGAATAAGACCTATTGAAATCACACAATCGACCGTCATAAACATCCATAACGACGCCGGCAAGCTGGTTTCCGCCCTCCGCGTGAAAAACGCGAAAAACACAAATGGACGTGGCAATGGTGAGTTCAGAACCATCCCGCTGGATAAGCATAATGAAGATTTTATTAATGGTATCAGGCAATTCCTAGAGTCAGCATCTTTTCCAAGGCTTGCTAATGGCCACTCAACCACTCCGGAAAACTATGTCAAGAAAGCGTCAGAAGCTTTCGGAAAGCATATTCGAAAAATTTTCCCAAAGAGAAAAAATCATATTTGTCTGTATTCAGCCAGACATCAGTTTGCCGCTGACGCGAAACGCTCGGGAATAAGGCAGACCGAGGTTGCTGCACTGCTTGGACATGCCTGCGACAGGACGGCATATATTCACTATGCTAAAAGCTCACGCAGCTCAAGCACTAAACGCATTCCAAAGGCACTTAGATCCGAGGTGGCAACAGTGAGAAAAAAGCTCTCAAAAGCATTTCTAAAAAACAAAAAAATCTCAACAAATCGCCCCTCTTTCCCGACAATGGGCAGATAAATTTCAAGGATTGTCAGAAATTTTTTCTGTATCGGTCTTGACGGGTCAAAGCACAAAATACCCGTAAGAGTTCAAGGCACAGTATCTTCACAGGGATACTGACTCCTGAGTGTGCTTCTGTTTCACAGTTACACTTGGAGTTCGGTATCAACAAATCACCCTGTGCATCTTCCGGCGCATCGTGAACGCCATTCTGGGAATTCAATACGGGGTTAATTGGTAGGTTACGAAAGAAAGCTCTTGTATGCCGCAGGATCTAAGACTTTCGATGGCATGAACTATGTCACACTGGCACATCTAGGCAGAGACAGCGCTACACATCTTGCAAAGGCTTGGGGGGGTAGTGTGATGGTGGAACGATATGCCCAACTGACACCGGGGCATGTGTCACGCGTTGAGCTAAGCACAAAATTGGCGCAGCCAGAAACGACGAAGCCGCCTGAAAGGCGGCTAAGTCACTGATATGTGTGGTGGCCGGGGACGGAATCGAACCGCCGACACGGGGATTTTCAATCCCCTGCTCTACCAACTGAGCTACCCGGCCTTGCTAAATTTTTCTTCACCTTCGGACGACATTGAAGTACCGCCCGGAAAGGCCGCTCATTTAAGCGTTTGCGGCGCCGGAAGTCAAGCGCCACAGAACAAATTTCGCGGAAAAATCGGTACTAGCTATTGGGCGGGGTATAGCCTTCGGGCTGACTGCCGCCTTCACCGAAGAGAAACTTCTCCATCTCGTTTTCCAGCATCTTGCGATGGTTGGGATCGATGGGGCTGAGGCGGTATTCGTTGATCAGCATGGTCTGATGGCGCAACCACGCCTGCCAGGCCTGCTGGGAGATATTCTCGAAAATACGCTTTCCCAGCTCGCCGGGGTAGGGCTGACGTTCCAGGCCTTCGGCCTCTTTGCCAAGTTTGGCGCACTGTACCATGCGGGTCATGAATCGAACTCCTCGTTTGCTTCTTCCAGCCGGCCGAGCAACCGTTTCACCGGTGCGGGCAGACCAAGTTGATTGAATAAGTGGGTCTTATACCAGAGAGCGGCATCCTGTTCCATGACCTGATCCGCCGCCGCCGGTTGCACCCGGCAGTGCCACGGCTCGATCTCCAGCTGAAAGTGGCTGAAGGTATGTACCAGTGGAGGCCAGGCTCTGGCACTCTCAGGTGCCACACCAAAGCGGCGGATGCACCACTCACCGAGATCCTGATCATGGGGGCATTCGGGCAAAGACCAAAGGCCTCCCCAGATCCCGCTCGGCGGGCGCCGCTCCAGCAGCAACTCACCATCGCTGTTCTGCAGCAGCAGCATACGGGTCTTGCGCTGCGGCAGGCTCTTGCGCGGTTTTTTGCCGGGAAATTCGGCGATCCGCCCGGTTGCCGCGGCCTGGCAGTCGCCGCCTAGCGGGCAGTCACCACAGCGGGGCTTGCTGCGGGTACACAGGGTGGCCCCCAGGTCCATGATCGCCTGGGTATAGTCGGCGGTACGCTCGGCCGGGGTATAGGCCTCGGCCAGTTGCCACAACCGCTTTTCCACCTCCCGCCTGCCGGGCCAGCCCGCCACTGCCGCGTGGCGACTCAATACCCGCTTGACGTTGCCGTCGAGGATCGACTGATGCTGGCCGCAGGCGATGGCGAGGATCGCCCCGGCGGTGGAGCGGCCGATGCCGGGCAGGGCCATTGCCGCCTCCAGCTGATGCGGAAACTCACCGCCATGGTCATCACGGATCTGCTGCACCGCCCGGTGCAGGTTGCGTGCCCGGCTGTAGTAACCCAGCCCGCTCCAGTGGGCCAGCACCTCATCGAGGGGAGCATCGGCCAGCGTCAACAGGTCAGGGAACCGCCGCATGAAGCGCTCGAAGTAGGGGATCACCGTGGCCACCTGGGTCTGCTGCAGCATCACCTCGGAGACCCACACCCGGTAGGGCGTGGGTTGTTGCTGCCAGGGCAGGTCGTGGCGGCCATGGCAATCGAACCAGGCCAGCAGGCGTTGGGCAAAGTCATTCATGCGCTGAAGCACGGGGGCCATCCCACTGCCGTTCGGCCGGCCTATCGTCTCTGCAATACACTAGAACCTCAGCAGATCTTTCAGCTTATCCTTGGCCTTCTCCTCCAGCTTTTTCTTCTCCTCATCGATGCGTTGCTGCACTTCTGCCTCGGCCTCCGCCTTCTTCTTTTCCACCTCTGCCTCGAGTTTCGCCTTCAGTACCGAAGAGACATCGACACCGAATTTCGGCTCGCTGAAGCGGCCCTTGATGGTGATCGGGATGGTCACCCCTTTGAGCTCATCCGCGCTGTCGCCGGCGGCGCTCTTGATATCCGAGAGCACCGTGGTATCGAGGCGCATGTCGAGTTTCTCGCTGAGCAGATGGGCAGTGCCCTTGCCATCGACCCGGAACAGCGGCGAGCGGGCAGTCAGGTCACGGGTGGTGACCAGGCCCTCTTTTACCGTGAAGCTCCCCTTGAGATCGGTAAAATCGGTCTGGCGCGTCTCCTCCGCGGGCACAGGCCGCCCCTTGTAGAGGGCATAGCCCTGGCGGATCAGGTGACCGATATTTATGCCGTTGACCTGACCCTCTGCGAAGTTGAAGCTGCCATTGCCGTTGAGGCTCTTGCGGATCGCCAGCGGCTCGATGCCCCTGGCCGTCATCTTCGCCGCCAGGTCGGCCTTACCGGTGACATACTCCTTGCCGAGGAAATCCTTGAGCAGGGGGCCGGCCTGCACGCCGCTGAGCTTCTCATCCATACCGAGTAGCGGTGTGTCACTGCGCACATCGAAGCGCAGATCACCGCTGTAGCCGCCCTGGTAGAGGTTGGCGGTCAAGGGGTTGACCCGGAACTGCCCCTTGGCAGCGCGCAGCGTGGTGACGATGGTGTCGCTGCGCAGGTTCATTACCTTGACCCTGCCCAGCTTGAGCGTGCCATCGATATCGAGGCTGCGCAGCAGCTCCAGCGGCAACTCGGCGGCGGCGGCGTTGCCGGCAGCGCCCGGTGCAGCGGGCACCGGCTCATCTGCGGCAGGGGGGAGGTAACGGTCCACATCGATCTCGTCCATCGCCAGC
This sequence comes from Gammaproteobacteria bacterium, assembly GCA_026196275.1. Lineage (GTDB taxonomy): Bacteria > Pseudomonadota > Gammaproteobacteria > Thiohalomonadales > Thiohalomonadaceae > JAPHTQ01. Next base: position 3,901 of record JAPHTQ010000025.1, read on the forward strand.
TCGTAGCGGATCAACGGCGCAGCGAACTGGCGGACCGATGCACTGCCATTGAGGGTGCTCTGATCCAGTTGCAGCTTCAGCCCCTGCAACGCCACCCGATCCAGCCCCGCCTCGAAACGGCTGGAGAGCTGTGCCCTGGTCATGGCGCTGGGGTCGGCCATCTGCGGCAGGGCGATGCCGGCATTTTCCATCAGCTCACGCGGCACGAATTCGCTGCTGGCCAACTCACCGCTGAAGGCGGGCGCGTCGATGATCTTCTGCCCCTCCACCGAGGCCTTGAGCTCGATGCCCATGGCAGTCAGATTGAGTGGCGCCAAACTAAGTGATTGTGCCTCACCCAGGTCCAGCGCGAAGGTGGCATCCACGATACTGCCCCGAAGCGCCTGCTGCTTGAGCTCCGGCGGCAGGGTTACTACGGAAGAGAGCCCTTCGGGGTCTGTAAGCACTAACTTCATTGTTCCGCTGGCTACCGGCATGGCGAGGATATTGCTCGCCTGGATATCGGCATTGAGGCGCAGCCCCATTCCCTCCAGCACCAGGTCGCTGATGCCGGCCGTCCCTCTCTCCAGATCGGCTTCCAGATCGCTACTGAGTACCAGCCGCGCCTCGCCGCCGGGGATCGCCTTACCGGCGGCCTGGAGGGTCAGCCGTGTCTCATCCAGGCGGTAGCGCTGTTGTGCCAGATCCAGCCCAAGCCGGGTGACCAGGTCGAAACTCCCCTCGATGGACGGCTCCGTGGCACTGAGCTTGCCGCTGACCGAGAGGGGGATGGGGCGGGTGAAGCTGATCGCCCCGCTGGTGAGATTGAAATCGCGCAGTGACGCCTGTTGTCCGGCCATTTCGTCATTCCACTCGATACTGGCATTGCGGATATTGATACCGCCGATGGCCAGTGACTTGAGTGCCGGCGACGCAGGGCGTGCCGGTTTGGACTCCGGCTGCGGCTCTGCGGCCGCCGTACCGGCCAAATCATCCCAGTTGCTGACCCCATCGGCACGGCGGCTGAGACTGAGCGCCATACCGTGCAACACGATAGTATCCATCTCCACCGCCGCCCGCAGCAGGGGGAGGAGCTTCACCCTGGCCTCTGCCGCCTCGATACTGGCGAAGGGCTCGGGACCGAAACCTTCGGCGTTACCCAACTCCAACCGCCCCAGCTCCAGCCCCAGCCAGGGAAAGAACGATAGCTCGATATCGCCCTCGATGAGCAGTTCGCGGCCGGTCTGCTGTTTGACCTGGGCGGTGATCTGCTCCTTGTAGTCGTTAGGATCGACCAGCAGCGCCAGCGCCAGCATCGCCACCAGCACCAGCCCCACCAGGGCACCGATGATCCCGGCCACCCACTTCAGTAAACGCCTCATCCCCTCACCTCCACTCGTAACTCCGGCTGTTTTCTCTACTTTATATCAAATGCTGATATGAAGCGTAGCACGCAGGTTAACAGGCTGTTCGGCAGTGGGAGCTCTTCTTTGCGCACTTTGCACCTTCGCGGCGAGATATTTTGGGGAAGTGGAAATTTGGAGCGGGTGATGGGAATCGACCATTCTGCCGGGAGCAGAATGGGGGCGCGTAGCGACCCGAAGGGGGTGCGCCATGGAGGGCGCACATCCACCCACGCCGCAGGTACGCGGAGTGCCTGTTCCGATGAAACGATAATATTTGGAGCGGGTGATGGGAATCGAACCCACGTTAGAAGCTTGGGAAGCTCCTGTTCTACCATTGAACTACACCCGCGAAGAGGGCGATTTTAGCACCCGGCCACGGAACTTCACAATATTATCTCTGCCCGCCATTAGAGCGACTCCCAGAGATCAGAGAAATCATTTCTGTCGAGATTTTTTATCTCTTCGTCACTGTGGGCCATGCGACGCAACCGGCTGTTGACCTCCGCCAGTGGTATCTTCTCGCCGCTAGAGGGCTCGAGCAAGAGTTCGTCTACCGCAACGTGCCAGGATTCAAACAGCGGTGAGATGAACACCTTGTCCCCCAATGTGACAGGCAGCTCCTTGCCATCAACGAGCAAATAGAGCGACCTGTCGTGAAAGCCGGGCAGATAAGGAACAACAAGCTGCACCCGATGATCATCACCAATGCCGAGGAGGCAACCAAAGGAGAGCTTTCTCTCTCTCCTGCCCTCGGCCTGGTGCAACACCACCAGCACCGCCTCAGCCTCCACCGCCAGACGCATCAGGCCGACACTGATTGTCTCATCGTTATCCTGCAGCCAGCGCACGATATACAACTGCAGTGGCTCACCCTGCGACTCCCGCAGGCCGATCAGCTCGCTGACCTGCAGCGACTCGACCTCCCGGCTGTCGAAGACCAGACAGCGCCCCGTCGCCGTATAGTTCGCCTCCCTGGCCGTAAGATAGTGGTAATCCTTCTCACCCCTCTTTTTCGCCCAGTTTCTGTAACCCGCCTCACTGTCCAGAAAGACACTCTCCCAGGCATCGCTCTTCTCCTCGGTGGGCTCCTGATCACTGATCCCCTGGGCCCTCTCTTCCTCATCCTGGCGGTGAAGCAGTGAATAGTTTGCACTCATACCTACCGCCGCAAGCACCGTCTTGCCACTGGCATGCCGTGCCTCACGCTCCCCCTGCGGCACCCGCCAGCACTGCAGAAGCGTCTCCAGGGCCTCCCGCGAAACCGGCATATCGCTTCCCGGTAGACGAATGGCACTTTCATCGCCCATGCGCGCCAGAGTCGTCTCAATGGCCCTGTTCACCCCCCCGAGCTCAAGCAGCAAAACTGATCCGGATTTATCGCACAGCTTGTCACACTGGCCGGTCTGCAGCGTATGCGGGGCGTCCAGGTCGTCATGAATGCAGTAGGCAACCAGATCCTCGCGGCAGGCGCTGGCCGGGAGCAACTGCGCCTCATCCAGCCAACGGTCCATCGTCGCGCAAACCTGACCCAGCTGGTCGCGGCGAAACAGCTGGGGCTCCAGCAGTGACAACAGCAGCGTCCTTTTATACTCCTGCTCAATACTGCTGCGCTGGCCCATCTCATCGTTGCGCAGCACCTTTTTCATGACACGGCCACGTTGCCGCGCCTGCTGATAGAGCTGGTGCAGGGTGTTCCAGACTCCGGCAGGCGCATGCCGATGGATGGTACGGTAGTTGGAGAGGATGTCCCCGAGATAGACGATCATGTGATGGACAGCGAGTACCCACAGCAACCTGTGGCTGAGGCGGAACAACCAGGAGGCCTGTTCGCTCATCGTCAGCACCGACTTCCAGGCAATCACCATCTCGGCCAGCAGGTGATTGGCAAGCTCGGCGGTACGCACACTCTTCTGCGGCAGGGGAAAGGTCAACCCGTTGTAGTGACGCGCCAGTGCGGCATAGACGCCGTCGAATGCAGGGGTGATAAGCTGAAGCATCTCTGCACGCGCTGCCGGAGGGAAGCTCAGACGGTTGGTCTCCCGCAGCATGGTAAACAGGCGCCGGGCCGCTTCACCGGTGTCTCCCAGCGGCAACTCAGCGACCCAGCGCCGCACCGCCTGAGTCCGGATATCGAAGGAATCTTTACCCGGAGGTTGCTGGACCGGAATAGAAAATGACAACGAATACATAAATAACCTTACTATTAAGTATGTACTTTGCCGCTGGACAAAAGCCGCAGCGGGGCAGAGCAACAAGAGTTGCAGTATGGAACGAAACGGGCCTTTTTTGAATGAAAAAGCACCCATCAACCAAACATTGACGCTAACACCGCTCCCCGCTAGTCTTTGCGCCCATGAACATCTATCTCAACGGTGAGGCACGCGAAGTGCCCGACAAAATGACCGCCGCCGGGCTGGTCGAGGAGCTCGGACTGAGCGGCAAGCGTATCGCCATGGAAGTGAACATGGAAATCGTACCGCGCTCCGCTTACCACAGCCACCACCTCAGTGAGGGCGACAAGGTGGAGATCGTCCACGCCATCGGCGGTGGTTAGTCCCCGCCGCCACACCGCGTTATAATCCCCCTTTGCCTTTCGCGGCACCACCTGCCGCCACAGACACCGACCCGCAGGAACTAACCATGGCACAGAATAATGACCCGCTGATCATCGCCGGCGTGGAGTATCAATCCCGCCTGCTCACCGGTACTGGCAAGTACAAGGATCTGGAAGAGACCCGCCTGGCCACCGAAGCGGCCGGCGCCGAGATCGTCACCGTGGCGATCCGCCGCTCCAACATTGGCCAGGATCCCAGCGAGCCCAACCTGCTGGATGCCCTGCCACCGGCAAAGTACACCATCCTGCCCAACACCGCCGGCTGCTACACCGCCGAGGATGCGGTACGCACCTGTCGCCTGGCGCGCGAACTGCTCGATGGCCACAAGTTGGTCAAGCTGGAGGTGCTGGGCGATGAGAAGACCCTCTACCCCGATGTCACCGCCACCCTGGAGGCGGCGGAGATCCTGGTCAGGGACGGCTTCGATGTGATGGTCTACACCTCCGACGACCCGATCCTGGCCAAGCGCCTGGAGGAGATCGGCTGTTGCGCGGTGATGCCACTGGCCGCGCCCATCGGCTCCGGCCTCGGGGTGCAGAACCCCTACAACATCCTCACCATCGTCGAGAACGCCAAGGTGCCGATTTTGGTCGACGCCGGCGTTGGCACCGCCTCGGATGCCGCCGTGGCGATGGAGCTGGGCATCGACGGCGTGCTGATGAACACCGCTATCGCCGGAGCGAAGAACCCGGTGCTGATGGCCTCGGCGATGAAAAAGGCGGTCGAGGCCGGCCGCGAGGCGTTCCTCGCCGGACGTATCCCGCGCAAGCGCTACGCCTCCGCCTCCAGCCCCATCGACGGAACGTTTTTCTAAAACCCATTTCACCGCAAAGGCGCAGAGTACGCAAAGGGATAAAGGTGGAATCGCGCAGGTTTTTTTCGCCATGTTTCTCTTTGCGTACTCTGCGTCTTTGCGGTGAATTAATGTCATGAACGATACTCCGTACCTTCGTCGTATCCGCTCCTTCGTGCGTCGCGAGGGCCGCTTGACGCCGGGCCAGCAGCGGGCGATGGAGGCGCTGTTCCCGCGTTTCGGTATCGAGACCGGGGAGCAGTTACTCAATCTGGAGGCGGTGTTCGGACGCCACGCCCCACGCATCCTCGAGATCGGTTTTGGCAACGGCGAATCACTGGCCGAGATCGCAAAAAACCATCCACAAAACGACTATATCGGCATCGAGGTACACCGCCCCGGGGTCGGCCAGCTGCTGATGCGGATCGAGGAGATGGGCCTCAGCAATGTGCGGGTGATGTGCGGTGATGCGGTCGACATTCTCGAACAGCAGATCCCCGATGAGTCGCTCGACGCACTCTATCTTTTCTTTCCCGATCCCTGGCACAAGAAACGCCACCACAAACGCCGCCAGGTACAGCCGGCGTGGGCGCAACTTGTGCACCGCAAACTCAAAACCGGTGGCACGTTGCACATGGCCACCGACTGGCAGCACTATGCCGAACAGATGCTCGATGTTCTGAGTAATCTTGAGGGATTCCGCAACCTCTCCACCAGCGGAGATTATGTTCCCAAACCCGACTATCGCCCCGAAACCCGGTTTGAGCGCCGCGGCCGCGGACTCGGCCACGGGGTATGGGACCTCCTCTTTGAGAAACTGCCGCCCAAGACATCCTCTGAAAGCCTGTTAGACTTATGAGGGTGTGTCACCTTCGACTCCGTGGAGGGAACCTTCGTGTCGAACAGATTCGCCTTTCTTCAAGACCCCCGCTACCGTATCCCCGGGCTCTACCTCCTGTTCGGCCTCGTCTGGATTCTCTTCTCCGACCGCCTGCTCGAAATAGTCGCTGCCGACCCGGCGCAGTTGACCTGGCTGCAGACCTACAAGGGGTGGAGTTTTGTGGTGGTGACGGCGCTGCTGCTCTTCCTTCTGGTGGGGCGCTACCGCCGGCAGGATCTGGTACGGCTGGCCGCCCTGCGCGAGAGCGAATCGCGCCATCGTGCCGTGCTCGACAACGCAGCGGATCCCGTATTCATCGCCGATGGCGACAGCCGCTTCGTTTACGTCAATCAAAAGGCAGGTTCACTGCTCGGCTACGACCGCGCCACCCTGCGCACCATGAGTATTGCCGATATCGTGCCACCGGATGAGATCCCGCGGGCGCTTGAGCTGTTCGCGCAACTCAAGGAGCGGGGCCGCCAATTTGAGAATCTCACCCTGCAACACCGGGACAACCACACCATCCCGGTGGAGCTGAACGCGGTAAAACTGCCGGACGGTCACTACTACGGCGCCTGCCGTGACATCAGCGAGCGGCTCAAGGCCGAGGCGCACCTGCACCAGGCGGCGGCGGTCTATGAAAATAGCCGCGACGGCATCATCATTACCGACGCACAAACCCGTATCGTCGCCATCAACCCCGCCTTCAGCCAGATCACCGGCTACAGTGAGGGAGAGGTGCTGGGGCAAACCCCGGGTATCCTCAAATCGGATCACCACCCGCGCAGCTTCTATCAGCAGATGTGGCAATCGATCCACGAAAGCGGCGGCTGGTCGGGCGAGATCTGGAACCGGCGCAAAGGTGACGGTATCTACCCCGAGTGGCTCACCATCAGCACCGTGCATGGCAATGATGGCAGGGTGGAGAACTACGTCGGTGTCTTCAGCGACCTCACCCAGCTCAAACGCTCAGAGGCGGAGCTCGAGCACCTGGCCACCCACGATGCACTGACCGATCTGCCCAATGGACGGCTACTGCAGGCACGCCTGGAACACGCTATCAACCGGGCCGAGCGGCACGGGCATAAGCTGGCGGTGCTGATGCTCGACATCGATCGCTTCAAGGACATCAACGACAGCCTGGGGTTTAACGTGGGTGATGCGCTGCTCAAGGAGATGGCGCAACAGGTGGTCAACTGTCTGTGGAAGAGCGATACCGTGGCCCGCCTCGGCGGCGACGAGCTGGTGATAATGATCGAGGAGCTCACAGACCCCGGGCACGCCCTGCAAGTCGCAAAGAAGATCCGCGATGCCCTGCGCGCCCCCTACACCGTGGAGGGGCAGCACTATTTTCTGACCGTCAGCATCGGCATCAGCCTCTATCCGGACAACGGTAACAAACCGGAGCTGCTTGTCCGCGAGGCCGATGCAGCCGTCTATCGTGCCAAGGAGGAGGGGCGTAACCGTACCGCCTTCTATACCGAATCACTCTCCCGTATGGCACTGGAGCGACTGTCGATCGAGGCGGGACTGCGCTACGCGCTGGAACACAATGAACTGGAGCTCCACTACCAGCCACAACTGCTGCTGCAGAACCGCAAGCTGGCGGGGGTCGAGGGACTGGTGCGCTGGCGCCACCCGGAAAAGGGCCTGATCCCCCCCGACGACTTTATCCCGCTGGCTGAGAAGACCGGGCTTATCGAGGCGATCGGTGAGTGGGTGCTGGAGGAGGCGTGCCGCCAGATGGCCGCATGGCGCGATAGCAGCATCGCCGTACCGCGCATTTCGGTCAATCTTTCCGCCCACCAGCTCGGTCGCCAGGATCTGGTGCAGGCCGTTGAGAAGACCCTCGAACTGCACGGCCTCGAACCCGAAATGCTGGAGCTGGAGCTCACCGAAACGGCGATCATGGAAGATCCGCAGAAGGCCACCGAAACCCTCAAGGCGATGGCCGAGCTGGGTGTCGCCATGGCGGTGGACGACTTCGGTACCGGTTACTCCTCACTGGCCTACCTGCAGCGCCTGCACCTGCATCGACTGAAGATCGATCGCACCTTTGTCCAGGACCTGCCGGGCAATGCCAATAACGTCGCACTCTGTCGGGCGATCATCGCCATGGCCAGCAGTCTCGGCATGGAGACTATCGCTGAGGGTATCGAGAAAGAGGAACAACACGCCTTTCTCAGCGCCGAGTCATGCACCATCGGCCAGGGCTGGCTCTATGCCAGGGCCCTGCCTGCCGCGGAACTGGAGCAGTGGCTGGCACAGCAGGTCGCGAAAGATAGCTGAAATCCGCTGAGGAGCGAGGGGGCAGAGGAAACCCCTTCAGAGTGGCCGTTCAGCCAGTTTTCCCATACAGCCCTCTGTTCTCTTTTCTTCGCCTCACTCCCACACAGTAGCACCGCGCCGGAAACCGTCTATACTTTAGCTAAATAGTTGGTTATTAGGCTTTCGAAGGGAGGATTTCACCATGACTACCGAGCACGAGTTCATACCCTTTACCGCCATGGCGCCGCCCGAACCCTGGAGCGAGGGCCGTGCCGAGCAAATCGCCCGCGAGCAGGGGCTGGCGAAGTTGACCGAAGCGCACTGGTGCGTGATCCACACGCTGCGTGACCACTATATCCAGTATGGTGCGCTACCGCCGTTGCGCTTTGCCTGCGACATCAACCGCCTCGAGCCCCACTGTGTCGATCAGCTCTTTCACTCACCGCAGGAAGCCTGGCGCATCGCCGGCCTGCCGGATCCGGACGAGGAGGCGATGGGCTACGCCTATCCGGGGGATATGGTGCAATACTGAGTATGACTCAGTCGCTGAAATCGACGCCGCGCCCGGCCCGGCCGTGCACCTTCTCCACCGGAAAGCGCGAACGGTTGATCCGTGTCTTGTCCTGCGCCGCCTGCACCAGATCGAGTCCCAGCCGATCGGCGATGCGAATGAGGAAGATCTGGATGTCCGCCAGCTCAAGACGCACCTCCTCCAGCTTCTCCGGTGGCAGGTTGCAGCTCTGCGCCTCACTCAGCCACTGGAAGTGCTCAACCAGCTCCGCCGCCTCGGCGATCAGCGCCATGGAGAGATTCTTGGGCGAGTGGAACTGCTCCCAGTCCCGTTCACGGGCAAATTCGGCCAGCTCCTCTCTCAGCTGTTCCAGCGAATCGCTCCTATTCAACGGCTGACACTCTTGCGCACTTGTTTCACCTTGATTTGTTAGATCCACCAGCTTTCAGGAGAGGGGTAGGGGCGCCGCAGGTTGAGATAGCGGATCCCCCTGATACAACGGACCAGTAACCATACCAGCCACAGCAGCAACACCAGCTGCCCCAGTAGAATCCACCAGGTCAGCATGCCGACCACGATAAAAAGCAGACTGATCCAGAAGGTGCGGATCTGCAGGTGGTAGTGGCTGCGAAGCCACACGGGGGCATCCTCCCGGTAAATATAGGCAATCACCACGGCGACAACGGCGGTGATCATGAACAGGGGAGAGACCAGCAGCAGCACGTAGGTCAGCAACACAGCGCCCCGGCTGGTCTCCTCCTGATAGGGTAAGTCGGGCTGTGTTTGCGCCATGCTCTCTCCTTTTTCTCTCCTCCTCATATTAGAGGACGAAAGCCGTAATGATTCAAGGACGCGATCTCATCCGCGAAACGCCTCCCTTGAGGCGAGCCAGTCCAGCTCCTCCGGCGTTGACTCGCGGCCAAGGATCGCATTGCGGTGGGGGAAACGGCCAAACCGGCGGATAATGTCGCAGTGGTGTTCAGCCCAGCGCAGGTTGCCCTCCAGCCCGGCCGCACGATAGAGGGCCACGGCACGCTGTTGATCGGCCAAGTTTTCGCTGTGCATGAAGGGGATATAGAGAAAGGCCTTCTCTTTTTCGCTCAACTGCCGGTCCCAGCCCTGCTCAAGCGCCGCAGCGGCCACCTCGCGTGCCTGTTGCTCACCGACGAAACCCCGTGCCTGCCCGCGGTAGATATTTAGCGGCAACTGATCCAGCAGGAGCACCAGCGCGAGGGCGCCACGGGGTGTCGCCGCCCACTTTCGCAACTCGCCCTGCAACGCCGCCACCACCAGCGGCTCATACCGCCGGCGCAACGCCTCATCGAATTGCGGTGTGGAACGGAACCAGCGCCTCGACACCTCTTCGGAGAACCAGAACTCGAGCAGGCCGGCGGCATCGTCATAAGGTTCATCTGTAACCATGACACAACCGTATCAGAACAGATCGCCAGTGGCGACGCAGACAGCGGTTGCAAGCGAGAGGTGATAGTACGGTGAGCCTGGCGGTGTGAACGCCCGATCCGCAACAGCCGGACAAAAAAAACCCCGCCTTGGCTACGGGGTTTGTGTTAAACCGCCATTCCCCATGGCAGGGGGAGGCGGGAAGTTCTACACATATATGCATTGCGTTTTACCGCAATGACAAGCTGACTGTTCTGGCAAAGAAACAGAAGCTAATGCCATAGGGATTGCAAATACCAGGCCATCTTTGTAACTGACTGTTTTGTATGAATTAAATTTATTTAACTTCTTCGCGGAAGGAGAGGATCGCGGCATATGCCGCGGTTTTTCCGCGATATAACACGGCCTGCAGTACCAGAAAATGGCGTTAGCGGGACTCTACCTTTAGCTGACACAGACGCTGCTTGAGCAGATCGGGAAAACGCTTATACCAGGTGGCATTCAGCGGTGAGGGGTGCGGCAGAGGATAGAGTCTGACTGTCCGACAGTGGCCCTCTTCGGCACACAGCGCCACTTCGGTGAAGGAGTCGAAACGCTCCTCACAAGCCCAGAACGCTTCGAGTTGCTCCTTGATCCCGCGCTCACGGTTGATCCCGAACCAGAGAAAGGCCTCGCGGCCGAGGGTGATCACCGCCTCACCGTGCCAGGCATTGACCAGCAGATCCGCCACCAGTGGCTGGAACTGCTTTTTCACCTTCATCGACCAGGCCTTGTTGCCCAATGGTTTGTAGGGCACGGTATTGGCCCAGAAGAAACGTTCGCCCACCTCCAGTGAGGCGGCAAAATCCGGCATCGCCTTGCCGTAAAAGTGCTCGTAGATCGCACCGCGCACCTTCTGACCGCCGGCACCGATAAACGGCATCTGGTGCTGCACCTCATCCCGTCCCGGATCACGACCGAAAAAGGCGACCGGCGTATCGACCGCCCCCATACCGAGCACCGGCTCGCGCCAGTCCCTGGCGAAATTCTCATAGACCTCGAGATCGATACCCGGCAGATCCGCGGCCAGGGCGCGCAGGGCATCACGTCGTTGCTTGTGATTCATCGCTCAACTCTTCAGGACTCTGATTGAATACTCTCGCCGACAGCGGCTCGACCTCCACGGTGCTCCCCAGCAGCCGGGAGAACAGTTCGGCCTGCGGCCGGGTCGCCGCGGTGGTGTAGAATCGCATCTGCGGCTCTGCCGCCCCGCTATTGAGCAGACCGCCCTGCTGCAGAAGATGGTGCAGGCGTCGGGCCACCGCCTCGCCGGTGTCGATCACCCTCACCCCGGG
>JAPHTQ010000067.1 GCA_026196275.1 Gammaproteobacteria bacterium
CTCGGCAGAGAATCGCCGGACGCAAGCGCAGTTCCGGTGCATTGAGTGCGGCTTCGAGGAAAACGCCGATGTGGTCGGCGCGATCAATGTGCTTCGCCGAGGTGAAGTACTTTTGAGCAGTGAAGGGCAGGACAATGCCCGGTTAGCCTGTGAAGTGAGCGGTGCGGTAATGTCGCCAGCAGCAGGAACCCACCGAAGTGGGTTAGGTGCCTGCATCTAACCACAGTAGGAATCCTCGTCCTTTAGGGCGGGGAGGATGTCAATCTCGGTATCAGTCGCTATTTTGCCATGGGGTGTTGCTTCCGCGAGCCCAGGCCCCCACATCAGTGCGCAGATCAGGCCGTGGTGAGGTTCGACCCCGCTGTTCGACTAGGTAACAGGCGCTGAAACAGGTAAACTGTACGCCCTTTTCGCCGTCTATGGCGTTGTTGTGAGAAAGCGAGACCGATGGATTTTTTACCGATTTTCATGAATATTCGCGGCCAGCGCTGCCTAATCGTAGGCGGCGGTGAGGTGGCTGCCCGCAAGGCCGCCCTGCTGTTGCAGGCCGGTGCCGACATTAACCTGGTCAGTCCTGAGCTACTGGGCAACCTCAAGGATATGTACGCTGAGGGACGGATCCATTTCCGTCAGGGCACCTTCGAGGAGGGGGACCTGGAAGGGGTTTCCCTGGTGATCGCCGCTACCGATGATGAGGCGGTCAACCGCCGGGTCTCGGAACTGGCGCGTGCCAGGCGGTTGCCGGTGAACGTGGTCGACAATCCGGATCTGTGCACTTTTATTCTCCCTTCGATTATCGATCGCTCCCCGGTGCAGATCGCCGTCTCTACCGGTGGTTCCTCCCCGGTACTTGCACGGCTGCTGCGTACTCGGCTCGAGGCGGCCATTCCCTCCGCCTATGGCCGGCTTGCAGCGATGGTTGAGCAGTTCCGCGACGAGGTCAAGGCACGCTTCAGTAACGTCAATGCACGGCGCAAGTTCTGGGAGGAGGTGATGCAGGGCAAGATCGCCGAGCTGGTCTTCTCCGGTCAGGATGGTGCTGCCGAGGCCGAGCTTAAACGTGCGGTGGCCGAAGGGATCGAGAGGGATAGCGGTGAGGTCTATCTTATCGGCGGCGGGCCGGGGGATCCGGATCTACTGACCTTCCGTGCCCTGCGCCTGATGCAGCAGGCCGATGTGATCGTCTACGACCGCCTCATCTCCAAAGAGGTGCTGGAGCTGACCCGCCGCGATGCACACCGTATCTACGTGGGCAAGGAGCGGGATAACCACTCGGTGCCGCAGGACCAGATCAACCAACTGTTGGTGGATCTGGCCAAGGAGGGTAAACGGGTTTGTCGCCTCAAGGGCGGTGACCCGTTCGTCTTCGGCCGCGGCGGCGAGGAGATCGAGACCCTTACCGCCAACGGGGTCCATTTCCAGGTGGTGCCGGGGATCACCGCGGCGCTGGGCAGCTCCAGTTATGCCGGTATCCCGCTGACCCACCGTGACTACTCCCAGGCGGTGGTATTCGTCACCGGCCATCTCAAGGATGGCAGCATGAATCTCAACTGGAAGGGGTTGGCGCAGCCGAACCAGACCATCGTCTTCTATATGGGACTGAAGGGCCTGCCGGTGATCTGTGAAAAGTTGATGGAGCATGGCCTGCCGGCCGATCTGCCCATTGCCCTGGTACAACAGGCGACTACACCGCGTCAGCGCGTTTTCACCGGCACCCTGGGCGACATGCCTGAGCGTATCGCCAGTGAGGAGGTCAGGCCGCCGACGCTCATCATCGTCGGCAATGTGGTCAAGCTGCACGACAAGCTCAACTGGTACCGTTCAGAGCTGATGATCGAAAAGGGCGAGCATTAGGAAAAGCTGATTGCCACAGAGATCACAGAGTGCACAGAGGTAAAACCGGTACTGCGCAAATCCGGTACTCTTTGTGGCAAAGGTGATTCCCCTGAATCACAGCAGCCCTGACGGTTCATAAGTCTCAGGGGCAACAAAGGGCGCTCAGCGTAGATGTTTTTCTCAGTGACCTCTGTGCCCTCTGTGGCAGGTGGTTTTTGCCTCAGGCCTCGGGGCGGCGCTGGTCGTCGCGGACCTTGCTGGCGAGGATCTCGTCGGCATCGTCGATATCGACCTGGTTGCCTTTGGCGTTGTAGAGCGGCTGCTCGAAGTCGTTCCAGCCGCGGATACCGGTCTTGAGTGAGGTGACGTTTTTGAAGCCCATGCGTTGCATGGTCTGGGCGGCCAGTACGCTGCGGTTACCTGAGCGGCAGATGACGATGATCTCCCTCTCGCGTCCCCCGGCCAGTTCCGGCTCGGTCTCGTCATAGTCCCAGTCACAGGCGGATTCGAGAACGCCGCGGGGAACATTCATCGAGCCCTCGATGTGCAGGGTATCGAACTCGGACGGTTCACGGACGTCCAAAAGGATGAGATCGCTTTGTTGCTCAAGCTTCTCCTCCAGGTCCCAGGGGAACAGCTCCTCAACCTCGGGCAGGGCGTCGGCAATCAGATCGGTAAAGTGTTTCATGGGTGATGAGACCTTTTCTTTACAAGGTTATTTCGCCTTTCGGCGTTACAGAGGAGAGGCATATTAACGACTTCGGGCGTCAAGCTCAAAAATCGTTTGCTTCTCTCTGCTATCATTGGGTCACTATTTTCAGCTTCAAAGCAGGTGCATGTCGTGGAAAGTTATATCTCGGTTGAGCAGATCAAGCAGGGCGAAGAGTTCGACTACCAGCCGACGGGCTGTGAGGATAAGGAGCCCTATGTCTTGATGGTGTTGGGTGACAGCATGGAGCCGGAGTTCAGGGAGGGTGATGTGATCGTGATCGAGCCGGGTGCCAACTACCGTGACGGCTCCTACATCATCGCTTATCACCACGATGAGTATATTTTCCGGCAACTGCGGGTGATCAATGATAATTTCTATTTGACGCCGCTTAACCCGAACTACGTCAGTGAGCAGCTCAGCGGGCCGGAGGCGATCAAGGGGGTTATCACCCAGAAGAAGATGCCGGGCAACCGCCGCAATCGCAAGAACTACGTCTAGTGTAGTATTTCATACTGATTGGCGTTTTCAGAGGCCCGCAAATGCCCCAAGACAAGGCGCAGCCCGCAGGGAATGGCCCGCCCTTTTCAAGGGCTGCAACGCAGGA
>JAPHTQ010000010.1 GCA_026196275.1 Gammaproteobacteria bacterium
CAGCGACGGCACCTTGGGAGGCCAGTACGCCAACTATAATGAGATCGCGATCAAGCGCACCGTCACCCGCGACGGCCAGTCGCTCTACCATCTTAACGGTACCCGCTGCCGCCGCCGGGACATCACCGATATCTTCCTCGGCACCGGTCTTGGGCCGCGCAGCTACGCCATTATCGAGCAGGGCACCATCTCACGCATTATCGAGGCCAAGCCCGAGGAGCTGCGCGTGTTCCTGGAGGAGGCCGCCGGGATCTCCAAATACAAGGAGCGCCGCCGCGAGACCGAGAACCGCATCCGCCATACCCGTGACAACCTCGATCGGCTCAACGACCTGCGCGATGAGCTCGACAAGCAGCTCTCCCATCTGCAGCGTCAGGCCACCACTGCCGAGCGCTACAAGGAGCTCCGGCAGGAGGAGCGCACCCTCAAGGGCCAGTTGCAGGCCCTGCGCTGGCGTGAACTGGACGGTGAGGCAAAAAAACGCGAGCACCTGATCCACGAGCAGGAGACCGGCTACGAGGCCCAGGTGGCGCGCCAGCGCAACGCCGAGGCCAACATCGAGAGTCGCCGCGAGGCCCATGTGGAGGCCAGCGAACACTTCAACACCATCCAGAGCGAGTACTACGGCATCGGTGCCGACATCGCCCGCATGGAGCAGACCATCCAGCACGAGCGCGAGCGCTATCAGCAGCAGCGCCAGGATCTGGAGCAGCTCGAACGCGGCTGGAACGAGGCCCAGGTTCACCAGGATACCGATACCCGTCGGATCGATGAGTTGCAGGCGGCCCTCAGCGAACTGGAGCCGCAGCAGCAGCGTGCCCGTGAGGCCGAGGAGCTCTCCACCGCGGCACTGGCCGAGGCCGAGCAGGGGATGCAGACGTGGCAGACCACCTGGGAGCAGTTCAACCAGGAGGCGAACGAACCCTCGCAGAGCGCCCAGGTGGAGAAGGCGCGTATCCAGCACCTGGAGCGTCAGGTCGAGCAGCTCAACAACCGTCTTCAGCGCATCGACGAGGAGCAGGCCAATCTCTCCGGCGGCAACCTCGACGAAGAGCTGGAGATGCTGCGTGAGCAGTTGGCTGAGGGGGAGCTGCGCAGTGCCGGTTTCCAGGAGCGGCTGAACGGCTGTCTGGAACAGATCAGCAAGCAGCGCGAGCAGAACCACGGTGACAGCCAGGAGTTGGATGCCCTGCGAACCAAACTGCAAAGTGCCCGCGGCCGTCATGCCTCACTGGAGGCGCTGCAGCAGGCGGCGCTGGGCAAGCGCCAGGGGGCGGTCAGCGAGTGGCTCGAAGGCAACGGTCTGGCCGGCTCAAAGCGTCTGGCCGAAGGGCTCCGCGTGGACGAGGGCTGGGAGCGGGCGGCCGAATGTGTGCTGGGGGACAACCTCGAGGCGGTCTGTGTCGAGGGCATGGATCCGGTGCTCGGAGCTCTGGACAGTCTTGAGCACGGCAGTCTGGCGCTGTTCGATACCACTAACCGTGCCCATGCCGCCGGCGCTGCGGGCGAGACCCTGCTGTCGAAGGTCAGTGCCGACTGGCCGCTCGATTCACTTCTCGCCGGTGTCTATCTGGCCGAGGACCTGCAGGCGGCGCTGGCTCTGCGCGGCTCTCTGGCGGCGCACGAGTCGGTGATCACCCGTGAGGGGGTGTGGCTCGGCAACGGCTGGCTGCGGGTGGCGCGCGACGCCGACGAGCGCGCCGGTGTGCTGCACCGCGAACAGGAGCTCAAGGAGCTGAGCGAGTCGATTGCCATGCTGGAGGGGCAGGTCGAAACCCTGCACCAGCGCATGGACGAGGGACACCAGCGGCAGAAGGAACTGGAGGCGGAACGCGAGACGATCCAGGCGGATCTCAACGAGGCTAACCGCCGTCATACCGAACAGAAGTCCCAGCTCAGCGCCAAACAGGCGCGCCAGGAGCAGATCGCCTCCCGCCGTGAGCGCCTCCAGAGCGAGGCCGAGGAGATCCGCCAGCAGTTGCTGGAGGCTGAGCAGCAGATGGCGAGCGCACGCAAAACCCTGCACGCTTCGCTGGAGCGTATGGAGGAGTTGGCCCAGCAGCGCGAGGAGCTGGCTGCCCGGCGCGAGGTGCTGCGCGATACGCTGGAGCAGAGCCGTCAGCAGGCGCGCCAGGACCGCGATACGGCACAGGCGCTGACCGTGAAACTACAGACCGCCCGCACCGAGCTGGAGAGCACCCGACAGGGGCTGGAGCGGATGAACCAACAGCTGGGTCAGTTGGCCGAGCGCCGCGAAGAGTTGAAAATAGCACTGGCCGAGGGCGATGAGCCGATCCAGCTCAAGGTCGCCGAGATGGAGGAGCTGCTGCAGCGGCGCATGGAGGTGGAGGCCCGCCTCACCGGGGCGCGACGTCAGGTGGGCGATATCGAACATGCTATGCGCGAGCTGGAAAACGAACGCCACAAGGCCGAACAGGAGGCGCAGAATATCCGCAACGTACTGGAACAGCAGCGTATGGCCTGGCAAGAGCTGAAGGTACGCCGCCAGACCCTGCAGGAGCGGGTGGCCGAGGCCGGTTTCGAGATCGATACGCTGTTGCAGGAGCTGCCCGAGCAGGCAGATCTCTCGCAGTGGGAGAGCCAGCTCGACACCGTCACCCAGCGCATTCAGCGCCTGGGGCCGATCAACCTGGCGGCGATCGACGAGTACGAACAGCAGTCCGAGCGCAAGAAGTATCTGGATGCGCAGAACGAGGACCTGACCGAGTCACTGGAGACGCTGGAGAATGCGATTCGCAAGATCGATCGCGAAACCCGCACCCGTTTCAAGGAGACCTTCGACCTGGTCAACAAGGGGCTGCAGGACAAGTTTCCACGGCTGTTTGGTGGCGGACACGCCTACCTGGAGCTGACCGGTGACGACCTGCTTGACACCGGGGTGACTGTCATGGCCCGTCCGCCGGGCAAGCGTAACAGCACTATCCACCTGCTCTCCGGCGGTGAGAAGGCGCTCACCGCGGTGGCGCTGGTCTTTTCCATCTTCGAGCTCAATCCCTCCCCCTTCTGTATGCTCGATGAGGTGGATGCGCCGCTGGATGAGGCCAACGTCGGGCGTTTCTGTAAGCTGGTCAAGGAGATGTCCGAGCAGGTGCAGTTCATCTACATTACCCACAACAAGACCACCATGGAACTGGCCACTACCTTGACCGGTGTGACCATGCACGAACCGGGCGTCTCCCGCATCGTGGCGGTTGACGTGGACGAGGCCATCGAGTTGGCGGCGGTCTAACGGAGCCTGACGTGCCTGAACTTCGTATCATCCTGCTCGTTCTTGGCGCCGTGCTGGTACTCGGGATCTATCTGGCAGATCGCTATCGTCGCCGCAGGGCCAGACGAAGTGAGTACTGGAGTGATGCGGCATTGGACGATGAAAATTTGGCGACCGGCGGTGAGGACGATCTTGCTGAAGAGCACCTGGCGGATCATGAGTGGGTGGGCCAGGCTTTCAGTGCCCGGCGGGACGCCGTTATCGATGAGGTGCAGTTGGAGGGGCTGAAAGGATTGGCCAATAGCGAGAAGGATACCCCGGCGCCGGAGGAGCCTCCGCTCTATGGTTCGCGCGTGCCGGCCGAAGTGGTGAAGGATGAGTTGTCTGGCGGGGACAAGCCGCAAGCGAATAAACCGACATCCTCGCAGGAGCAGGTGATTGTGTTGACCTTGATGGCTCCCGAAGGCACCGTGCTGCGTGGAACCCGCCTGCTCAAGGCGCTGCAGGATAACGGTATGCGCCATGGCGAGATGGAGATCTTTCACTTCACGCCAGAGGGCATGGGCCGGCCGCTGTTCAGCGCTGCCAATATCCTCGAGCCCGGGCGTTTTGATCTCAGCGAGATGGCGCAGCTGGAGACGCCGGGGATCGCACTGTTCATGCAGTTGCCCGGGCCCATCTCCAACAGCGAGGCACTGAAGCTGTTGCTGCAAAAGGCTCGTCAGATTGCAGCCGCTCTCGGTGCCACACTCTGCGATGGCCAGCGCCGGCCGCTGGACGACAAGGGTCTGGCGGAGCTGGAACAGCGGGTTCTCGGCTAAGGGGGGCAGTTACCTCGTAACTTTTAACTCTCTCAACTCTCTTTCACTACTATTGAGCCGATGAGCAAGACGATCCCCGACGATGTGATCCAACGTGCGGCGAAATTGCGCGAACAGATCGCCTACCACAACTACCGCTACTACGCGCTGGATGACCCGGAAATTCCGGATGTGGAATACGATCGCCTGTTCCGCGGTCTGCAGGAACTGGAGCAGGACTATCCGCAACTCGTTACCCATGACTCACCTACCCAGCGTGTCGGTGCCGAGCCGCTCAAGGGGTTTGCTGAGGTGCGTCATGCCATCCCCATGCTTTCGCTGGGCAATGTCTTCTCCGAGGAGGCGTTGGCCGACTTTGACCGTCGGGTCCGAGAGGGACTGGGGGTCGAGGAGGTGGTCTACTGTGTCGAGCCCAAGCTGGACGGGCTGGCAATCAGCATCCGCTACGAGGACGGGCTGTTGGTGCGCGCCGCCACCCGTGGCGACGGTACGACCGGCGAGGATGTAACCCAGAATGTGCGCACCATCGAGGCGGTGCCGCTAAAGCTTTATGGCGACGCCTATCCTGCAGTACTGGAGGTGCGCGGCGAGGTCTACATGCCCCGTGCCGGCTTTGAAGCGCTCAATGCGCGCCAGCGCGAGAAGGGGGAGAAGACCTTCGCCAACCCGCGCAATGCGGCGGCAGGTTCACTGCGCCAGCTCGACCCGCGTATTACCGCCACACGCCCGCTTACCATATATTGTTACGGTGTCGGTGTGGTGGAAGGAACGGAGCTGCCAGACCATCATTACGCCATACTTCAGCAGCTCAAGGAGTGGGGGCTCAGGGTCTGCCCGGAAATTCGCGTGGTACGCGGGATGCAGGGATGCCATCACTATTATATGGAAATTGAAGACAAGCGCGACACGCTTCCCTATGACATTGACGGTGTGGTCTACAAGGTCAACAGTCTGGCGCAGCAGCGAGAGCTGGGTTTTGTCTCCCGTGCCCCGCGCTGGGCCACCGCACACAAATTCCCGGCACAGGAGGAGATGACCATTCTGGAAAATGTGGAGTGGCAGGTAGGGCGTACCGGGGCGCTGACGCCGGTGGCACGCCTGCTGCCCGTGCATGTCGCGGGGGTGATGGTCAGCAATGCCACGCTGCACAACCCGGATGAGATCGTGCGCAAGGGGGTACGCATCGGCGATACGGTAATCGTGCGCCGCGCCGGCGATGTGATCCCCGAGGTGGTCAGTGTAGTGGCCTCGAAACGACCGCCGGATACACAGCCTGTCGAGACACCGACACACTGTCCGGTCTGCGGTGCCGATGTGCTGCAGGATGAGGGCGAGGCGGTACCGCGCTGTACCGGCGGGCTTTTCTGCTCGGCCCAGCGCAAGAATGGGATCAAGCACTTTGCTTCACGCAAGGCGATGGATATCGACGGCCTCGGCGACAAGCTGGTGGAGCAGCTGGTTGATGCGGAGCTTATCAAGGATGTGGCCGATCTCTTTGCCCTCACCCGGGAGCAGATCGCCGGACTGGAGCGAATGGGTGAGAAGTCTGCCGACAATCTGGTAGCGGCGCTGAAGCAAAGTAAGTCGACCACCCTGGAGCGTTTTCTCTATGCACTGGGGATCCGCGAGGTGGGGGAGAGCACGGCCCGCACCCTGGCCAATTACTTCGGTACCCTTGATAAAGTCGAGGAGGCGAGTGAGGAGCAGTTGATCGAAGTGGAGGATGTCGGCCCCATCGTTGCCCACCACATCCACACCTTCTTCCGCCAGCCGCACAACCGTGAGGTGATCGACAAACTGATCGCTGCCGGTGTCCACTGGCCCGATGTCGAGGTGGTGCAGGCCGCAGAGCAGCCGCTGGCGGGTCAGACCTTCGTCCTCACCGGTACCCTGGAGGCGATGCCCCGCGACGAGGCCAAGGCCAAACTGCAGGCGCTGGGGGCCAAGGTCAGCGGCAGCGTCTCCAAAAAGACCAGCGCGGTGGTCGCCGGCGAGGCGGCCGGCTCCAAACTTACCAAGGCCGAACAGCTGGGCGTCGAGGTATGGGATGAGAAGCGGCTGCTGGCGCTACTGAATGAGTACGGGGTGGGCGATTAAGGCGCAAAAGTGCCTGTAGGAGCGGCATCTTGCCGCGACAGGACGGGCAGTGAAGGTAAATCGCGGCAAGATGCCGCTCCTACCTTTTGAACCTCTCTACGGTGAGATCGCTTTTTTCAGGTGGGCCGGGTTATTTCATTGCTGCAGACCGAGCCACCCTTCACGCAGCCTGCGCGCAGTCTCTTCAGCCTCTTCGTCCAGTTGCAAGTAGCAGGTGTCCCGAGGCGCCTCCCTGATCGGTACCTCAAGCTGCATCAGCTCGTCGCGGCGGAAGGCGTGGACCGTCACACTGTGGCGATGGCGGTGGTAGTTCAGCAGCTTCTCGATGTTCTCCTGGGTGGCGCGCAGGCCATCCACGGCGATGATGATATCACCGGCGGAGAGCCCGGCTGTCTGTGCCGCGCCCCTGTCGAAAACATTCAGCAGTTTCGCCCCCAGCGGATCGTTGCCGTAGCGCACACCGAGCGCCAGCGCTGTGGCGGTGAGCGGCTTGCCGGGATCGCCCCCCTTGTCGCTGTTGCTGGTTGCCTGGCGCCACTTGAGAGTGACGGCGAGTTGTTCGAGCAGCGGCGTCAGTGGCAAATCTTCGGTGCCGCGCAGAGCCGGTTGCAGTAACTCGGAGAGGTCCTCCCCCGCCACCTCGTTGATCAGCGTCTCCATCTGCTGCGGGGAGATGCCGACATGGGGCTTGCCGTGGCGCTGCCACAGGGCGCGCATCAAATCGTCCAGCGAGCGTTTGCCGTCGCTGCGAATACGCAGGGTGAGATCCAGCGCCAGGGCCACCAGACTGCCCTTGGTGTAGTAGCTGACGATGGCGTTGGGGGCGTTCTCATCCTGCTTGTAGAACTTGGTCCAGGCATCAAAGCTTGAGTCGCTGAGTGACTGCCGGGTCCTTCCGCTGCCGCGGATCACCCGGGTGATCGTCTGACCCAGCAGCTCAAGATAGCTCTCGGCGGAGATCAGTCCGCAGCGCACCAGCGAGATATCATCGTAGTAGGCGGTAAACCCCTCGAAGGCCCACAGCAGCGGGGTGTAGCTCTCCTGCGACAGGTCGTAGGGCAGGAAGACATCGGGCTTGATCCGCTTGACGTTCCAGCTGTGGAAATATTCATGGCTGCACAGACCAAGAAAGCCGCGATACGCCTCGCTGCTCTTCTCCTCGCCCGGCAGCGGCAGATCATCGCGGCTGCACATCAGGCTGGTGGAGCTGCGGTGCTCCAGTCCCCCGTAGCCGTTGCCCACCACCATGGTCTGGAACAGGTAGCGCTTGAACGGTGCCTCGCCGAACAGGTCGATGTGGTACTCGCAGATACGAGTCAAATCGCGTGCCAGCCGTTCGCCATCGGCATAGTGGCGGCCGCTGATGACCATGGCGTGGGGGATGCCGCGGGCCTCGAACTCGACAAGGGTAAACTCGCCCATCTCCACCGGATGATCGATCAGCTCATCGTAATTCGCGGCGTGGAAACGGCCGAAGCTGTAGGGCTCGGTTTCGTCCGTGGGGAGGGTGGTGGCCACCCGCCAGGTCTCATAGGCCTCACCCTCGGGACGCTCGATGGTAGCGCTGCAGGGGTTATTCTCCTGCCCCTCTACCCGCAGAAAGAGACTGGTGCCGTTGAAATAGCCGTGCGTGGTATCCAGGTGGGCACTGCGCACCGAGAGGTCCCAGGCATAGACGCTGTAGCGCAGGGTCAGTCTCCCGGCACAGGGAGCACAGCGCCAGCGCTGTTTGTCGAGTTTCTCCAGGGCGATCTCGCTACCGTCGGCATCGCTGGCGGTGAGGGTGACGATATTTTTGGCAAAGTCACGGATCATGTAACTGCCGGGGATCCAGGCGGGGAGGGCGACCAGCTGGCCACCCGGCTCGGGCTGCTCGATCTGCAGCTCCACCTCGAAAAGGTGGGCCTCGGGATGGCTGGGGATCACGCGGTAGTGGACGGGGAGAGGTTTGCTCATGGTGCTAGTGTTGAGAGTCCAGTTTGGTGTGTCGGGGTTACGCGGCGGAAGGTTGCCGGCAAGTAATTATATCCGCAGACGCCTCAGTTCCGGATCCGGTTCCGAATGCTGCCACATGCTGATGAACAGGGCGCGTAGGTCTCGCCCTTCAACTGGCGCCTTGAAACTGGCCACACCTTCAAAGCGGTCAGAGAGCAGCCGTTTGTAGAAACCGATGCCATCGACCACCATAAAGGACTCGAAGTAGTCACGATGTTCGAAGCCGGGCTTGTTCAGGCTGATACGGCTGCTCATCCGGTGCGCCAGCGGGATCAGCCGATGTCCCTGCTTGACTACCTTTTCCGATTTCTGCACCAGAACACGGAGATGGGACTGGCGCCCCTGGCGGATAAAGGCGGAGAGGGCCTCGGCAATATCTTCATGGCTAAGTACCATCGGATCGAGATCGTAGCTCATGATCCAGACCTCCCGTTTCGCCTGGCGGATCAACTCCCGCGCCACCACATGATTCTCCTCGGCAGTGTGCAGCTCGATCAGCGTATCCGTTTCACCCAGTTTGTAGCCTTCGAGATTCATCCCCGTCTCCTGTAGCACTATGCGTAAACTACCGGCTGCAACGCTGCGCATCAAGTCGCCGTGGCAAAAAGAGAGACTTCAGGCAAATCGCGGCAAGGTGCCGCTCCTACGGAAGGGGGGAACGGCCTTGCCGCCTATGGGCCGCCTTATGTGCCGCGATCCGGGAAAACCCTATGGGCCTCTCGCCAAGCCGCCAAGCGCGCAAAGAAAAACAGGCCCTTTCTTGGCGAGCTTTGCGGCTTGGCGAGAGTATTGGGTAGGGGCATAGGGCGTGCCTTGCGCCCCATGAGAAATGCAAACAGGGGCGAGTAGTTAAAATTCACGTTCCCTATTACGACAAACAACCCTGCGGTTTTGCCCTGTTTATTGCTGCATGGGGACGGCATCGCTAGAATGCAGCTTCGGTTGGCGGGGCGTGTCTGCCGCGAAACCGTTTTTTGATCAAATCAACAGATAGGGATGCAGATGAAGATTGCCATTGCCGGTACCGGCTATGTGGGACTTTCCAACGCCGTGCTGCTTGCCCAGCACAACGAGGTGGTGGCGCTGGATATCGTCAGGGAGAAGGTCGAACAGATCAACAACCGTCACTCGCCGATTGTCGATGCGGAGATCGAGGAGTTTCTGCAGCATGGGGAACTCAACCTGCAAGCCACTCTCGATAAGGAGGAGGCGTACAAGGGAGCCGATTTTGTCATCATCGCCACCCCAACCGACTACGATCCCGATACCAACTACTTCAACACCCGCAGCGTCGAGGCGGTGATTCAGGATGTGCTGGCGATCAACCCCGAGGCGATGATGGTGATCAAGTCCACCGTGCCGGTGGGCTATACCGCCCACATCTGCCAGCAGTTCAACACCGACAACATTCTCTTCTCGCCGGAGTTCCTGCGCGAGGGCAAGGCCCTCTACGACAACCTGTATCCCTCGCGCATCATCGTCGGCGAGCAGTCTGAGCGGGCTAAACAGTTCGCCGACCTGCTGGTGCAGGGGGCGCAGAAGGAGGACATTGCGGTCCTGTTCATGGACTCGACCGAGGCCGAGGCGGTCAAGCTCTTCGCCAACACCTACCTGGCGCTGCGCGTGGCCTACTTCAATGAGCTCGACAGCTACGCCGAGACCCACGGTCTGAACACCCGCCACATCATCGAGGGGGTGGGACTCGACCCGCGCATCGGCATGCACTACAACAATCCCTCATTCGGCTACGGCGGCTACTGCCTGCCCAAAGACACCAGGCAGCTGCTGGCCAACTATCAGGATGTGCCGAGCAACATCATCAAGGCGATCGTCGATGCCAACACCACGCGCAAGGATTTCATCGCCGAGTCGATCCTGAAACGCAATCCCAAGGTGGTGGGTATCTACCGCCTGGTGATGAAGAGCGGCTCGGACAACTTTCGTGCCTCGGCGATTCAGGGGGTGATGAAACGGATCAAGGCCAAGGGGATCGAGATCGTGATCTACGAGCCGGTGCTTGAGGAGGAGAGCTTCTACAACTCTCGGGTGATCCGGGATCTTGAGGAGTTCAAACGTAGTGCCGATGTGATCGTCGCCAACCGTCCCTCCGCGGCACTGGATGATGTCCTCGACAAGGTCTACACCCGGGACCTGTTCGGCAGCGATTGATGATTCGCCCAGGGGACTGGGCTCCTTGTATGTTCTGTTCCACGACCTAAGGGAGTATGTAGGATGGGCAAAGCTTGCGTGCCCATCAAACCGTAACCCGATGGGCACGCTGCGCTTTGCCCATCCTGATATGGATTGACCTGTCAACTATTGGCACTGATTTTCATCCTTCTCGTTTCTCTGTCAATGG
>JAPHTQ010000012.1 GCA_026196275.1 Gammaproteobacteria bacterium
AACCTTGAACCTTGAACCTTGAACCTTGAACCTTGAACCTTGAACCTTGAACCTTGAACCTTGAACCTTGAATCCGACTCAGCCTGTATTGCGCATCCCCGCAGCCACGGCGTTGATGGAGCGTAGCAGCGGCTCCAGCCACTGTTCTCGTTCCTCATTGCCCAGCGACTCATTGCGATAGCGCTTGAGCAGCGTGATCTGGATGTGGTTAAGCGGATCCAGATAGGGATTGCGGCGGGTCAGGGAGAGTGCCAGGGTGGGGGTCTCCTCCAGCAGTCCGTCCAGTTGTGCCACCTCAAGCACATTGGCCACGGTTTCACGGTGCTCTTCGCTGATACGGCTGTAGATCGCCTGGGCAATTTTCGCATCGCTCATCAGCTCGGCGTACTCCCGGGCGATCCCCATGTCCGCCTTGAACAGCGACATCTGGGTGTTGCTCAGCAGGGCGCGGAAGAAGGGCCACTGCTGGTACATCTCCTTGAGCTTGCGCATGCGCCCGTCCTCATCACCCCGCCACTGTTTCAGTGCGCTGCCGATGCCGTACCAGGCGGGAAGGGTGTGGCGTGACTGGGCCCAGCCAAAGACCCAGGCAATAGCGCGGACCGAGGACTTGGAGCGATCGCCCTTCTTGCGATGGGAGGGACGGGAGCCGATGTTGAGCAGACCGATCTCGGTCACCGGGGTCGCCTCGTAGAAGTAGTCGAGGAAGCCTTCGGTATCGTCAGTCAGCTCGCGATAGACCTGCTCACCGCTGTCGGCCAGCTGGTGCATGATATCGAGGTACTCCTCGTTGTCCGGTCTAGGAGGACAGATCAGGCAGCGACTTGCCTTGAGCAGGCCGGAGACCCCCATGGTCAGCTCGAAGGTAGCAGTCTCGAGGTTGCTGTACTTGTTGGACAGTACCTCACCCTGCTCGGTGAACTTGATCTCACCGTGCACCGTACCATCAGGCTGGGCCAGGATTGCCTCGTAGGTCGGGCCGCCACCGCGGCCAATGGTGCCACCACGGCCATGGAATAGACGCAGTTGGACCTTGCGGCTGTTGGTCAGGGCGGTGATCTGCTGCTGTGCCTGATAGAGATTCCAGGCCGAGGCGAGGATACCGCCATCCTTGCAGGAGTCGGAATAACCGAGCATCACCTCCTGAGTATTGCCGGCGGCCTCCAGCAAGGTGGTGTAGATAGGGGTGTCGAGCAGTGCGGTCATCACCGGCTTGATATGCTCCAGATCCTCAATGGTCTCGAACAGCGGGCTGATGCTGATGTCGCAGAACCACTTGTCGTTGTTGCGGCCGACCAGCCCCGCCAGGCGTGCCAGTAGCATCACCTCGAGGATATGGCTGGCGGCATGGGTCATGGAGATGACATAGCTGCCGAAGGCCTGGTTGCTGATCTCGCGGCGCATGCGCGTCATCACCTCGAACACCTCCAGGGTCTCGCGGGTGCGTTCGCTGATAGCGCCACGGTCAATGCCCAGGGCATCATTGCGACCGATAAGCCCGGCCAGGGTGGTAAGACGCTGGTTCTCGGCCATCTCGTTGTAGGCGATTGGCTCATCCAGACCGGCGAGGATTTCGGCCACCGCCTCAGTATGGCGGGTTGATTCCTGGCGGACATCCAGGTGTAACAGGTAGAAGCCAAAGGTCTCCACCTGCCAGATCAGGTCCTGCAATTCACCTCGGGTGGCCGAGACATCGCCATGGCTGATGAGTGACAAGCGGATCTGCTGCAGGTCGGTAAGGAACTCCTGCTCGGTGCGGTAGGCGCTGTGCAGGCTGTCACTGTCGTGGCCATCGATCTGGGCCTCAACCAGGCGCAGATTTTCGCGCAGCCGATAGCGCATGATATAGAGCTTGCGCCGGTAAGGCTCACTGCGGAAGCGCTCCGGTTTGTCGCTGAAGGCCTCCGGGCAGGCGGCCTCATCACGCTCCAGACCTGCGATGAACGCCTCGCTGGGCTGGCATAGCAGGGAAGACTGGGTGAGGACATGGCTCAGCTCAGTAATGCGATGCAGATATTCGCGCAGGACCTCGCGGTGCTGCAGGCGTACTGCCAGCGCGGTCGTCTCCGGGGTAACGTAGGGGTTGCCATCGCGGTCACCGCCGATCCATGAGCCGAATTTAAGAAAATTGGGTGAATTGAAGTCGACATCCTGGCCGTAAATGCGTCGAACGGCCTTCTCGGCGTTGCGATAGACCTGGGGGACAGCGTTGAACAGGCTTTCGCGGAAGTAGAACAGTCCGTTCTTGATCTCATCACGCACTTCCGGCTTCTGGGTGCGAACCTCATCGGTTTTCCACAGGATCTGGATGTCGGTACGCAGCTGCTCGATGATGATCTCACGCTCCTCCTTGCCCAGGCGTGGGTCATTAAGCTCTTCGCTGATGACGAAGATGCGGCGCAGGTTCTCCATTACGGTGCGGCGCTTGGCCTCAGTCGGGTGGGCGGTAAAGACCGGCGTATAGGCCAGTTTCCCCAGCACCTCGCGCAACTCATCCAGGCTGACCCCTTCCTTATGGAATTCACGCAGCACAGAGTCGAAGGAGCCGGTCCACAGCGGTCCGCCGCTGCGTACCTGAAGGCGGCGCTGGCGGTGTTGGTAAGCCTCCTCGGCGATATTGACCAGGCTGAAGTAGATGCTGAAGGCGCGCACCACATGCACCAGGGTCTCCGGATCCAGACCCTCAATGAACCGGGCCAGTTTCTGCCGCTTGGCTGCGCTGTCCTTCTTGCGCAGGTTGATGTAGCCCTTGCGCAGGGTTTCCACGGCCTCGAGGACGCTACTGCCAGCCTGATCGTGCAGAACCTCGCCGAGCAGATTGCCGAAAAGTTTCACTCGAGCACGTAATGTCTTGTCGCTGATAACCGCCATAAGAGGTTGTCACCTTGAAGTTTGTTCGCCGGCCGCTCACGGGTGTGTACTATGTGAGCGGGTTCACACAAAGCCGCCCATTATACCTGCTCTGCAAGCGGGTTGGTAATTTCAGCCGGAGGCCGCGTCCTGTATGGCCTGACGGTATACTGCCAAATAGGCCCGAGCGCTCTGTTTCCAGCTGAAGTCCTGCGCCATGGCGTTCTGCATCACCTGTTTGCGGCAGGCCGCTTTTCGGTAACAGGCGATGGCCTGCTGAATCGCCCCGAGCAGCTCCTCAGCAGTGGCATGTTCGAAGGTGAAGCCGGTGGCGCTGCCGTCGGCCAGGCTTTGTGCGTCCGTATGGACCACGGTATCGGCCAGTCCCCCGGTGCGGTGGACCACCGGCAGGGTGCCGTAACGCAGGCTGTAGAGCTGATTCAGGCCGCAGGGCTCGAAGCGTGAGGGCATCAGGAACAGGTCGGCGCCTGCCTCGATTTGGTGCGCCAACTCCTCATCATAGCCAATGCAGACCGCGACCTGGCGGGGGTAGCGCTGTGCCAGGGCCTTTGTCGCCCGTTCCAGTTCCCGCTCACCGCTGCCCAGCATGACCAACTGCACTTCGTTACCGAACAGCTTGGGTGCAGCCTTCAGGAGCAGGTCGATGCCCTTCTGTTCGACGAAGCGGCTGACCAGACCGAGCAAGGGGATGTCGGCATCGACGGGCAGACCCAGCCGCTTCTGCAGGGCTGCCTTGTTGCGCCGCTTGGCCGCCGGATGTTCTGCACTGTAGTGGGCCTTGATGAATGGATCGACTGACGGGTCCCAGACGCTGTAGTCAACCCCGTTCAGGATCCCGGTGAGTTGTCGGCAGCGGTACCTGAGCAGCCCCTCCAGGCCGTGACCCAGTCCCGGGGTGCAGATCTCCTGTGCATAGGTGGGGCTGACGGTGGTGAGCCGATCGGCATAGGCCAGCCCACCCTTGATCATTGAAAGATCACCATAGAATTCAAGGCCGCTGTAGTGCCAGAGCTCGGCGGGAAGGCGCAGTTTTTCAAAGGTCGAGTAGGGAAAGCGTCCCTGGTAGGCCAGGTTGTGGATGGAGAAGACGCTGGCCGGTCGCTCCCTCTCCAGGCTTAGCAGCGCCGGAACCAGTCCGGTTTGCCAATCATTGCAGTGCAGCACCTCAGGTTGCCATTTGAGGCCGGCCCGCCCCATCGCGATCTCCACGACGACCCGGCAGAACAGGGTAAAGCGCTCGGCATTATCCGGCCAGTCATTGCCTTCGGCATCAACATAAGGGCCGCCACCACGGTCGAAGTGCTGCGGGGCATCGACCAGCCAGACCGTCACGCCGCTGTCGGGCATGCGCCCCTCAAGCAGGCTAACGGTATCACCGCTGATATTGAGACGGGCGCGCTGGCGGGTTTTGCCGATGCGCTGAAGGGCTTGTGGGTAGGCCGGTAATACCAGGCGAACGCCCTGGCGCAGGGACTTGAGAGCCGCGGGAAGGCTGCCGCTGATATCGGCCAGGCCACCGGTCTTGATCAAGGGGGCCGCTTCACTGCTGGCAAAAAGGATTCGGCTCATTGGCAGACTCTTGTTAGTGTTTCAGGTGTAGTTGGTGACCGTGCGGGATCGTGACAAAAGTGCAGGTCGGTGACAAACAGCTACCATTAGTGCAAACAGTGCGATAGTACCGACTTGCGGGTCCGGGGCTGTTCTTCTGTGTTTGAGCAGATAGTGTAGTGTAACGAATTGCAGGAAGTAAGGAGAGAGATATGCAGATCGCCATCATCGGCCTGGGGCGCATGGGCGGCAACATGGCGCGCCGGTTATTGCGCAAGGGAATTGAGGTTGTGGGCTACAACCGCTCACCCGAGGTCACGGCCACATTGCAGAGGGAGGAGGGGCTGCTACCGGCGGACTCACTGCATGAGGCGGTGGAGCAGCTCTCTGCGCCCCGCATCGTCTGGCTGATGTTACCGGCGGGCAATGCCACGGAGCAGACCCTGCATGAGCTGATCCCGATGCTTGCGGAGGGGGACATCATCGTCGATGGCGGCAACGCCAATTATCATGACAGCATGCGCCGGGCGGCCGAGTTGCAGACCCATGGGATCGGCTTTATCGATGCCGGTACCTCCGGTGGAGTGTGGGGGCTGGAGAACGGCTACTGCATGATGGTCGGTGGTAGCGAGCAGGATGTGGCGCGGCTGGAGCCGGTGCTCAAGGCCCTGGCACCGGCCGAGGACCGTGGTTGGGCTCGCATGGGGCCTGTGGGTGCCGGCCACTACACCAAAATGGTCCACAACGGCATCGAGTACGGCATGATGCAAGCCTTTGCCGAGGGGTTTGATTTGATGCGCAGCAAGCGGGAATTCGACCTGGACCTGGCCAGGGTCGCCGAGACCTGGCGCCATAGCTCGGTGGTGCGCAGCTGGTTGCTGGATCTGACGGCGGATGCGCTCTCCAAGGAGCCGGACATGGCAGCGATTGCACCGGTGGTACCCGATTCGGGTGAAGGACGCTGGACGGTGGTTGAGGCGGTCGACCAGGGGGTTTCGCTGCCGGTGATCACCCTGGCGCTGCAGGCCCGGTTCGCCAGCCAGGATGAGGAGGGGTACCAGGCGCGTCTGCTGTCGGTGATGCGTAACGCCTTTGGCGGTCATGATGTGGTGAAGAGATAACGCCGGGAGGATGTAAGTGGTGGAACCCTGTACCTTCGTAATTTTTGGTGCCACCGGTAACCTGGCACGTAACAAGCTCCTGCCGGCACTCTACCATCTGGAGTCGGCGGGACGGCTGCCGGCGGAGTTGAAGATCGCCGGTTTTGCCCGGCGAGACTGGAGTGATGAGCACTACCGTAAGGCGGTGGAGGAGTACCTGGAGCCGCATGCACGCAATGGCCTGGACCGGGAGGTCTTCGAACGGTTTGCCCGGCGTCTCTGCTATTTTCAGGGAGATCTGCATGAACCCGACTCCTACCGCGATTTGGCGAGCTTTCTGGAAGAACGGCCGTTGCCGGCTAACCGGATCTTTTATCTGGCGATCCGTCCTGCCGAATTCGGCGATGTCTCCTCGCATCTTGCCTCGGTCGGGCTTAATCAGGAGGAGAAGGGCTGGAGCCGGATGGTGATCGAGAAGCCCTTCGGTTACGACCTGGAGAGCGCGCACATTCTGGAGCAGCAGCTGCACAGGAATTTCCGTGAGGAGCAGCTGTTTCGCATCGACCACTATCTGGGTAAGGGGACGGTGCAAAATGTGCTGGTATTCCGCTTTGCCAACCTGATGATGGAGCCGCTGTGGAACCGCAATTTTATTGACCATGTGCAGATCACCCACGCCGAGTCACAGGGTATCGAAAAGCGGGCTGATTACTATGATGGGGCCGGTGCACTGCGCGATATGATGCAGAGTCACCTGTTGCAGATGCTCACTCTGGTGGCGATGGAGCCCCCGGCCAGGCTGGATGCCGAGTCGCTGCGTGATGAGAAGGTGAAGGTACTAAAATCGATCCGTCCCATTCCTCCCAACGCGGTGCATGCCCAGGCCTTTCGCGCTCAATACAAAAACGGGGTGATTGATGGGCAGTCCGTTGCCAGCTACCTGGATGAGGAGGGGGTGGCACCGAACAGCACCACCGAGACCTACGCGGCGTTGAAGCTCTATATCGACAACTGGCGCTGGCGCAATGTACCTTTCTATATCCGAACCGGCAAGCGGATGAAGCGCAACACCTCGATGATCTGCATACGCTTCAAACATCCACCGCAGCAGCTGTTTCGTGAAACCCAGCTTGAGCAGATCAAGCCCAACTGGCTGGTTCTTGGTATACAGCCCGATGAGTGCCTGCGCGCCGAGCTTCAGGTCAAGGTTCCCGGACTGGAGATGCGCACCCGGACCACTACCCTGGATGCCAGTACCTGCGGAATACCGCAAATGAAACTGGATGCCTATGAGGCGTTGTTGCTGGATGTTATTGAGGGTGACAGCTCGCTGTTTCTGCGTTACGACGAGGTGGAGTGGGCGTGGACGGTGGTGGATCCGATCCTCAAGGTCTGGTCCACCGAGCGTGAATATATCCATACCTACAGTGCCGGGGGCTGGGGGCCGGAGGCCGCCAACCGTCTGTTCGACCGGGATGACCAGTACTGGCGTAACAGTATTAATGATGAGGGGGAAACGGGGGAGGGTGAGTAATTACTGCAGTCGCGTTATCATTCCCCGCAGTACACTAGATGGCATCAGCCAGAATCGGAAACAGGAATCAGTTCGACGCAATGACGCAGAACACGGAACAACCCGAAGAGACACGCCTGGGGCAGACACCGGCCTGGCAGGCTCTGGCCCACCATTATGAGGCGGTTTCAGGTGCGCACATGCGCGACCTGTTTGCCGCCGACCCGCAGCGGTTTGAACACTTTTCCGTACAGTTCAACGATATCCTGCTGGACTACTCAAAAAACCGGGTAACCGAAGAGACCATGCAACGGCTGTTTGAGCTGGCGCGCGAGGCCAACCTGGCCGGGTGGGCGCGACGCATGTTCAGTGGTGAACACATCAACTTTACCGAGGATCGCGCGGTGCTGCACATGGCGCTGCGTAACCGCAGCAATACGCCGATCTACGTTGATGGTGAAGATGTGATGCCGGAGGTCAATCGGGTGCTGGAGCGCATGCGGCGATTCTGTATCAAGGTGCATACCGGGATCTGGAAGGGACACACCGGCAAGCGCATCACCGATGTGGTGAATCTCGGTATCGGCGGCTCCGACCTCGGTCCGCTGATGGTGACCGAAGCGCTCAAGCCCTATGCCCGTAACGATATCCAGGTGCATTATGTCTCCAACGTGGACGGCACCCATGTGGCCGAGCAGATCAAGAAACTCGACCCGCAGACCACCCTGTTCATCGTTGCCTCCAAGACCTTCACCACCCAGGAGACCCTGACCAATGCCCGTACCGCGCGGCGCTGGCTGGTGGAGAATCTGCGTGACGAATCGGCTGTGGCCAAGCACTTCGTCGCTGTCTCCACCAATACCGAAGCGGTGGCGGCATTCGGTATCGATCCGAAACATATGTTTGAATTCTGGGACTGGGTGGGCGGTCGCTACTCTCTGTGGTCCGCCATCGGCCTCTCCATTGCGCTCTATCTGGGAATGGACAATTTCGAGGAGTTGCTGGCCGGTGCCCATGCCATGGATCAGCATTTCATGCGCGCACCCATGGAGAAGAACCTGCCGGTGATCATGGGTCTGCTGGGGGTCTGGTACAGTTCGTTCTTCAAGGCCGAAACCCACGCCATTCTGCCCTACGACCAGTATCTGCACCGTTTCACCGCCTATCTGCAACAGGCGGATATGGAGAGTAACGGTAAGCGAATTGACCGCGATGGCCGGGTAGTGGATTACAATACCGGGCCGATTATCTGGGGCGAGTCAGGCACCAACGGCCAGCACGCCTTCTACCAGCTTATCCACCAGGGCACCCACCTTATTCCTATCGACTTCATGGCGCCGGTGGAGACGCATAATCCGGTGGGCGATCACCATGTGATCCTGCTGGCCAACTTCTTTTCCCAGAGCGAGGCGCTGATGCGTGGGCGCAGTGAGACTGAGGCGCGGGCCGAGCTGGAGGCGGCCGGGCTGGCCGGGGAGGCGCTGGAGCAGATCCTGCCGCACAAGATCTTCACCGGAAACAAACCCAGCAACTCGATTATGTTTCACAAACTGACCCCCTATACCCTGGGTTCGCTGGTTGCCATGTATGAGCACAAAATCTTTGTTCAGGGGGTCATCTGGCGGGTGAACTCGTTTGACCAGTGGGGCGTGGAGCTGGGGAAGAAACTGGCCAATACCATTCTCTCAAAGCTGGATGATGACAAACCGGTAAGCGGTCATGACTCCTCCACCAACGGTCTGATTAACTACTACAAGCGCAACCGCCACGAATAGCAGTCTGAAGTTTTCAGGTAAAAGGTGAAGGTTGGTAATTACTCGCCCTCTTGACGCAGCTTTCTGTCCACGGCCATTGTGGCCCTATATGCCGCGAAAACCCTATGGTCCTCTCGCCAAGCCGCAAAGCGCGTGCCGTGCACGCCATGAGGAATGCAAACAGGGGCGAGCGAATGGGGTGCTTCATGGATTGCGATGCGATCCATAAGGTCTACAATCGTCGCCTCACGCCTGCCGGATAATCAACCCTGCCAGTGGCGGCAGGGTGATCACGATGGAGTGGGGTTGTCCCATCCACGGGATCGCCTCGCTCTCAAATGCCGGGATCTGGCCAAGATCGGAGCCGCCGAACTGGCCGCTGTCGGAGTTGAAGGCGAGTCGGTAACCCCCTGGGCCGGGCACGCCGATACGATAACCATCATGCGGCGCGGGGGTGAAATTGAGGGCGATAATGGCGTTGGCGCCCCCACCACTACGCAGATAACTGAGGGTCGAGTGCTGGTGATCATCGCAGTCGAGCCACTGGAAGCCCTCGGCCTCAAAGTCGTGCCGGTGCAGTGCGGGCGTTTCACGGTAGAGCCGGTTGAGCCCTGCCAGCAGTTTGTGGACGCCGTGGTGCGGCGGGTATTGATAGAGGTGCCACTCCAGCGCCGTATCGTGGTCCCACTCCCTTCCCTGGGCAAACTCGTTACCCATAAACAGCAGCTTTTTTCCCGGCATGGTGAACATATAGGTATAGAGCAGGCGCAGGTTGGCAAAGCGCTGCCAGTCATCCCCCGGCATCTTGTTGAGCATGGAGCGCTTCATGTGCACCACCTCGTCATGGGAGAAGGGCAGGATAAAGTTCTCGCTGAAGGCGTAGAGCAGGCCGAAGGTCAGTTTGTCCTGATGGTATTTGCGGTAGATGGGATCCTTGTGCAGGTAGTCCAGGGTGTCGTGCATCCAGCCCATGTTCCATTTCATGGAGAAGCCCAACCCCCCCATATCCACAGGGCGTGAGACCATCGGCCAGGAGGTGGACTCCTCGGCCATGGAGAGGGCGCCGGGGTGTTCACGGTGCAGCAGCATGTTCATCTCGCGCAGGAAGGTAATGGCCTCCAGGTTTTCATTGCCGCCGTGGATATTCGGTAGCCAGTCGTCGGCCTGGCGCGAGTAGTCCAGATAGAGCATCGAGGCGACCGCATCCACGCGCAGCCCATCGATATGAAACTCCTCCAGCCAGTAGAGGGCGCTGGAGAGGAGGAAGTTTTTCACCTCATTGCGGCCGTAATTGAAGATCAGGGTGCCCCAGTCGCGGT
Organism: Gammaproteobacteria bacterium; assembly: GCA_026196275.1. Taxonomy (GTDB): domain Bacteria; phylum Pseudomonadota; class Gammaproteobacteria; order Thiohalomonadales; family Thiohalomonadaceae; genus JAPHTQ01. The sequence goes on from JAPHTQ010000012.1 coordinate 10,106, forward strand.
GTTCGCCCCGCCGCGGATCCTCGTGCTCATACAGGGTGGTGCCGTCGAAGCGGGCCAGGGCAAAGGTGTCGCGAGGAAAGTGGGCAGGTACCCAGTCGAGGATCACGCCGATACCGTTCTGGTGGCACTGATCGATAAAATCACGCAAGCCGTCCGGGTCGCCGAAGCGGCTGGTGGGGGCGAAGTAGCCGGTGGTCTGGTAACCCCAGGAGGCGTCCAGCGGATGCTCGGTGATCGGCAGCAGTTCGATATGGGTAAAGCCCAGGTCCACCACATGGGGTATTACCCCCTCGGCCAGTTCGCGATAACTGAGAAAACCGCCGTCCTCTCGGCGCTGCCAGGAACCGGGGTGGAGTTCGTAGATCGACATCGGGCTGTGCAGCCAGTCGCGCTGTTCGCGCTGTTGTATCCACGCACTGTCTCCCCAGCGATAGGTCGACTGCTCGACCACCGCTGCCGTAGCCGGCCGCAACTCGAAATAGCGGCCATACGGGTCGGTCTTGAGGTGGATGCCGGCATGGCGATCGCGAAGCTCGAATTTGTACAGGGTGCCAGGAGGGAGTTCGGGAATAAACAGCTCCCATACCCCGGTGCTGCCACGACTGCGCATCGGGTGGCATCGACCGTCCCAGTGGTTGAAATCGCCGACGACGCTGACCCGTTCGGCGTTGGGGGCCCAGACGGCGAAACGCACGCCATCCACCCCCTGGTGGCGACAGCAGTGTGCACCGAGCAGACGGTAGGCGTGAAAGTGCTGTCCGGCGTTAAAGCGCTGCAGCTCCTCCGCGTCCAGCATTGGCAGGAAACGGTAGGGATCCTGCTGCAGGTGCTCGTATCCGGCCGCGTCGCGCCAGCGGATGCGGTAATCACTCTCTGCAGGGCAGAGCTCACCCTGCCACTGAAAAAGTCCGCTCTGTCCGTAGCGTTCCATCGGCAGTTCATCACCGGCGCAGACTACCGTCGCCTCGAGCGCATCCGGCAGGTAGACACGGATCACCGTGCCTCGCGTCGCCGGGTGGCGTCCGAGTAGCTCAAACGGGTCGTGGTGGCGTGCCTCGATCAGGCGCCGGATTCCATCCTCGGGTTGGGTCATAAAATTTTCATCTTCCTGCTTCCAGATAAAGGTAGTCTATGCTTAGCTTGTGTTGAGTGGTAGATGGCCTATCAATAAGCCTATCATGATACAGAACACTTTTTGTGACAGTTCCGGGGGGAACACGCTATGCCCAGTTTGGACACACCACGCTTTGTCAGCCGACTGACACGGGAGACGCTTGCCCTGATCCTTGCCGGTGGGGCGGGGACACGCCTCAAGGGACTGACCCGATGGCGTTCAAAACCGGCGGTTCCGTTCGGCGGAAAATTTCGCATTATCGATTTTCCACTCTCCAACTGTATCAACTCCGGGATAAGGCGTGTCGGCATTCTGACGCAGTACAAGGCCCACTCGCTGATTCGCCACCTGCAGCTTGGCTGGAGTTTCCTGCGAGGTGAGCTGGGTGAGTTTATCGAGCTGCTGCCGGCCCAGCAGCGGATGGGTGAGCACTGGTATGCCGGCACCGCCGACGCGCTATATCAGAACCTGGACATTATCCGTTTGCACGGCCCGGAATATGTGCTGATTCTGGCCGGCGACCATATCTACCAGATGGACTACGGGCCGATGCTTGCCGCTCATGTGGAGAGCGATGCCGACCTGACCATCGGCTGCTTCGATGTGCCGGTTGAGGAGGCGCACGCCTTTGGTGTGATGCAGGTCGATGCGCAGTGGCGTGTCACCGACTTTATGGAGAAGCCACAAAACCCCTCCACGATGCCGGGCGGCAAGCCCCGCTCCCTGGCCTCGATGGGTATCTACGTTTTCAATACGGAATACCTCTTCGAGATGTTGATCCAGGATGCAGATGATGTGAATTCAGCACGGGATTTCGGCAAGGACGTTATCCCCACGGCTATCCGCGAGAGTCGGGTTTTTGCCTACCCCTTTCGCGACCCCGAACGGGACGAGAGTGAGGCGGAGAAGATCTACTGGCGGGATGTCGGCACCGTAGACGCCTACTGGGAGGCCAATATGGAGCTGATCGGTGTTACTCCGGAACTGAATCTCTATAACCGTGACTGGCCTATCTGGACCTACCAGGAACAGTTGCCGCCGGCCAAGTTCGTCTTTGATGACGAGGACCGGCGCGGCATGGCGGTCGACTCGATGGTCTCCGGCGGCTGTATCATCTCCGGCGCCCTGGTGCGCCATTCGCTGCTGTTCTCCAATGTGGAGGTCAGCTCCTTTAGTGAAATTACCGACTCGGTGATTCTGCCCAATGTCACGATTGGCCAGAATTGCCGTATTCACAAGGCGGTGATCGACAAGGGGTGTGTGATCGCTGACAGCACCGAGATCGGCGTCGATCCCGCTGCCGATGAGCAGCGTTTTCATGTGACAGGAAAAGGCGTGGTACTAGTCACCCCGGATATGTTGGGCCAGGAACTGCATCATGTCCGCTAAGCGCCCGTTGAAGGTGGTGTTGTGCTGGCATATGCACCAGCCCTACTACCGCGATGAGATAAGTGGTCAGTACCGACTGCCCTGGACCTATCTGCACGCAATCAAGGATTACGTCGACATGGTGGCGCTGCTGGAAGAGAATCCGGCGGCCGTGGCGGTGGTGAATTTTACCCCCACCCTGATGGAGCAGATCAGTGATTATGCCCGGCAGATCACCGCCTGGGAAAAGGAGCAAACCCCACTGCGCGATCCCCTGCTGGCAGCGCTGATCAGTGAGACGTTACCCGCTTCCGCTGAGCGGCGGCGGGAGCTGGTTGCGCACTGCCTGAGGGCCAATGAAAAGCGGATGATTCACCGTTTTCGGCCCTACCGCCACCTTGCAGAAATAGCCGTCTTGGTACGCAAGTCCCCCGCCTCCGTGAGCTATATCAGCGATCAGTATCTGGCTGATCTGCTGGTCTGGTACCACCTGGCCTGGCTGGGTGAGACGGTGCGGACCCATGACCCGCGGGTCAAGGCACTGTTGCTGAAACAACACACCTACTCCATGGCCGACCGGGAGCAGCTTTTGCAGGTGATCGGTGAGCAGATCGACGGGGTGCTACCGCGTTACAGGCGACTTGCAGAAGAGGGGAGGATCGAACTTTCGGTTACCCCCTATGGCCACCCGATCATACCGCTGATGCTGGATATGCAAAGTACCCACCAGGCACTGCCCGAGGCCCCCTTGCCTGCCAATGGCAACTATCCGGGCGGGCTGGAGCGTGCCCGTTGGCATATCGAGGAGGGGCTGAGGGTATTTGAGGAATTTTTCGGTTTTCGCCCCAGGGGCTGCTGGCCCTCCGAGGGTGCCGTCAGTGAAGCAACGTTGGCACTGCTCTCGGAGGCCAACTTTGACTGGGCAGCGACCGGCGAGTCGGTACTGCATAACAGCCTGCAGCGCTCAGAGGTGGCTATCAACGGTTGTATCCACCGGCCGTTTCGCGCAGAACATGCCCCTGTCACCTGCTTCTTCCGTGACGACGGCCTCTCCGATCTGATTGGTTTTACCTATGCCGAGTGGCACAGCGACGATGCGTTGGATAACCTGATCCATCACCTTAAAAATATCGCGACGGCCTGTGCCGACGAGCCTGACAGGGTGGTGCCGATCATCATGGATGGCGAGAATGCATGGGAGTACTATCCGGAGAACGGCTATCACTTCCTGACGACCCTCTACCAGCGTTTGGTTGATGAACCGGAGATTGAACTGACCACCTTCAGTCAATGCCTGGATGAGGGGATGCAGGCGAAGCCCCTGAAGCATCTGGTGGCAGGGAGTTGGGTCTATGGCACCTTCTCCACCTGGATCGGTGATGCGGAAAAGAATCACGCCTGGGAGCTGTTGACCGATGCCAAGACAGTCTTTGACCAAGTGATGCAGGAGGGAGAACTGGATGGTGAAGCGCGTCATCTGGCCGAGCGCCAGCTGGCGATCTGTGAAGGCTCTGACTGGTTCTGGTGGTTCGGTGATTACAATCCTTCGGAATCGGTAAAAGAGTTCGACGCGCTTTATCGTCATCAGTTGCAGGCACTGTACCGGCAACTGGGGGTGCCGGTGCCGGCATCACTGAGCCATGTTATCTCCACCGGGGGTGGCCAACTGGAGGCCGGTGGCGTTATGCGGCGGGGTCAGGAGCGTCACGGCCACCATGACTGATGTGGCAGCGCCGCAGCGCGAAGCGGGTATCCTGTTACACCCGACATCCTTGCCGGGTAATGGCCCCTTCGGCGAACTTGGACCCGAGGCGCTGCAATTTGTTGATTTCCTTGCCGCTGCCGGTCAGCGACTGTGGCAGGTACTCCCCCTGGGACCGGTCCATGAAGATCTCTCCCCCTATCAGGCACTCTCCGCTTTTGCCGGCAATGCCGAACTTATCGGTCGTGAATGGTTGCTCGAAACCCTGGGCGGAGTTAATGATGAGATCAGACAGGAGTCACCTCATGAGCTGATCGCCCGGCACTATCGGGAGTGTCTTGAGAAGATTGAATATCGGGAAAATTTTGCCCTCTTCTGTCGTGGGCAATCCCACTGGCTGGAAGATTATGCGCTGTTTCGGGTACTCAAGGACCGCCATCGGCAACAGGCCTGGAACGAATGGCCGGTGGCGTTGCGTGATCGCCATCCAGAGGCACTACAGGCGCTGGCCGTGGAGGAGGAGGCCGCGCTCGATCACTACCGATATCAGCAGTACCTGTTCTATCAGCAGTGGCACCGGGTGAGGCAATATGCCAATGCCAAGGGGATCCGTATCCTTGGCGATATGCCTATTTTCGTTGCTTACGATAGCGCCGATGTCTGGGCCAACAGGGATGCCTTTCTGCTGGATGAGGCGGGTAACCCGACGGTGGTCGCCGGTGTGCCGCCTGACTATTTCTCCGCCACCGGCCAGCGTTGGGGTAATCCCCACTATGACTGGGAGTGGATGGAGGCGGATGGGTTCCGGTGGTGGCATCAGCGTGTGGCACAGCACCTGGAGTTGTTCGATCTGTTTCGGGTCGATCACTTTCGTGGTTTTGAGGCAGGATGGGAGATCCCGGCGCATGAACCGACGGCGATCAACGGTCGCTGGGTCGAGGCGCCAGGGGATGCGCTGTTTGCCTCGCTGCGCCGACGCTTTGGTGAGTTGCCGATTGTGGCCGAAGACCTAGGGGTGATCACCCCGGCAGTGACCGCCCTACGGCGCAGGTATCACCTGCCCGGAATGCTGATCCTGCAGTTCGCCTTTGACAGCGGCCCGGAGAACCCCTATCTGCCGCATAACCACACCGAAGACAGCGTGGTCTATACCGGTACCCATGATAACAACACCACACTGGGCTGGTACCAGGCCCTGTCGCCAGAGCAACAGCAGCGGGTACAGGAGTACCTGAATTTCCCGCAAGAACCTATGCCGTGGGCGCTTATCGAGTGTGCCTACGCCTCTGTGGCACGCCAGGCCATTGTGCCGATGCAGGATGTGCTGGGGCTTGGCGAGGAACATCGCATGAACACCCCCGGCGTGCCGCAGGGGAACTGGCGATGGCGGTTCCAATGGGGTTTTTTACCCGATGAGCTGTCCGCTCGCCTTGCCGGGCTTGTTGCACGATATGGACGTGATCACTAGTGTAGTGTTTCATACTGATTGACGTTTTCAGCGTGACGAGAAGCCGTTAGCTGCAAGGCGCGTTGCGCAGGGAATGGCGCGCCCTTTCCAAGCG
>JAPHTQ010000050.1 GCA_026196275.1 Gammaproteobacteria bacterium
TCAAGGTTCAAGGTTCAAGGTTCAAGGTTCAAGGTTCAAGGTTCAAGGTTCAAGGTTCAAGCAGGATGGTGAACGGAGCTTCTTTCAACTTTCAACTTTCAACTTTCAACTTTCAACTTTCAACTTTCAACTTTCAACTTGAAACTTTGAACCAGAGTCACCCCTCACGACCGTCAACCCGCGGTTTGATCAGCATGGGGAAGTAGAGCACGACAAACGGCACGAAGGCGGCGATCCACAGCAGGCCTGAGAGGGTTACCCAGATCACGTAGCTTTGCGGCCACAGCAGCGGCAGCCACACCCGCACTACCGCGGCGGCCGCGACCAGGGCAAAGGCCCAGCCTATCAGCGGATGGGCCTTCATCGGTCGACCGGTATGGCCAATGGATACCCGCGCCATCATGCCCAGCGTCAACACCCCGATAGCGCCAACGGTAAATGCGTGGATGGCGAGCAGTGAGGAGATCACCCCCGCCGCCGCCAGTGCATGCATTAGCAGACCCACTGCCACCCAGGCGTAACCGATAAACAGCACCCATAGCAGCGATACCGACCAGATGCGGTGGTGGTACCAGCCGGCGACGCGCACGGCGTGAATGGCCGCAGCGACGAGGGTGATAGCGATAGTCACACCGTTGCCCGGAAAGAAAAGATCTGCCAGTAGAAAGAGCAACACCGAGATCACCGAGAGCTTCTCCACCCACTGCCACTTGCGATTCTGCACCCCGGGCAGCCCGCGCTCGATGAAGAACGGGATCACCCGTCCACCCATTACCGCCAGCAACACCACCAGCATGCCCAGCGCCAGGCGGATCCCGGCCTGCAGTGTCGTTTCCGTCAGTCCCAGCAGTTGCAGATGGAACAGCCCGTTGGCCACAGCCAGCGCCAGCAGAATGTAGACAAAGGGGGTGTTGTGTGCCTGTTTGCTTTTGAACAGGGGGAATGCCAGCGCCAGCGCTGCCATCGGCATGAAGCTGAAATCGACCAGCGCGATCAGCCAGGGTGAGATGCTGCCGGAGAGAAACGGCACGAGCCTGCCCAGCAGCCATAGTAGCGCCAGGCCACCCAGCGGGCCGTAGCGCAAGGTCTGAATGCCGGTCCAGTTCTTCGCCGCCGTGAGCAGGAAACCGGCCACCACCGCCGCAGTATAACCGAACAGCATCTCATGCCCGTGCCACGGCAGGGCTCCGTAGTAGGCCGGCGCCGGCATCAATCCGTTATAGATCAGCAGCCACAGGCTCAACAGGATCACCGCCGCAAAGCCGGCGAAGAGAAAGAAGGGGCGAAACCCCAGGGCGAGAAAGGTCATGCCGTTGTTGAGCGGTTTTGATTCTGGTGTCTGGATATCAAGTAGTGCCATAAAGGGAGCCCTGTATTGTCTTCAATTTCATGCGGCAACCACCGTCTTTGCCATCACGACAAGGTAGTCGTAATTCGCCATTCATGATTTGATTTGTATCAAGCAATAATGGGCATCAGCCAATGTTTTACAAGGCGCAGCAACAAAACAGCGGTGCGAGCCCGACACAGTGCCAGTGTCCCGAGGGTCTTCGCAGCTGAACAGCCGCTACCCTGATTTGCCATTTTCTTGCCGAAGCGATACAACCACGAGACAAAACAGTAATAACGCCGGTTTTGCCGCTAACTACACGATGGGCTATTTATGAAGATCAACAGATTCCTCAGTCTCGAATGGGATGCCATCGCAGGAATTGTAGCGGCGGTGGTGGCGATCGTCCTGCATCTGCTGCATGTCGTGGACGAGCATGTCATCCTGCCCATCGTCCTTGCCCTGATAGGACTGCTGTTCATCAATTTCATGCGTCACACGCGGAACAACGAACTGACCGCAGAACAGGTAGAGCACACGGCACACGCGGTCAATCGCATCCAGTCGGCCCTGAAGCAACCGGATGTCATTCTGGTCGGCCCGCGCCACCTGCGTTCGGCAAACGAGCAGTTCATCCGCAATATGCGCGGGGAGACCATCTGGTTCAATGTCTGCCTGTCGATGTACAAGCCTCAACCGTTATTCGATGCCCTGCTGCGCCCGGCACTGGAAAATCCGCTGGTCACCTCGATTCAGTTCATTCTCGATGATAGCCAAAAGGAACTATGGCAGCAGTGCATACAGCCAATGATTGCCACCTGCCACGGTAGCGAGAAGGTTCCGGAACCCCGATGGTACAGCTTGAGCAAGACCGTCTCCTATATCCTTGCCGACAGCCAGCTGAGTAACGGGACCGAAGCGCTGCTGAGTTTTTGGGGGGAGCCCTTTATGGCACAGACCACCGGACGAGATGTCCCACGCTTCATCTTCCATGTGCAAAAGGGTGCAGAGATCCTGCCTCATTTGGTGGAACTGGAGCGCAGCTATGTGCGAGCCCGGCCGGAGGAGTGAAATACGACCGGCCACCCAAGAGATGAACACAGTCAGTAGCGGTATCGACAGGAGATAACGGTAACCCTCCCGTCATCGACAACGTACACCAACCGGTTGGTTTCGTCGATGCGGCGGGACCAGAAGCCTGCGAGGTTCTCTTTGAGCGGCTCGGGTTTGCCGATGCCTTCAAACGGGGAGCGTTTGATGTCGAGGATGAGTTTGTTGATTCGCTTTAAGGTCTTGCGATCCTGGCTCTGCCAGTAGAGATAATCTTTCCAGGCTTCGTCGGTCCAACAGAGCAAGCGGTTACTCATCGATCACTTCACGCTCGCTTGCCTGGCCCGCCTTGTACTGTTGGATGGAGCGATTCAGGTGGGCGGCATTGGCCGGGGAGCGCAGCAGGTGGACGGTTTCCATCAGGCTGTTGTAGTGGTCGAGCGACATGACCACCGAATCCTCGGCATCACGCCGGGTAATAATGGTGGTGTCCGCATCGTTGGCTACGCCATCGAGCACCGCTTTGAGACAGTTACGTGCCTCGGTATAAGTGACGATTCGCATGTTCGGGCCCTCAACATGTTCAGATAGTTGTACAACAATAGCGATCAGCGCCTAGCTGTGCAATGCGGTCTACGTTTCACGAATCTACCGGCTTTGCGGTGAAATCTGAGCTTATTTCCCCGATAGCCAAAACCACCAGACGATCAGCCCGATTAGTAACACCCCGGCAAGATTCACCCAGATCATTTTTCACCTCCCTTGGCCTTGAAGAAGCGCAGCCGGTTGGCGTTACTCACCACGGTAAAGGAGGAGAGCGCCATCGCTGCGCCGGCGATCATCGGGTTGAGCAGCAGGCCCATGAACGGATAGAGCACGCCGGCGGCCACCGGGATGCCCAGGCTGTTGTAGATGAAGGCGCCGAAGAGGTTCTGTTTGATATTGCGCACCGTAGCGCGGGAGATGGCGATAGCATCGGCCACGCCGTGCAGGGAACCGCGCATCAGGGTGATATCCGCGCTTTCGATGGCCACGTCGGTGCCGGTGCCGATGGCGAAACCGACATCGGCGCGGGCCAGGGCGGGGGCATCGTTGATGCCGTCGCCGACCATCGCCACCCGGCGCCCCTGGCCCTGCAGCCGCTCGATGTGCTGATCCTTCTCTTCGGGCAGCACCTCGGCGATCACCGCATCGATGCCCACCTCTCTGGCCACCGCCTCGGCGGTGGTCTTGTGGTCACCGGTGAGCATCACCACCGTGAGTCCCTCATCATGCAGACGGGCCACGGCAGCGGCGGAGTCGCGCTTAACCGGGTCGGCCACTGCCAGCACCGCGGCGCCGGCCTCATTGAGGGCCATGTAGATAGGGGTCTTGCCCTCGGCGGCGAGCCGTTCACCCTCCTGTTGCAGGTGGCCGAGAAAGACGCCGTGCTCCTCCATCAGCTTGAGGGTGCCGAGACGCACCGACTGCTGGTTCATGGTGGCGACCACGCCGCGGCCGCTGATGGCCTGGAAATCTTTCACCTCCAGCCGCTCCAGCCCCTTCGCATCGGCGGCGGCGACGATGGCCTGCGCCAGGGGATGTTCGGAGCCGGCCTCCACGGTGGCGGCGATGGCCAGCAGGTTGTCACCATCGGTACTCTGGAACGGCACCACATCGGTGAGCTGCGGCTTGCCCTCGGTAACGGTGCCGGTCTTGTCGAGGACGATGGTGTCGAGCCGGCCGGCCTGCTGCAGCGCCTCGCCGTTGCGGATGAGAATACCGTACTCCGCCGCCTTGCCCACACCGACCATGATGGAGATCGGCGTGGCCAGACCGAGCGCACAGGGGCAGGCGATGATCAGTACGGTCATGGTGGTGACGATGGCAAAACTCAGAGCCGGAGCAGGACCAAAATTGAACCAGGCAAGGAAGGTGATCACGGCGATAATCATCACCGTGGGCACGAAGACCCCGGCCACCTTGTCCACCAGCCGGCCGATGGCCGGTTTGCTCGCCTGGGCGGTGCGCACCATCTCGATGATGCGCGCCAGCACCGTATCCTTGCCGATGCGTTTGGCCTGATAGAGGAAGGTACCGGAGCTGTTGATGGTGCCGCCGATCACCTCGTCGCCTTCCCGTTTACCCACGGGCAGCGGCTCACCGCTGATCATCGACTCATCCACATAGGAGTGGCCGTCGATGATCACCCCGTCCACCGGGATGCGCTCGCCGGGGCGCACGCGGAGGGTCTCATCCAGCCCCACATCGAGGATCGGAATATCCACCTCCCGGCCATCGCGTACCACCCGTGCGGTTTTCGGCTGCAGGCCGACCAGGCGCTTGATCGCCTCGGAGGTCTTGCCGCGGGCACGCATCTCCAGCGCTGAGCCGAAGTTGATGAGGGCGATGATGATCGCCGCCGCCTCGAAGTAGGCGTGCTGCGCCAGGGTTGGCACACTGTCGGGAAAGAGGGTAATCGCCATGGAGTAGAGCCAGGCCGAGCCGGTACCCATGGCGATAAGGGTATCCATATTGGCGTTATGGTGCTTGAACTGTTTCCAGGCACCGACGAAGAAGTGGCGCCCCGCATAGACCATCGCCGCCAGGGTAAGGAGGCCTATGCCGATCCACGCCCCCTGCGCCTCGGCCAGTGGAGGCAGCCAGCCTGCCATATCGCCGATCATCAGCGGGAAACCGACCACAGCGGCGACGGCCGCCTGTTTGATCAACTTGCGAGAGGCGATGCGCTCGCGCTCATCGCGCTCTGCCTGTTCATCGTCCAGGCTCTTCATCTGCGCCGCCTCATAGCCGGCGTCCACCACCGCCCTGATCAGCGTATCGATCTCCACCGTACCGGTGATCTGGGCCGTGTGTTCGGCAAAACTGACACTCGCCTGCTCCACCCCAGGAACGCTCTGCAGCGCCTTCTCCACCGCCGCCACACAACCGGCGCAGCTCATGCCGCCAAGGGATAGTCGTACTGTCTGTGTCTCTGCCACCAAACCGGCTCCTGTTTCTTGTTTTGTTCTGGTGAGTGTTCCGAATCCCGTCCACCCAAGGACATTTTTTCCTCAGCCAGGACTAGTGTAGTGTTTCATACTGATTGACGTTTTCAGCGTGACGAGAAGCCGTTAGCTGCAAGGCGCGTTGCGCAGGGAATGGCGCGCCCTTTCCAAGCA
>JAPHTQ010000057.1 GCA_026196275.1 Gammaproteobacteria bacterium
TCGCCCCTGGAGCCGGGACTGAAGGCGATCTTCGCCCGTTTCAAGAAGGTGATGACGATCGAGATCAACTACAGCGACAAACCCGATGCGCCGCTGATCAACGACGAGAACCGTCGCCGTGCGCAACTGGCCAACATCCTGCGCATACAGACCCTGGTCGACGTCGACTGCTGGTCGAAGGTCTACGGTCACCCGCTGCAGCCCGGCGAGCTGGTCGAGGTGATCGATGAGCATCTCAACGCCCTGAATTCATAAGGAGTAGCACGATGTTTGGTATTAAAGCTGACTGGTCACTCGACGTTTTCGAGCGCTACTTCACCCTCGGCGACTACTCCGGCGGTGAGGCACGCTGGTGCCCCGGCTGTGGCGACTTCGCCGTGCTCAACACCGTCCACCGCGTGCTGCGCGACGCCCAGCTGCCGCCGGAAAAGAGTGTTGCGGTCTCGGGGATCGGCTGCTCCAGCCGCCTGCCCCACTACATGGGCACCTACGGCCTGCACGGCCTGCACGGCCGCGCCCTGCCGCTGGCCAATGGCGTCAAGGCGCACCGCCCGGAGCTCGATGTGTGGGTCGCCACCGGTGATGGCGACTGCTTCTCTATTGGCGCCGGCCCGTGGATCCACTCGGTGCGCCTGAACATGGATATGGTGGTACTGGTATTCGATAACGCCATCTATGGCCTGACCAAGAAACAGACCTCGCCCACCAGCCCCGCCGGGATGAAGACCAATACCCACCCTGGCGGTGCGCCGCTACCGCCGCTCAATCCGCTGACCATCACCCTGGGCATTACCAACGTCTCCTTCGTCGCCCAGGTAACCGACTGGAACCCGCCGTTGCTCTACCAGACCATCAAAAAGGCCCACGAGCACCGCGGCACCAGCTTCGTACGCATCCTGCAGCGCTGCCCGGTATTCTCCGAGAGCTTCACCAAACCGATGCAGGAGCATCCGGAGCAGTTCGTGCTGCTGGAGCATGAAAACGGCATCCAGCTGGACGACAGCGTCAAGCGCGTTTTCGCCAATACGGTGGAGCACGATCCTCGCGACTGGCTCGGCGCGATGAAGCTGGCGAAAGATGATGAGAAGCTGCCGCTCGGCCTGCTCTATCACGATCCGGATGCGATCGTTTACGAGGACATTGCCACACGTAATATCGGCAAGAGCGACGAAGAGAAGATCGCGGCGATCAATGCCGCCATGGACGCCTTCGCCATCTAATCCATAACGCAAAACCGTTGACGATATGACAGCCAAAGCAGCGAAAAAGACCCCGGCCAAACCGCGATCCGCCAACGCTGGCCTCCCTGCCCTGCCGATGACGGTAACGGACGCGGAGGCCACCCGCGAGATCATGCATGTCCTGCGCCACTTCCACTTGGGCAACCCCAGCGTTAAGGAGAAGGTCGAGCGGGTCAGCAGCGACTACCTGCCGGCACTGCTCGAACCCTATCGCGATATCTCGCGACTGCGCTATGACTATCCGCTATTCCTCTTCCCCGCCGATGATGGCGTACTCGAGCAGGGCGCAGAGGATCTGGCCCGACCGTTGTCGCAGTGCCTGCTCGATGCGGTCAACGTTTTTGCCCCGGGCGAAGAGTCGGCCCGCATTCTCAAGGACAACCTGCCGTGGCTCGAGCGCGATCTGCGCAGCCGTCTGGGACAGACCGAGGGGCCGGTTGCGGCGAGCCCGCTACTGGAGAGCTCGGCGCAGGCGCTGATCGCCCACCTGAAGCTGGACAAGGAGAATACCCAGCGACTCGAAGATGACCTGCAGAAGCTGCTGGCGTCCACGCCGAGCGGGGGAAAACTGCTCGCCTATGGCCGCTATCCTGCGATCCATCTGCTGATCCACGTGATCCGCAGCAGCGTCATCCCCCGCCATGCCAAATTCCGCCAGGAGATCGCCCGGCATATCCGCGCGCTCAAACGCCTGCTTGAAGTGGACTGGACCAAATCCGACGAGGCGAAGCAGCCGGAAAAGATCCAGGGCAGTGTGGGTGGTGCCGCCAACTTTTTCGACAGTGGTGCCCTGTCAAAGGTGATGGACCACTCCCACGGTTCGGTGGTGATGTCAGCAACACGACGCAGCCGTATCGAGAACGCCCTGCAGATCCTGCAGGCCTATCAGCAGAACGAGACCCTGGTGCGCTTCGTTCATCATGGTGATCTGAATGATGAGTGGCTGGGGCAGATCCCGGGCTTTGAGGCGATCACCGAGGCCGATCCCTGTGCCGCTGCCACCCGGCTGTTCGACGAAGAGGCGGCACAGCTCGCCCGGGTCTTCGGTGCGGCGCGCATCGCCGAACTGGAGATCGCCGGGATCTACGATGAGGCGATCCACGACCCCTTCTTTGCCAACTTCGACTGGGAAGCCTTCTCCCGCGAAGAGCTGTTACTGGTACCGGCGGTCATCGCCCTGGAGGCGGCCAACCATGTCGCCGACGATGGCATGTCCTCCTTCTCACGCCTGCTCAGCTCCGGCCGGCCGGTGCAGATCTTCGTCCGTGTCCAGGCACACAACAACCCCGGTGCCACGGCCGATGAAGATCCGTTCCAGAACTACCGACTGGAGCTGGGCTATCTCGGCATCAGCCACCGCCAGGCGGTCGTCTCGCAGGCCTCCGCAGCGCGTCACCAGCACCTGCTGCAGCGCTATATCGACTCACTGAACGCGACCCGCACCAGCCTGCACCTGATCAATATCGGCCTGCGTCCCACCGGCCAGGATCTGGGGCTGAACGCCTGGCTGGTGGCCGGGGCGGCGCTGGAGGGGCGGGTGCACCCGTTCTTCCACATCAACCCCTCCGCCGGGGATGCCTTTGCCGATCGCATGGACTTCAGCGGCAACCCGCAACCGGAGCGGGACTGGCCACTGCACCCGTTCAGCTACGTCGACGAAACCGGCAGCCCGATTGAGGGCGAACTGGCCTTCACCTTTGCCGATTACGCCCTGCTCATCGAGCGGCTGCGCCACCACTTCGCCGTGGTGCCCTCCAGCTGCGACTCGACGGATCTCATCCCGGTCGCACAATTCCTGCAGTTGCCCGAGGAGGAGAGCCACAAACACGTCCCCTTCATCTGGGCGGTCAGCAGCGGCGCTGTGCTGCACCGGGTGGTGATCTCCCGTGCGCTACTGCAGGCCTGCCGCGATCGCCTCAACTTCTGGCACACTCTGCAGGAGATGGCCGGCGTGCGTAACAAATACGTCGACCAGGCGATTGCTCGCACCCGTGAAGAGGTTGAGGCCGGCGCCGCCGCCGAGATGGATGCGCTCAAGGCGCAGTACGAAGCGGAGCTGGCGCATGCCCGCGCCGAGGCGGCTAGCGAGGTGATGGGGCGGCTGACTGACATGCTGATGGGTATGGACTTTAGTGACGGCGGCGTCCGCCCGGCGCTCAAGAGCGCCGCACCGAAGAGCAAGACACCGGCCCCGGAGCCCGCTCAGGAGGAGCCGGTCGCAGAGGCCGTCCCCGAGGAGGAGGAAGAGCCGCTGGTCGAGGAGCCGTGGATCGACACCCCGCTCTGCACCTCCTGCAACGACTGTTTGGCGATCAACCCGCTGATGTTCATCTACGACGAAAGCAACCAGGCGATCCTCGGTGACTTGAACACCGGCACCTATGCCCAGATGGTCGAAGCGGCGGAGATCTGCCCCTCCAAGTGCATCCACCCGGGGGCACCGTGGGATCCTTCAGAGCCGAATCTGGATGAACTCAAGCAGCGCGCGGCCAAATTCAATTGATTCACCGCAGAGGCGCAGAGACGCAAAGGTCTGTTTGTCGTAAAAGCACTAAGCCAGATCGCCAATTGGACAGTCAATACGTGATACAGGGCATGGATCTCTCTTTGCGCCTTCGCGCCTTTGCGGTGAGAACTGATTTTTATGAATGAATTTCTGACAGCACCGGCGATCATGACAGGCCTCGGCCTGTTCTTCGGCGTCATCCTCGCAGTGGCCTATCGGCTGTTGAAGGTTGAGGAGGATCCGCGTCTGGAGCACACCGAGGAGTTGCTGCCGGGTACCAACTGCGGTGCCTGTGGCGAGCCGGGCTGTGTGCCATTTGCGCAGAAGCTGCTCAGCGGAGAGGTAAAACCCAGCGAGTGCACCGTCGCCAGTGCCGATGATATCGACGCCATCGCCGACTTTCTCGGTGTCGACGCCGGCGAGGCGGAAAAACGTGTGGCGCGACTGCACTGTGGCGGGGGCAAGGCGCAGGCCTACCAGATCGCCGAGTATGACGGTTTTGAAAGCTGCCGCGCCGCGGCGGTGGTCTCCGGCGGCGGCAAGGGCTGTTCCTGGGGCTGTCTGGGCCTGGCGGACTGCGAGGTGGCCTGCGATTTTGACGCCATCGGGATGAACGACAACGGCCTGCCGACGGTGGATGTGGAGAAATGCACCGCCTGTGGCGACTGCGTCGAGGCCTGCCCGCGCGATCTGTTCGAGGTCCTGCCGCTGAGCCAAAAACTGCTGGTGCAGTGCAACATCCCGTTGGCCGGCCAGGCGGTAACCGTACTCTGCACCGCCGGCTGTGATGGTTGCGGCAAGTGTGCCGCAGATGCCGAACCGGGACTGATCGAGATGAAGGACGAACTGCCGCTGATCCACTACGACTCCGGCCTGCCGGTCACACCGAAGGCCACCGCCCGCTGCCCCACCGGCGCGATCCAGTGGGTGGAGGGCGATCAGTTCCTGGATCCGAACCAAAGCCATGAGAATCGCAAACGCTATGCCCAGCTTCACTGAAACGGCAATCAAACTCTACCGACAGCTGTTCGGCACCCCCGCCATGGCGGGGCAACTGGCGGACGGTATCGAGACGGTGCTCGACGGCAACACCGCCGTAGCCATCGCCGAGGCCTGCATCGCCGACACCGCTGCCCTGGGCAATAACAGCGCCGGCATCGCCTGGCAGTCGGAGCAGCAGCGCAACGGCAGCAACATGTTTGGCGCTCTGCTGCACAGCCACGATGCGGAGAGCCCGCGCGGCGCCCTGGCCGCCGCCACCGGCCTGGCCATGGCCGGCCGGCGAGCCACCCTGTTTCTCGATGGGCAGGAGCTGGCCACGGCACAGGATCTGCTGGTCAGCGCCGCCGGACGCCACCTGCCTCTGGTGCTGCACCTGAGCAACCGTGCGCTGGCCGCCCACGGCGGTGCGATCGGCAGCGGTCACGAGACGGTACATCTCAGTGCCGACAGCGGCTGCTTCACCCTCTTTGCCGGCAACGTGCAGCAGGCGGTGGACTTCACCCTCATCGCCCGCCGCGTCGCCGAACTCAGTCTCACCCCGTGCGTGGTAGCGATGGACGGCGAGCAGACCGCCGGCGCCGGCCAGGAGGTCAAGCTTCCCTCCCCCGCTCTGGTACGTGAATTTATCGGTGCCGGTGATGCGATGATCACCGCACCGAACGAGGCGCAGAAACTGCTGTTCGGCGAGCAGCGTCGTCGCGTTCCCCGCTGGCACGATCTGGACAACCCCGCACTGCACGGCGCGCTGCAGGACAGCACCAGCTATGCCCTCGGTGGCGCCGCCCGCAACCCCTGGTTCGATCACGAACTGCCGTCGCTGCTGGAGCAGGCCTTCACCGAGTTCGCCCGTCTCACCGGCCGCCACTACGGCGCCGTATCCAGCCATAACGTGGAGAAGGCGAAACTGCTGCTGGTCGCCCAGGGCAGCGCGGTAGAGAGCGCGGTGGCCGTGGCACGCTACCTGGGCAAAAAAGAGCGGCTCAAGATCGGCGTGATTGGTCTCCATACCCTGCGTCCCCTGCCCGGCGCCGAGCTGGCCAAACTGCTCGCCGGCAAAAAGGCCGTGGCGGTACTGGAACGCTGTGACACCCCGCTGGCCGAAGAGCCTCCGCTGCTGCGTGAGCTGCGCAGCGCTGTGGAGCGGGCCCTGGAGAACGGCCGTTACGGTAGCGAGACCCATCCCGGCTACCCGATGCTGCAGGAGTCCGAGCGCCCGCGTCTGCTCTCGGTGATCTACGGTCTGGGTGGCCTGCCGCTGCAGGCCGCCGATCTCATCGCCCTTTGCAAATCACTGGACAAGCAGAGTCCGGCCCGTCGTTACCTTGGCATCGACTTTCAGCAGAGGCAGAGCCGCCATCCGAAGCGCCAAGTGCTGCTCGACACCCTGCGCCGCCACTACCCCGAGGTGGAGAAACTGGGGCTGCGCAGCCACGACCCCGCCCCGGATCTGCGCCCGGCAGGCACCCTGAGCCTCGCCATCCACCGTCTAAGCGGTGAGCACGGCGAGAACCTCGCACTGGAGGCCGGCAGCTTCCTGCATCAGCTGCTCGGCGGACAGGTGCGCAGTCACCCGGCCCAGAGCTGGGAGCGCTGGGGCGCGCCGCTGATCGATCGTATCCATCAGGCCCCCGGCAAACTGCTCGATAGTGGTGAGGATACCCCCATCGATTGCGCCCTGGTGGCGACCGACGCTGCCCACCCCCATCTCAGGCCGCTGCAGGGACTGGTTGACAACGGTCTGCTGCTGATGGACGGGAGTTCGGTCTTCGCCTCACTGCCATCACCGTTACAACAGGCTATTCGCGCCAAACAGCTGCAACTTTTCCAGGCGCCCGCCGCCGACGGGGAAACCGCGGCAGAGAGAAAGGAGCGCCTGCTGGGCGCGCTGTTCGGTGCACTGCTGGCCTGCGAAAAGGTCGACCTCAAACCGCGTCGCATTCGCTCAGCCCGCGAGGAGGCGCTGAGTCATCTCGGTGAAACAGAACGTCTTGCACGGCTCAATGCCTTCGACCACGGACTTGAGTCGGTCGAACGCCTCGATCCCCGCGACGGGGACGAACAGACCGCCGCGACCCCGTGGCGGGATGAAACCACCCCCATGGCTGTACGCCATCTTCGCGCCAACACCTCGCGCTACGACAGCCTGCCCCGTTTTCACGATCAGGTCGGCGTGCTGTACCACAACGGTGAGACCGACCAGCTCACCGCCGATCCCTATCTGGCCACCGGCACCATCCCGCCGCTGTCGGCCACCTTCCGCGACCACACCCCCTCGCGCCGGCAGCTGCCGCAGTTCGACGCAGCCCACTGCACCGCCTGCGGCAACTGCTGGTCGGCTTGCCCGGACAGCGCCATCGGCGCCACCGCCATCAAACCCAGGGCGTTGGTTGAAACCGGGATCGCCCTGGCCAGGGCCGGCGAACTGCGCGCCATCGCCGGCAAGCTGGCCAGCGGCATCACCACCCTGGCGCGCAAGGGAGAGACAGAAGCGGTTTCGGCCAAGCAACTGCTGGCCGATGGCTGGGCCTGGCTAGAACAGAAGGCACCGGTGGCTGAGGAGCGTCGTGAAGGGCTCGAGGCGGCCCTTGAGCGCGTCCGGCACGCCTTGGCCGGACTGCCGCTGAGCATCACCGAACCACTGTTCTACCAGGCGGAGAAGGCTCAGAAAGAGAGCGGCGAGCTGCTCTCTCTGAGCATCAACCCCGACAGCTGCAAGGGCTGTGGCCTGTGCGCCGAGGTGTGCACCGACGAGGCGCTGACGATGCAACCCGCCGCCGTTGAGGCCACCGCCACCGCCCGTCAGCAGTGGCAACTATGGCAACAGACCCCGGACACGCCCTCCGCCACCATCGAGCGGCTGAGTCGGGACCAGATCATGGATCCGATAGCGGCGCTGATGCTCTCGCGCCACTGTGCCTTCGCCCTCTCCGGCGGCGACGGCGCCGAGGCCGGTTCCGGCGAAAAGATCGCCGTGCGTCACGTGCTGGCCGCCACCGAATACCAGCAACAGCCGCTGCTGCACCGCTTTATCCAGGAGCTGGGATCGGCACAGGGCGCGCTGGGCGAGAAGCTGCGCGACACCCTGGCCGAGGCCCTGCCCACCGAGGATCTGGATCAGCTCTCGGCCAGACTGCAGCAGATCCACACCCGTGAGGCCACTCTCAGTGCCTTTATCCAGGGCGGCGACGAACTCATCGAGGGTAGCGGCGTCGATGCGGTGAAGATGCGCAAGCTGATCACCCTGACCCAACGGATCGGCGATCTCCACTGGCGCATCAGCCGCGGCGAGCACGACCTCGGCCGCGCCCGTTACGGTCTCGCCTTCGCCCCCGGCAGCGCTGCGGCGTGGGCCGGCGCCTTCCCGCACAACCCGTTCCACGCCCCGGTCACCATCGACATGACCGGCAGCGCGCCACAACTGGCCGCCGGCCTGCTGCACGGCCAGCTCAACGAGGCACTGGAGGCGATCGGCCTGCTGCGCCAGGCGCGTGCCGAACTCGATCCCAAAGCTGCTGCAATCAGCGATGAGATCAGCTGGCAGAGCCTCAGCGAGGAGGAGCGCGGCCTGGTCCCGCCGCTGCTGCTCATCGGCAACGATCAGAGCCTCGGCGGTGAGGGCTTTTCCCAGGTCGTCTGGCTGCTCAATTCGCAACTGCCGGTGAAGATCCTGGTGCTGGCCGACCTCGACTTCGGTCTCGGCAGCCACGGCATCCAGGATGCGCCCCTCAACGCCCAGAAGGATCCCCGCGGCGACCTGGCGCTGGTGGCCCTGGCACAGCGCAACGCCTACGTGGCGCAGAGCAGCTTCGCCACCCCGCAACATCTGCGTGAAAGCGTACGGGGAATGCTCAGGTACGGCGGCCCGGCACTGCTTCGGATACATGCCCCCAGCCCCGAGCGACACGGTTTCGCCGTCACCGAGACCCTTAGCCAAGCCCGTCTCGCCGTAGAGAGCCGCACCCTGCCACTGTTCCGCTACGACCCGCGGGGCGAAGGGGTCTTCGGCAGCCGCCTCACCCTGGAAGGCAACTCGGCGGCAAAACAGGAGTGGTTGCAGGACGAGAACGGCAAGCCCATCACCCCGGTCCACTGGGCACGGAACGAACAGCGCTTTGCCCCGCGCACCGAACCCCTGCACAGGGACGCCCCGGCGCCCACCGAGCTGCTGGCATGGCTGGCGCTGGAGCAGGAGAAACGCACCGGCAAGACGCCGTTTATTGCCATCACCGATCACCTTGGCAATGAGCAACGCCTTGCCGTCGATATTGCGCTTGCAAACCTGGTAGAGCGCCAACATCACACCTGGCGCACCCTGCAGGAGCTGGCCGGACTGGTCACCCCGTTCACCGCCCGCGTCGAGGCCGAGGCAAAGCAGAACCTCGCCGCCACCCACCAGGCCGAACTCGATGCCCTGCGCGGCGAATACGAAGAGAAACTGCGCACCCTGGAAGAGCAGATGCATGGTCAGATGCATGAACAGATCACCCAGCGTCTGATGGAACTGGCTGGGTATTGATAATGTTCACCGCAAAGACGCAAAGGGCGCAAAGAAAAGGATTTATGCTGATGACATCCGAGGTTACGGGAGACGATTGCAGCGTCATGCTGGCTAGGGCTCCGGCCTTTACACCCCTTTGCGTACTTCGCGCCTTTGCGGTGAAAAAGGTGTTTTGATAAATGGGCCTCTTATTTTCACTGCGTCGCAGTTTTGCCCATGGTGTTCATCCCGAGCACCACAAGGAGCAGACCGCGGATCTTCCGATCCAGCGGGTGCCCTTCTGCTCGCGCTATGTGATGCCGTTGGGTCAGCACATCGGTGCCCCGGCCAGACCGGTAGTCGAGGTCGGCCAGCGAGTGCAGCGCGGGCAGCTCATCGGCGAACCCGGTGCCTTTGTCTCCACTGCATTGCACAGCCCGGTCACTGGCACGGTGCGTGATATCGGTCCGCACCGTTACATCGACGGTAACTTCCGCCCGGCCATCGAGATCGAGGCCGACCCCTACGCCACGCAACAGCTGCCGCGCCCTACCCCCATCGACTGGCGGTCGCTGGATATCGAACAGTTCATCGCGCAGGTGCAGCACGCCGGTATCGTCGGCATGGGCGGCGCCGCCTTTCCCAGCCATGTGAAGTACGCTATCCCCGAGGGACAGCAGATCGACGATCTGCTGGTCAACGGTGCCGAGTGCGAACCCTACCTGACCAATGACCACCGGCTGATGATGGAGCGGCCCGAGGCGGTGATCCACGGCACCGAGATCGTGCGGCAGAAACTCGGAGCGAAGCGGGCCACCATCGGCGTGGAGAAGAACAAGCCCGAATCGATCGCGGCGCTCAAGGCACAGATCGGAGAACGCCCCATCGAGGTGGTGGCGCTGGAGGTGAAATACCCCCAGGGCGCGGAGAAGATGCTGATCAAGGCGGTTTACGGTATAGAGGTGCCGGCCGGCGAGCTGCCGCGGGATGTGGGCGTGGCAGTGAACAACGTCGGCACCATCGTCGCCATCGCCGACTACTTCGACAGCGGCATGCCGCTCATCGAGCGCATCGTCACCGTCTCCGGACCCGGAGTGGCCGAACCGGCCAACCTGATCGTGCCGCTCGGCACCCCGATCCGTGAGGTACTGCGATTCTGCGGCGGCCTAAAGGAGAGCACCCGCGAAGTGATCATGGGCGGACCGATGATGGGCACCCCCATCGCCGATCTGGATGCGCCGATCCTCAAGGGCAGCTCCGGCATTCTCGCCTTCACCGCGAAAGAGACCGGTCGCCCGCCAGAGTACCCCTGCATCCGCTGCGGCCGCTGCCTTGAGGCCTGTCCCTACTTCCTCAACCCCTCACGCCTGGCCAAACTGGGCCGGGCACGGATGTTCGAGGAGATGAAAGAGCAGTTCCACGTGATGGACTGCGTTGAGTGCGGCGCCTGCACCTTCGCCTGTCCATCGAATATTCCGATCGTGCAACTGATCCGCACGGCAAAAGACAACCTCCGACAGAGAAAAGGCTGATGCTGGGACTCACCGCAAAGGCGCAAAGGACGCTAAGAAAAAAATTTCATTGCAGTCTCATGGCCACCAACCCAATAGGCCACCCATTCGCAGATCACGCTTTTGCCGTTATGAAAAAGAGTGATCTTTGCGTACTTTGCGCCTCTGCGGTGAATTCAATCAAATAAATCATGAGCAAACACGACCCGAAACTGTTACTGCAATCGGCCCCGCTATTACGCCAGGGGATGACCACCCCGGCGGCGATGCGCGATGTCTGGATCGCACTGCTGCCGGCCAGCCTTGCTGCGCTGTGGTATTTCGGCCTTGCCGCCCTGCTGGTACTGCTGACAAGCATCGCCGGCGCGGTGCTGACCGAGTGGCTGTTTACGCCCAGAGAAAGGCGCGCGATCACCCTGCACGATAACAGCGCCGCGCTCACCGGGCTGCTGCTGGGGCTGACCCTGCCGCCGGCACTGCCGCTGTGGATGGCCTTTCTCGGCGGCATGGCGAGTATCGGACTGGGCAAGATCATCTGGGGCGGGCTGGGGAGCAACATCTTCAATCCGGCGTTGGTGGGACGCGCCTTTCTGCTGGCGACCTTCCCCAATGCGATGACTACCTGGACCGCCCAGAGCGGTCCGGCGGATTTTCTTACGCTCCACGCCAGCAATCTCGCCCTGCCCTTCATGCAGGCACCCACTGTCGGTGCTGGCACCGATGCGATGACAACCGCCACCCCGCTCAACCTGATGAAGTTCGAGCATCAGGGCACCGATCTCGGCGCGCTTTTGCTCGGCAACACCAGCGGCTCACTGGGCGAGACCAGCGCACTGCTGCTGATCCTCGGCGGGATCTATCTCTTCCTGCGACGCGGTCTCGACTGGCGCATCCCGTTGGGGATCCTCGGCAGCGCCGCGCTCTTCTCCGCCGCGCTGTTCCTGATCGAGGGTGATAAGTACCCGACGCCGCTGTTCAGCCTGCTCTCCGGTGGCATGCTGCTGGGGGCGATCTTCATGGCCACCGATCCGGTCACCTCCCCGGTAACGCCCAAAGGGGCCTGGTTGTTCGCCATCGGCGTCGGCCTGCTGGTAGTGCTGATCCGCGTCTTCGGCGGTTTCCCCGAAGGGATGATGTACGCCATCCTGCTGATGAATGCGGCCACGCCGCTCATCGACCGCTATACCCAGCCACGCGCCTTTGGCCGGAAGAGGGCAACCAAATGAGTAGCCGGTCACCCACCCCACCGCAGGAACCGACCCCCAGCCGTCTGGTCGGCTCGCTGGCCGTGGCCGGTTTTCTCTCCGGCCTGATCATTATCGGTATCTATGTTGCCACGCTGGATACCATCACCGAAAACAAGGCCCGCGAGCTGCGCGAGGCGGTGTTCCGTGTCCTGCCCGAGGTGACACAGATGCAGAAACTGCAGTACGACGGCGAACGTGTCGTGCTCAAGGAGAACGGCAAGGACGACGAAAACACCCTCTACGCCGGTTATGACGATAAGGGCAACCTTGCCGGCTACGCCCTCGCCAGTGATGGGCCCGGGTTCCAGGATACGATCCGCGTGCTGTTCGGCTACCAGCCGGCAAACAACAAGGTAGTAGGCATGTGGGTCCTGGAGAGCCGCGAAACCCCCGGCCTCGGTGACAAGATCTACAAGGACGCCGCATTCGTCACGAATTTCGACAACCTCAGCACCGAACCGCCGATCGTCACGGTGAAGAGAGGAACCCGCTCGAGAGCCAATGAGGTCGATGCCATCACCGGCGCTACCATCTCCTCCAAGGCGGTGGTGCGGATCATCAATCAGGGGGTCGAGAAGTGGCATCAGCGACTGCCGCTGCCGGGTAATGAGCCGCAATTGAAATCGGAAGGTAGAACGTAGCTGTAGGAGCGGCTTCCAGCCGCGATTGCAAAATTTGATTCGCGGCTAGAGGCCGCTCCTACATGGAAAAGACAGTAGAGACGTAACTATGGCGACACTTTCAAACAAAATGAATGCCTACGACGAGATGCTCAAGGGCATCTGGCGCGACAACCCCGTGTTCGTCCAGGTGCTGGGGATGTGTCCGATGCTGGCGGTGACCAACTCGGCGGTGAACGCCATCGCCATGGGTCTGGCCACCTTCTTTGTGCTGGTCAGCTCCAGCTTCCTGGTATCGGGCATGAAGGCGATCATCCCCAAGCAGGTGCGGATCTCGATCTACGTGATCATCATCGCCACCTTCGTCACCGTGGCTGACTATACCCTGCTCGCTCTGTTCCCGGCGGTACACAAGGAGCTCGGGGCATTTATTCCGCTGATTGTCGCCAACTGCATGATCCTCGGCCGTCAGGAGGCCTTCGCCTCCAAGCACAGCGTCAAGTTCGCAGTGATGGACGCCGTTGGCATGGCCGGCGGCTTTCTGCTGGCGATGTTCGCCCTGGGATCGGTACGCGAGATCCTCGGCGAGGGCAAGCTATTCGGCATCTCCCTGTTCGGTGAGAATTTTGAACCGTGGGTGATCATGATCCTGCCCCCGGGCGGATTTATCACCCTCGGGCTGCTGCTGTTGCTGTTCAACTGGGTTGGAGAACGAAGAAAACAGTTCCTGGCACAGGTGGCCGCCGTGGATTAATCAAATGCTTACCCCTGCAGGAGCGGCTTGCAGCCGCGATTTAACATGGACCACGGCAAGATGTCGCTTCTACAAGTGGCATGAATATTGAGAAAGCGTAACGATGGATGATCTAATCTGGATATTTATCTCGGCTCTGCTGGTCAACAACTTCGTGCTGGCCTACTTTCTGGGGCTGTGTCCGTTCCTCGGCGTCTCCGGAAAACTGGAGACCTCATTTCGCCTGGGGCTGGCCACCACTTTCGTGCTGATCATCACCGCGATCTGCAGCTGGTTTCTCAACACCTACGTACTGACACACGCCCCCTACCTGCGCCTGATCAGTTTCATCGTGGTCATTGCCAGTACGGTTCAGTTCATTGAGATGGCGATCAAAAAGCTGAGCCCCGCCCTGTTTCAGTCGCTGGGCATTTTCCTGCCACTCATCACCACCAACTGCGCCATCCTCGGCCTGGCGATCTTCGCCACCAACCGCGGCTACGGTTTCTGGGAGGGGCTGATCTTCGCCCTGGGGGCCGGTGCCGGCTTCACCCTGGCGATGGTGCTGATGGCCGGCATGCGCGAGGAGACGGGGATCAACGAAGTGCCGGCACTGGTCCGTGGTACGGCCTTTAACCTCATCATCGCCGGCATTCTTTCGATGGCCTTTATGGGATTTGCCGGATTGTTCAGTTCCACGTAAAGTGTAGGGTTTTTAGGCCGTGATGATACTCATAACAGCGTATTCACCACGAAGAACACGAAGGGCACGAAGATGGAATTTGATGCGCTTTCGAGAAGAGAAGCTGCAGCGAATACACACGGCCCAGCTCTTAACCTATATGAGGCTGGCCGAAATGAATACCGGATTACTAATCAATTTTAATGTTGAAATACTGAAGACAGGTATTAAACGCTTTGTACTATAGACTGAAACAGCTTCGTGCCCTTCGTGAACTTCGTGGTGAATTTCCATGACACATTTTCTGGCATTGATCGGCATCACCCTGCTCTGCGCACTGTGGATGGCGTTTCAGCTGTGGCTGAAGCGGGTCGATCCGCAACGGGATGACTTCAAACCCGGTTGCGGTGCCTGTCAGAGCCGCAGTTGCGAAAGCGCACAGGGAACAAGCGAGAAAAAGATAACGATCGAAAAATCGAACCGACGCAAAGAGCGGGCTTAAGGGAAAACCTGTTTGGAGAGAATTAATGCAAAGAAGAAAGATCGCCATCATCGGCGGTGGGCAGATCGGCAGTATCCTGACCCTGATGGCAACGCAGAAAGAGTTGGCGGATGTCGTACTGGTCGATTTGCCTGATCAGGTCAACCCGGTCAAGGGCAAGACACTGGACATCGATCACCTGCGACCGCACATCGGCGTCGATATCAACCTCAGCGCTACCAGTGACTATCAAAACATCACCGGCGCCGATGTGGTCATCGTCACCGCGGGGATACCGCGCAAACCCAACATGTCTCGGGAGGATCTGCTGGATATCAACCTTGAGATCATCAAGGAGGTGGCGAAGAAGATCAAACAGCACTCTCCCGATGCCTTTATCATCATCGCCACCAATCCGGTGGACACCATGAGCTATGCATTTCAGCGTCTCTCCGGATTTCCGCGCAACCAGGTGGTCGGTCTGTCCGGCGCACTGGATACCGGACGCTTCCAATACTTTATCGCCGAAGAGACCGGACTCTCTGTCAAGGACGTCTCCTGCATGGTCATGGGCGGTCACGGGCCAACCATGATGCCGTTGATCCGTACCGCCTCGATCGCGGGGATTCCCATCACCAATCTACTCTCCCCGCAACAACTGGCGAACATCGTCAAGCGTACCAAGGAGGCCGGTACCGAGATCGTCAACCTGCTGGGCAATGGCAGCGCCTTCTTCAGCTCTGCCGCTTCGATTATGGAGATGATTGAGGCCTATCTCGGTGACAAGAAACGCGTGATCAGCTCCTCTGCTCTGTGTCGCGGAGAATACGGTGTCGATGGCTATTACCTGGGGGTTCCCTGTGTGATCGGTGCCGATGGGATGGAGCGCGTGATCGAAGTTGAGCTGACCGAGGATGAGAAAATGGCACTGAATACCACCGCAGAGGCTGTATCGGCGAGCATCAGCCAGACCGGCCTGTAAACCGGCCTGCCGGAGCCTGTGCTAATCTGACGCCTCCCGGCCACTTGCTGCTTTTTGTGGTACAAACAAAGCCATGCGGATTTGCATCGTGTATCATCAAAACAACAAGGAAAAAGCATTGAGGCATCATTTTCAATGAGATACGCATGGATCACCCTCCTGGTTATTCTGCTGGACCAGGGCACAAAGTGGCTGCTCCCCTCCCTGGGGATCAGCGGCATCTGGCAGACCGGTATCGGCGAGCTCGCGCTGGAGATCATCAAAAGCAGCCCGGCGCCTGAAAAAAGCATCCAGACCACCGCCGCCAACAACACCTCTCTCATTCTGCTTGCCGGTCTTCTGGGGATCTACCTGTTCGTCACCCGCTGGAGCAGTCAATTTCACTTTATTTCCGACAAAGCGGCCATCGGCCTGCAGTTGACCGGTGGAGGATTGACCTCACAACTTATCGACCTGCTCTTCAGGGGAAGTTCTCCAAATTCTCTGCGCATCCATGCGGGCGAGACCTTCTCGCTCAGTACCGGCTTTTCCGAACTTGCATTGATGGCCGGCCTGTTTTTGCTGCTTGTCTCACTGTTTCGCGGTAGCGCCAAGATCCAGGGCGAACTCAAACTATCCCCCGCCAAACTCACACCACTTAATTTCAATATTCTTCCGCGTGGCATCGACAACATTCATATCGATGTTCAACTCTCGCTTCGCTTGCAGAAAAATATCAAGCACCTGGTCCATAGCCTGATCCCCCTGCTTATCCAGCAACTGCAACAGGGAAGGCGCCAACTGTCACTGCCGCAAAAACAGTTGGCTGTAGTCAGGAAGGAGTTCCATGAGCTGATGAACATCGCCCTTCACCGCGCCAAGGTGTCGGGTGAAAAACAGTTACCCGATCTCCTCTTCATAGCCACCCTCAAGTTCATACATGGTGAGGTCAACAACGCCGTTGCCGCCACACTGCAAAAGAGCAAGGAAGAAAAAGGGGGTAGCGACATCAGGGGTCTGAAACCCAAAACCAATGACCGCTTTGTTACCTGGCTGTTCCGCCACCGCGATCACATTATCGCACTTGGCAATACCGCCTTAACCGATGCCATCTGCGGCGCACAGAAAATCGCTTTGCAGAAAGGGGTTAAAACTTATCTGGGACGCGACACCCTCTTCTCCCTGGAGGCCATCGATTCCCCGCTGGTACTCTCCGAATCTCCGTCAAATGAACGGGTACAACTGGAAAACTACCTACTTTTTGGACAACAACAAAGCGACGAAAACAGCTTTGTTAATATCGACAGGCAGCTGGCGGAAATATTCAGCGACTGCCTGAGCCTGGTGGAAGAGTCTGGGGACAACCATAAAAAGGAGTCCGGTTATCTGCAGCGGAACAATAACATCAACAGCGACACCATCTATACCCTGTTACAGCCCTCGGTACTGATGAATCCTGAAAATATCGCCATTTTGCTTGATACCGACTGGGGCAGGGAGAAGATCAAAACAACCCGGGCACTCAGGGAATTGAAAACGTACCGCAAGCTGCGTCAGCACCACCGTTTCCAGCATCGCCTGAGAGAGAAGTTGAAGTACAGTCTGAAAAAGTCCGGGCTGGCGGCATGGGTCATCGCCGCGTATGAAACCAGAAAGCTGATTAAAAACAGTAACAGCGACGTCTCCGCCTCACAATTGGCCTCTCTGCTGGCGCGCAACTTGAACAAACAGGAGTTCCACCAGAAACTGGCCGAGGCATTCAGAGGGGCCAGCAATCCCCCACCAGAGAAGTTCGTCACAGAGAGCTGGAAAAAGATCCACAAATCCCAGGAGAGGCTGCTCGACAAATACCTGCTACGTTTTGTCAAAGACTTCGCCGATTACCGCAGGGACCTTCTGACACTGCTGGTTTATCAGCGCGCCGCCACCGAAATCACCTTACTGGTGGATGACAAGGACATCGAAACCTCACGGGCCAATTTCAGCCTCTATTCGTTCCTGCATCACAGTGAGGAGGAAACCGCCAACGCCCCTGTTCTCTCCCACATCATCATCAAGGCCGACCTGCGTCGTTCCACAGAGATCACAGAGAAGCTTATCGAAATGGAGCTGAATCCGGCCACCCACTTTGACCGTAATTTCTTCAGCCCCATCAATGCCGTGATTGAATCCTACGGCGCAGAGAAGGTCTTCATTGAAGGCGATGCAATCATTCTAATCCTCAATGATCGGGCAGGGATGAACCAGGAGCGCCTGATCGCCGCCAGGGCCTGTGGCCTGTCGGCAAAGATCATGCAAATCGTTGCCAAACAAAATCGTGAACTGGCCGCCTATGGTCTACCCGAGCTGGAGTTAGGGATTGGCATCGCCTATCACCAGGCCCCGCCGCGCTATCTGTTTGATAACAAGCACCGGATCACCATCTCGCCCGCAATCAACCGTGCCGACCGCCTCTCAGCCTGCAACTGGAGTATTCGTAACTGGCGAAAAATGCATAACACCAACAGTGAGTTTGTCGAGGTCTACTTCCCTTCAGACAACGCCAAAGGGCACGGCGAGAAGGCACAAAAGGATATGGTCTTCAATCTTAACGGCATCCTGATTGATGAGAGCGTATTCAAGCGCATCACCAAAGAATTAACGCCAAAAACATTGCATAACCCCCTCGATGAAATCGGGGAGAGCACCCTCTACGCCTTCCAGTTCCCGGATATGACCGGCACCACCCATAGTCTGGTTATTCGCAAGGCACCGCTGCACTTCTTTGATCCCGTATGCCCTGTTTCGGAGTGTGCTCCAGTTGAGGGGCGTTTTTTCTATGAAGTTCTGCACAACTACAGCGTGCTCGAACAACTATGGGAAAAACAGTAAACGCTTTGATTTACATCGTGACTGGCGCTACGTTTTTCATCCAAAGACCATCAGCTGAGGAGCAATAGCGGTATGGCTGAATTTCACTACCTCCCCTCTCTTCCCCTTGACCAGGATCCCTACGAATACCGGTTGCTGAGCGATAACTATGTCTCGCTCAGTGAATTTGAGGGGAAAGCGGTACTCAAGGTCGACCCTCAGGCCCTGACCCTGCTGGCCGATGCGGCCATCAAGGAGGTATCCCACCTCTATCGCGCCAGCCACCTGCAGCAGTTGCGCGATATTCTTGACGATCCCGAGGCGACGGAGAATGACCGTTTCGTCGCCAGGGAGATGCTGAAAAACGCCAATATCGCCGCAGGCATGGTGCTGCCCGGCTGCCAGGATACCGGCACCGCCATCGTCATGGCAAAGAAGGGACAACAGGTATGGACCGGTGGCGGCGACCAGGAAGCACTCTCACGCGGTATCTTCCGCGCCTTTGCCGAAGACAATCTGCGCTTCTCGCAGCTTGCGCCACTGACCATGTATGAGGAGAAAAACACCGGTACCAACCTGCCGGCACAAATCGATATCGAGGCGGTTGACGGCGACGAATACAAATTCCTCTTCATCACCAAGGGCGGCGGATCGGCCAACAAGACCTTCCTCTTCCAGGAGACCAAGGCACTGCTCAATCCGCAGAGCATGATGCGCTTCATGCGAGAGAAGCTGCCACTGATCGGCACCTCCGCCTGCCCGCCTTACCACCTGGCCGTGGTCATCGGCGGCACCTCCGCCGAGGCCAACCTGAAGATGGTCAAGCTGGCCTCCGCCCGCTACCTCGACACCCTGCCGGAACAGGGCAACGAGTACGGCCAGGCGTTCCGTGATCGCGAGCTGGAGCAGGAGATCCTGGAACTGACGCGGGAGCTGGGCATCGGCGCCCAGTTCGGCGGCAAATACTTCGCCCACGATGTGCGCGTGATCCGCCTGCCGCGCCACGGCGCCTCCTGCCCGGTAGGGATCGGCGTCTCCTGCTCTGCCGACCGCAACATCCTCGGGCGTATCGACAAGGATGGCATCTGGCTGGAGCAGCTGGAACACAATCCGGCCAAATACCTGCCGGAACCCAAGGAAGAGGCGCTCTCCGAGCATGTGGTAAAGATCGACCTCAACCAGCCTATGGATGCCATCCGCGCCGAACTGTCAAAACACCCCATCAAGACCCGCGTCTCGCTTAGCGGTCCCATTATCGTCGCCCGCGACATCGCCCACGCCAAGCTCAAGGAGCGCCTCGACCGAGACGAGCCGCTGCCCGACTACTTCAAGGATCACATCGTCTACTACGCCGGCCCGGCCAAGACACCGGAGGGCTATGCCTCCGGCTCCTTCGGCCCCACCACCGCCGGCCGCATGGACAGCTATGTCGAGCTGTTCCAGAAACAAGGCGGCTCGATGGTGATGCTGGCCAAGGGCAACCGCAGCCGCCAGGTCACCGAATCCTGCCGCCACCACGGCGGCTTCTACCTCGGCTCCGTCGGCGGCGCCGCGGCGATCCTTGCCAAACAGAGCATCAAAAAGGTCGAGGTGATCGACTACCCCGAGTTGGGCATGGAGGCGGTCTATCGCATCGAAGTGGAGGATTTTCCGGCCTTTATCATCATCGACGACAAGGGCCACGACTTCTTCTCGGAGCTGGGGATGTAATAGAGGGGGGACATTGTGGGAGCGGTCGTCCCGGCCGCGATAATGATGATACCTATCGCGACGGAGACGCCGCCGTGGATGGCGGTGCTCGATGGCGTCGGGAACATGCCATCCGCCGTCGCTCCAACACTTCAACAACAAAAAAGCCGCACCCTTACGGAATGCGGCTTTTTAAATTCTGGTAGTCGCGAGTGGATTCGAACCACCGACCCCCACCATGTCAAGGTGGTGCTCTAACCAACTGAGCTACGCGACTATTGTGTGAAGCCGTGCATTATACGGCCTTTTCACCACCTGTCAATATCATCTAAGCATCTGATATCAATCGGATTACCCGCGCCGATCCGGGATGTTTGTGCACAGCCAAAGTTCCTTTTGCATGTTCGCTGCAAACTTAAAGAAGAACGCAACAAACCGTAGCAAATACAACACAGTGGATCGTGACCGAATGTCCTGAAGCACTCTAATCAACCGCCGGCTCCCCCAGCCCCATATTCAACTCCTGGATCTTGCGGATCTCATCCCGCACCTTTGCCGCCTCTTCAAACTCGAGGTTCTTCGCATGCTGGTGCATCTTCTCATCCAGCTCCTTGAGTTTTTTCTGCAACGCCTTGCCGGACATGGCGCTGTACTCGATGATCTCCTCGGCCACCCGGGCATACTCCCTGGGTTTTCCGGGCACGCCGGGATAGCCCGACTCGAGGATATCGTGTACCGCCTTCTGCACCCCCTTGGGCGTGATCCCATGTTCCTTGTTGTAGGCGATCTGCTTTTCCCGGCGGCGGTCGGTCTCGTCGATAGCCCGCTGCATCGAGCCGGTGATGCGGTCGGCGTAGAGGATCGCCTTGCCGTGAAGATTGCGCGCGGCCCGGCCGATGGTCTGAATCAGCGAAGTCTCGGAACGCAGGAAGCCCTCCTTGTCGGCATCGAGGATCGCCACCAGCGAGACCTCGGGCATGTCCAGCCCCTCGCGCAGCAGGTTGATCCCCACCAGCACGTCGAACTCACCGAGGCGCAGGTCGCGGATGATCTCCATCCGCTCCACGGTGTCGATATCCGAGTGCATGTAGCGCACCTTGGCGCCGTTCTCCTCCAGATACTCGGTCAGGTCCTCGGCCATCTTCTTGGTCAGGGTGGTCACCAGCACCCGCTCGCCCACATCGCTGCGCTTGTGGATCTCCGAGAGCAGATCATCCACCTGGGTGGTGGCCGGGCGGATCTCCAGTTCAGGGTCGATAAGTCCAGTGGGGCGTACCACCTGCTCCAGCACCGCCCCAGAGTGCGCCAGCTCGTACTTGCCGGGTGTGGCGGAGACATAGATGGTCTGTGGCGAGATCCGCTCGAACTCATCGAAACGCATCGGTCGGTTGTCCAGCGCCGAGGGCAGACGGAAGCCGTAGGTGACCAGGTTCTCCTTGCGTGAACGGTCACCCTTGTACATGGCGCCGATCTGGGAGACGGTCACGTGGGACTCGTCGATCACCAGCAGGGCGTTGTCCGGCAGATAGTCGAACAGGGTCGGCGGCGGCTCGCCCGGCTTGCGCCCGGAGAGGTAGCGCGAGTAGTTCTCGATGCCGGAGCAGTAGCCCAACTCCAGGATCATCTCGATATCAAAACGGGTGCGCTGCTCCAGCCGCTGCGCCTCCACCAGCTTGTCCTGTTCGCGCAGCTCCGCCAGCCGCTCCTTGAGCTCCACCTTGATATGCTCGACCGCGTCGAGCAGGGTCTGGCGCGGGGTCACGTAGTGGGTCTTGGGATAGATGGTCAGGCGCGGCACCCGGCGCAGCACCTCGCCGGTGAGCGGGTCGAAATAGGAGAGCTGCTCGATCTCGTCGTCGAACAGCTCGATGCGCACCGCCTCATCGTCCGACTCGGCCGGAAAGATGTCGATCACCTCGCCGCGCACCCGGTAGGTGGCCCGCTGCAGCTCCACATCGTTGCGGCTGTACTGCAGCTCGGCCAGGCGGCGCAGGATGTTGCGCTGGTCGATAGTATCGCCCCGCACCAGATGCAGCATCATCCCGAGGTAGGACTGCGGGTCGCCCAGGCCGTAGATCGCCGAGACGGTGGCGATGATAATGGTATCCTGACGTTCCAGCAGCGCCTTGGTGGCGGAGAGGCGCATCTGCTCGATGTGCTCATTGATCGAGGCATCCTTCTCGATGAAGGTATCCGAGGCCGGCACGTAGGCCTCCGGCTGGTAGTAGTCGTAGTAGGAGACGAAATACTCGACCGAATTACCGGGGAAAAACTCCTTCATCTCCCCGTAGAGCTGCGCCGCCAGGGTCTTGTTGTGGGCCATGATCAGGGTCGGCCGCTGCACCTGCTGGATCACCTGGGCGATGGTAAAGGTCTTGCCCGAGCCGGTCACACCGAGCAGGGTCATCCCCGCCTCGCCAGCCTCCAGCCCTTCGACCAGCCCCTTGATCGCAGTCGGCTGATCCCCTGCCGGGGAAAATTTGGCATCAATTTGAAAACTCTTGCTCATAGGGGATTTAGCTTCGGTCTTTCTTGCAGTAATATTAGGAGGTTTATCGGGGCTATTGGGTTGAAGTTCAACAACGATCACCCCGCCGCCGCAACCATTGTCAGCACAAAGGAGCTTTTGCTTGGACACGCAGCTTTCCCACCGCGTACAAAGCGTCAAACCTTCCGCCACCCTCGCCATCACCGCGCGTGCCAAGGAACTCAAGGCGCAGGGAAAGGATATTATCGGTCTGGGCGCCGGCGAACCCGACTTTGATACCCCGGAGCACATCAAGCAGGCGGCGATCGACGCGATCCAGGCAGGCTTTACCAAGTATACCGCAGTCGACGGCACCCCGGGCCTGAAACAGGCCATTATCGCCAAATTCGAGCGCGACAATGGGCTGAGCTACAAACCCGAGCAGATCCTTGTCTCCTCCGGCGGCAAGCAGAGCTTCTTCAACATGGCCCAGGCACTGCTCAATCCCGGCGACGAAGTGGTGATCCCCGCCCCCTACTGGGTCTCCTATCCGGACATGGTGCTGCTGGCCGAGGGCAAACCGGTGATCGTGCAGGCGGGTCTGGAGCAGGGCTTCAAGATCACCCCCGAGCAGCTGCGCGCGGCGATCACCGACAAGACCCGTATGGTGGTCTTCAACAGCCCCTCCAATCCCACCGGGGTCGCCTACAGCAAGGCCGAACTCAGGGCGCTGGGCGAGGTACTGCTGGATCACCCCGATATCCTCATCGCCAGCGATGACATGTACGAGCACATCCTCTGGGGCGATGAGCCCTTCGTCAACGTGGTCAACGCCTGCCCCGAACTCTACGAGCGGGCGGTGGTGATGAACGGCGTCTCCAAGGCCTACTCCATGACCGGCTGGCGCATCGGCTACTGCGGTGGACCGGAGTGGCTCATTAAGGCGATGAAAAAGGTCCAGTCCCAGAGCACCTCCAATCCCGCCTCCATCTCCCAGGCGGCAGCCGAGGCGGCGCTTAACGGTGATCAGGCGTGCATCCAGACCATGCTCAAGGCCTTCAAGGAGCGCCACGATTTCGTGGTCGAGGAGTTGAACCGGATCAAGGGCGTAGAGTGCCTCCCCTCCCAGGGCGCCTTCTACTCCTTCCCCGACATGCGCGGCGCGATCAGCGCCCTGGACGGGGTCAACGACGACGTGGAACTGGCCGAATATCTGCTCAACGAAGCCGAAGTGGCCCTGGTCCCCGGCTCCGCCTTCGGCCAGCCCGGCTACATGCGCCTGAGTTTCGCCACCAGCATGGAAAATCTCAGCGAAGCGCTCAAACGCATCGGTGCCAAACTCGGCTACAAATAGAAAGGCTCGTGAGAGCGGACGTCCCGGCCGGGAATTGCCCAATAGCACCTCCGTTCTTCGCGACCGGGACGTTCGCTCCCACAAGATCAAACCCGCCCCAAAATGGCCACATTTTAGCCGCCCGACTCTTGACCAGATATGCCGTCGATTGTAGTATACGCGCCAGTTGTTCATTCCCCTGTAGTTCAGTTGGTAGAACACCGGACTGTTAATCCGTATGTCGCTGGTTCGAGTCCAGCCGGGGGAGCCAAACACTAAAAAACCGGACTGGAAACAGTCCGGTTTTTTTTCGCCTGCGCCTCTTTACCGTTGGCTGGCATGGCGATTTACGCGCCAATCTCCTTGAGGTAGTCACGAAACTCCTCACTCAACTCCGGGTGTTTCAAGGCAAACTGCACCGTGGCCTTGAGATAGCCAATCTTGCTGCCGCAGTCATAGCGGGTCCCCTTGAAGCGATAGGCCAACACCTTCTCATCCTCCAACAGGTGGGCGATGGCATCGGTCAGCTGGATCTCACCGCCTGAGCCGCGTCCCGTACGCCCCAAATGATCAAATATTCTTGGCGTGAGGATATAGCGCCCTACCACCGCCAGGTTGGAGGGGGCCTGAATCGGTTTGGGTTTCTCGATAATGTTGGTGATGCTGGCCACCTCACCATCATCCTCGCCAGTGCTGACGATGCCGTACTTGTCGGTCTCGGTCTTCGGCACCTCCTGCACCCCCAGAATACTGCAACGCTGCTCGCCGTAGAGGTCCACCATCTGCTTAACCACCCCGGCGCCATCGCCGTCGATCAGGTCATCCGCCAACAACACGGCAAACGGCTCATTGCCCACCGCCGGCTTCGCACAAAGCACCGCATGGCCAAGTCCCAGCGCTTCAGCCTGGCGGATATAGATACATGAGACATCACTCGGCACAATATCCCGCAGGATCTGCAGCAGCTGTTTCTTGCCCTTCTTCTCCAGCTCGGTCTCCAGCTCGTAGTTCTTGTCGAAATGGTCCTCAATGGCCCGCTTGGCACTGCTGGTGACGAAGATCATCTCCTTGATCCCCGCCTCCACGGCCTCCTCCACCGCATACTGGATCAGCGGCTTGTCCACCACCGGCAGCATCTCCTTGGGGTTGGCCTTGGTGGCAGGTAAAAAACGGGTACCGAGACCGGCGACCGGGAAAACGGCTTTGCGAATTTGGCTCATTGATGACTTACTCTTTGTTAAATCAAGCTTATTAAAAGCGGCTAAATTGCTAAGATTGAAACATAAACAGGCCCGGAGTTCACCTCTCCCGCAGGGAGTAGTGACGCGTGCAAGAATAACGATAATGAATGGATACCCACCTGAGCGGGAATCACGAATATCATGCCAATCCGTCCCCTGGCGAATGCAGGCGATGGTCGGCCTCCGGAATACTGCCGTGCACAACTACCAGCAACTCAGGGAGCAGTGACGCAGCATCGTTGACTCATATTACAGGTAACCGAAATTTGAGGACTGTAATATGGGTAAAAATGAGCGCCAAGCCTACCTCAAGGTCATTCGACTGCTGAACCAGTCCGGCTTCATGGAAGCCGATACCATGGCCCATTGCAGCGACAGCCTGGCCGGGGACTTCGTCTGTAATTTTCCAGTATGTGAAAGTTACCTCTAATGTGAGGCAACGTCTCTGAACCTCAATCAGGTTCGGTTACCTTTTTCAATGAGTCAACGCGGGGAGTGGTTCAAAGTTCAAGGTGTAGGAACCGGATTGGTTGATATTCGCCATTCCCGCAGCAGGCGGGGATCCAGTCGTTGGGTACATGGATTCCGGCCAAAGGCATGCCGGAATGACGGTGGTTGTACTTTCCTGCCTTCGCCTAGGCGGCAACCACCGGAATTTTCACCGTATTAGCCTGCTGCTGGTACTCCTCGATCTCGTTGAAGTTGAGGTAGCGGTAGACGTCGTCGCCCATGGTGTTGAGCAGAGCGACCTTCTCCATGTACTCCTCCACCGTGGGGATCTTGCCCAGCAGCGCGGCGACCGCGGCCAGTTCGGCGGAGCCGAGGTAGACCATGGCGTCCTTGCCCAGGCGGTTGGGGAAGTTGCGGGTGGAGGTGGAGAACACCTGCGCCCCGTCCGCCACCCGGGCCTGGTTGCCCATGCACAGCGAACAGCCGGGCATCTCGGTGCGGGCACCGGCCTTGCCGTAGATGCTGTAGTAGCCCTCTTCGGTCAGCTGGTGCTCGTCCATCCGGGTTGGAGGGGCGATCCAGAGGCGAGTTGGTACCGAGCTGCCGGCGGCCTCCAAGACCT
The DNA here is from genome assembly GCA_026196275.1 of Gammaproteobacteria bacterium. Lineage (GTDB taxonomy): Bacteria > Pseudomonadota > Gammaproteobacteria > Thiohalomonadales > Thiohalomonadaceae > JAPHTQ01. The sequence continues at coordinate 26,114 of JAPHTQ010000057.1, forward strand.
TGCCGGCGGCGCGGTAGTGGCCGATATTGGTCATGCAGGAGCCGATGAAGACCTCGTCGATCTTCTCGCCGGCCACCTCGGAGAGCAGTTTCACATCGTCCGGATCATTGGGGCAGGCGACGATGGGCTCCTTGATCGCGTTGAGGTCGATCTCGAGCACCGCGGCATAGTCGGCGTCGCTGTCGGCCTGCATCAACTCGGGGTTGGCGATCCACTTCTCCATCGCCTCAATGCGGCGGCTCAGGGTGCGTTTGTCCTCGTAGCCGTTGGCGATCATCCACTTGAGCAGGGTGATATTGCTCTTGAGGTATTCGATGATCGGCTCTTTATCGAGCTTGACGGTACAGGCGGCGGCGGAGCGCTCGGCGGAGGCGTCACTCAACTCGAAGGCCTGCTCCACCTTGAGGTGTTCCAGCCCTTCGATCTCGAGGATGCGGCCGGAGAAGACATTCTTCTTGCCCTGCTTCGCCACGGTGAGGTGCCCCTGCTGGATCGCCGCATAGGGGATGGCGTTGACCAGGTCGCGCAGGGTGACGCCGGGCTGCATCTCGCCCTTAAAGCGCACCAGTACCGACTCGGGCATATCGAGCGGCATTACGCCCAACGCGGCGGCGAAGGCCACCAGACCGGAACCGGCCGGGAAGCTGATCCCCAGTGGGAAACGGGTGTGGGAGTCACCGCCGGTGCCGACGGTGTCGGGCAGCAGCATGCGGTTGAGCCAGGAGTGGATCACCCCGTCGCCGGGACGCAGCGAGACACCGCCGCGGGTAGTGAAGAACTCGGGCAGGGTGTGCTGCAGCTTCACATCCACCGGCTTGGGATAGGCGGCGGTGTGGCAGAAGGACTGCATCACCAGATCCGCGGAGAAGCCGAGACAGGCCAGCTCCTTGAGCTCATCACGGGTCATGGCGCCGGTGGTGTCCTGGGAGCCGACGGTGGTCATACGCGGTTCGCAGTAGGTGCCGGGGCGCACGCCCTCGACGCCGCAGGCGTGGCCGACCATCTTCTGCGCCAGGCTAAAGCCCTTACCGCTGTCGGCCGGGTCGACCGGGCGGGTAAAGACGGTGGAGTGCTCCAGGCCCAGCGCCTCACGGGTCTTGTCGGTGAGGGAACGACCGATGATCAGCGGAATACGGCCGCCGGCACGCACTTCGTCGAAGATGGTAGAGGGTTTGAGCTGGAATTCGCTGAGCAGCTCCCCCGCTTCGTTCTCGATCCGGCCCTCGTAGGGCTTGATGGTGATCACCTCGCCCATCTTCAGCTTGTCGACATCGCACTCGATGGGCAACGCACCCGAATCCTCGGCAGTGTTGAAGAAGATCGGTGCGATCTTGCCGCCGAGGATCACCCCGCCTTGGCGCTTGTTGGGCACGTAGGGGATGTCGTGACCCATGTGCCACAGCACGGAGTTGATGGCGGACTTGCGCGAGGAGCCGGTGCCGACCACATCGCCGACAAAGGCCAGCGGGTGGCCCTTTTTCTTCAGCGCGGCGATCTGCTCCATCGCATCGGGCATCTTGCTCACCAACATCGCCTTGGCGTGTAGCGGGATGTCCGGGCGGCTCCACGCCTCGGAGGCGGGCGAGAGGTCGTCGGTGTTGGTCTCGCCGTCGACCTTGAACACAGTCAGGGTCAGTGCCTCGGGCAGCGGTTTCTTGTCGGTAAACCATTTGGCCTCGGCCCAGGCATCGACGATATCCTTGGCCCAGTTATTGGTCTTCGCCTTGTGGATCACATCGTGATAGGCATCGAAAATGAGCAGCGTGCTGGAGAGCGCCCTGGCGGCGATGGGCGCCATGTCATCATCGTCCAGCAGGTCGACCAGCGGCGCGATATTGTAGCCGCCCATCATCGTGCCCAACAGCTTGGTGGCGTGTTTTCGGCTGATCAGGCGGGTCTCAACTGTCCCCTTCGCCACATCGGCGAGGAAGGCCGCCTTGACGTAGGCCGCCTCGTCCACCCCGGGCGGGATACGGTGGGTCAGCAGCTCCACCAGAAACTCCCCCTCGCCCTGCGGTGACTGTTTGATCAGGTCGACCAGCTGCGCGGTCTGCTCTGCATCCAGGACCAGCGGAGGGAGGTTCCCGGCTTCGCGCTCGGCGACGTGCTTTCTGTATTCTTCAATCATATCAATGCCTTGTGTTTATCAAGGTTATTTTCGAGTTTGTGAAACATGATAGCCGATGTTTGGAGTGGGATACAGGGAGAGCAAAACACCAAGTGTAGTGTCTCAACGTGTCTGAGTGAGGAGAAACTCTTCAGGTGTGAGTGCAGGCACTGGCGATCCGGTAAAATCTTTGACATTTCTAGTCACGATGCAGGAACACCCACGCACGTCAGCCGCTATCGCTACAACAGCATCCTCATAGTCCTGCCAACTTAAGCCCATCGCACGAATAAAATCGGATTTTCCGGTTTCCGCTACCGCAAAATAGCGCAATAACCAGTCAACGACCTTATCGGCAGCCCTGCGGTTATTGTAGCGGCTAACCAGGTAATGAAGTGTTGTCACCGCATGGGCTGGCAAGGTTGCCGAAACCCGCTCGGAAACCACTTCGTCCAATACCGCAGCAGACGCACGGTAATGCGGTTTCCGACGTTGTACCACATCGAGGATGACGTTCAGATCGATCAGGATCATCGTCCATGTTTTTCCTGTAGATGCTGAAGATAGACCTCTTCCGCATCGATCTCTTCCGGAATAAGGCCCGTAATTGCCGCCACCTTATCACTCGGGCTCTCCTGCTCCAGTGCCCGCATTCTACGAAGGAAGCGGTCAATGACTTCTGTGACGGTCACACCATGTGCTTTGGCATAGGCCTTCGCGAACTCGACATCTTCACGAGGCAACCTGATGGTCAGTTTGGTGGTTTCGGTCTTCATGGTTCTTTCCATACGGCAGTAATCCTTGAATTATACGGCAAGCAGGTTGTTCTGTCGAAAAAAACCGGCCAATATTTCGGCGACAGAAGCGTGCCCCAAGCTATAACGTTTGCGACAGGATGCCGCCTCGGCGGGACATGGTGTATGATCGCGACACTTGATATTCAGACTCTGGAGCAGGCATGGAACTGAACGCACTGACCGCGGTTTCCCCCATTGATGGCCGTTACGGCAGCAAAACCACCGATCTTCGTCCTATTTTCAGCGAGTATGGGCTGATCCGCCACCGGGTGCTTGTGGAGATACGTTGGCTGCAGATGCTGTCTCAGAACGACGATATCGCGGAGGTGCCGGCATTCAGCGAGCATGCCGACAACCTGCTGAACAACATCGTGGAAAAATTTGCGCTGGAGGACGCCCAGCGGGTCAAGAACATCGAGAAGACCACCAACCACGACGTGAAGGCGGTGGAGTACTTCCTCAAGGAGAAGATCCAGGGCAACGCCGAGCTGGAGGCGGTAAGCGAGTTCATCCACTTCGCCTGCACCTCGGAGGATATCAACAATCTGGCCTACGCACTGATGCTGCGTGAGGCGCGCACCCAGGTGGTGCTGCCGGCGATGGACCAGCTGGTTGAAGCGGTGGCCAAACTGGGCCGTGACAACGCCGCGACCCCCATGCTCTCGCGCACCCACGGCCAGCCCGCCTCCCCCACCACCCTGGGCAAGGAGATGGCCAACGTCGCCTACCGCCTGATGCGCCAGCGCGACCAGCTGAAGCAGGTGCCGATCCTGGGCAAGATCAACGGAGCCGTAGGCAACTACAACGCCCATTTGGCTACCTATCCGGAGCTCGACTGGCAGGGGATGGCGGAGAAGTTCATCACCGGCCTCGGGCTGGAGTGGAACCCCTACACCACCCAGATCGAACCCCACGACTACGTGGCCGAGTTTTTCGACGTGATGGCGCGCTTCAACACCATCCTCATCGACTTTGATCGCGACATCTGGGCCTACATCTCCAACAACTACTTCAAGCAGAGGACCGTCGAGGGCGAAGTGGGCTCCTCCACCATGCCGCACAAGGTCAACCCCATCGACTTCGAGAACTCCGAGGGCAATCTGGGGCTGGCCAATGCCGTGTTCGACCACCTGGCGGCCAAGCTGCCCATCTCCCGCTGGCAGCGCGACCTGACCGACTCCACCGTGCTCCGCAACCTGGGGGTCGGTATCGGCTACTCCACCATCGGCTACGCCTCGACCATGCGTGGCATCGGCAAGCTGGAGGTGAACGAAGAGAAGCTGCTGGCCGACCTGGATACCAACTGGGAAGTACTGGCCGAACCGATCCAGACCGTGATGCGCCGCTACGGCATCGAGAAGCCCTACGAAAAGCTCAAGGCACTGACCCGCGGCAAGCGCGTGGATGCCGCCGGTATGGCCGAGTTCATCGACACCCTGGAGCTACCCGACGAGGTGAAGACCGAGATGAAGAGATGGACGCCGGCCAACTACATCGGCAATGCTGTAGAGCAGGCGCAAAAGATTTAAGCATTTATGTAGGAGCGGCTTCCAGCCGCGAATATTATTGAATCGCGGCTGGAAGCCGCTCCTACAGGGCTTTCTCAATGAATAGACAATCTCCCCTGGGTGACAACATCACGGTCGAAACCTTTCTGCAGGAATACTGGCAGAAGAGACCCCTGTTGATCAAAAGCGCCCTGCCCGACTTCCACTGCCCGGTTACCGCGGAGGAGCTGGCGGGATTGGCCTGCGAGGAGGGGGTGGAGTCACGCCTGATCCAGGAGCACGGTAAGGGCGGCGGCTGGCAGGTGCGCAATGGACCGTTCAGCGAGGAGGATTTTCTCGCCCTGCCCGACTCGCACTGGACAGTGCTGGTGCAGGAGATCAACAAGCAGATCCCCGAGTTTGCCCTGCTACTGGAGCGTTTTCGGTTCATCCCCAACTGGCGACTGGACGATGTGATGGTGAGCTTCGCCCCGGATCAGGGAACAGTGGGACCGCACGCGGATAACTACGATGTGTTTCTCATCCAGGGACCGGGCAAGCGTCGCTGGCAGTTGAGCTATCAGGATGCTGGGCCGGAGCAGCTGATCCCGGGGCTGCCGCTGCGTGTTCTCAAGGACTTCCGGCCCGAGGAGGAGTACATCCTCGAAGAGGGGGACATGCTCTACCTGCCCCCCGGCGTGGTACACCAGGGCGTGGCGCTGGAAGAGTGCATCACCATCTCGGTGGGCTTTCGCGCCCCGGCGAAGGTGGAGCTGCTGAGCGGATATCTTGCCGATGTGCTGGCGCAGATGGACCCGGAGGCGTTCTACGAGGATCCGGACCTGCAGCCGCAGCGCAACCCCGGCCAGATCAGCGAACAGGCGCGCGAACGCATCCGCGGTATCATCCGCTCAGTGCCGCTGGACGATGAGCGCATCGATCGCTGGTTCGGCAGCTTCACCACCGACGTGCGCCCCGGCCACTACCTGCCCGAGCCGGAGGAGTCGCTCGATGCCGCCCAGCTGGTTGCGGCCATCCGGGAGGCGGGCGAGCTTTGGCGCAGCGAGTATGCCCGCTTTGCCTATATCGATGATGATCCGGTGCAGATACGCCTCTACGTCGCCGGCGAGGAGTTTACCCTGGGGCGCCACCTCGACTTTGCCGCACCCTTGCTCTGCGGGCAGCGTATTTACACGCCGGAGGAACTCGATCCCTACCTCATCAATGAGGAATTTGTGGCGCTGCTGGTGGAGCTTTACCGCCTGGGGGCGGTCTACCTTCCCGAATAAGCGGGCAGACGCACTGCCGCAACAGTCAGTGTGTAGACATGATGGATGACCTGCCCAACCTCGACGCCGTGGGTTATGTTTGAGGTTGGGAAAACCCGATAAACACAGAGCCACATCGAGGGGGCAGGTCA
>JAPHTQ010000073.1 GCA_026196275.1 Gammaproteobacteria bacterium
CCGGATCGCTACTACGATGTGGGGATCGCCGAGCAACATGCAGTCACCCTGGCCGCCGGTCTCGCCTGCGAGGGCATCAAACCGGTGGTGGCGATCTACTCCACCTTCCTGCAGCGCGCCTACGACCAGCTGATCCACGATGTGGCACTGCAGAATCTGCCGGTGCTGTTTGCCATCGACCGTGCCGGGATCGTCGGCCCCGACGGCCCGACCCATGCCGGCAGCATGGATTTGAGTTTCCTGCGCTGCGTCCCCAATATGGTGATCATGGCACCGTCCGATGAAGAGGAGTGCCGAGCCATGCTCAACACCGGTTACGCCCATGACGGCCCCGCCGCAGTGCGCTATCCGCGCGGTACAGGCCCGGGAGTCGCGGTTTCCCGCTCGCTGTCACCCATTGCCATCGGCAAGGGTGAGCAACTGCGCCAGGGCGAGGGGATCGCCCTGCTGGCCTTTGGCGCGATGCTTCCCGCCGCCCTGGAGGTGGCCGAGAGAGTCAATGGTAGCGTTGCCAACATGCGCTTTGTCAAACCGCTGGACGAAGCGCTGCTGTGTGAACTGGCAGCAAGTCACACGCTGCTGGTGACCCTGGAAGACAACGCGGTGATGGGCGGCGCCGGCAGTGCAGTCAATGAGGCGCTGGCTGCACACGGTATTTCGACCCTTGTTCTCAACCTGGGGCTGCCCGACCGCTTTGTCGAGCAGGGCAGCCGCGAGGAGCTGCTGGCCCTCTGCGGTCTGGACAGGGATGGTATACTGCGCAGCATAGAGACGTTTGCGGCAACAAATGGTTGCCAAACACTTGCCAGCCAGTTAATTTCTTAGTATTTTACTCAACTATAGATTTCGATGACCGCACGTTACACCCTGAAAGTCGTTTCCGATTTTGCCTCCGCGCATTCGTTACGCAACTATCCCGGCGACTGCCGCCGCCTCCATGGCCACAACTGGAAGGTAGAGGTGGAGGCCATCGCTGACGAGCTGAATGAGCAGGGCATGGCCGTGGACTTCAAGGTCATCAAACAACTTGCGAAGAAGGTTACTGACGAGCTGGATCACCGCTATCTCAACGAGATCGCCCCGTTCGACAGCATCAACCCCACGGCAGAGAATCTGGCGGCCTACATTTATCGCCGCCTGACCGAGGAGTTGGATGAACCGCGTGTACGTATTCACGCCGTAACCTTGTGGGAAACCGAGCGTGCCTGTGTGCGCTATACAGAGGAATAACTTACCATGAGTCAGCCCTGTGAAAGCATCGCCGACGTCCAGAGCAGTGCCGATACCCGCCAGATCGCTATCAACAAGGTCGGGATCAAGGACATCCGTCACCCCGTCCGAATCCAGGATCGCAGCGGCGGCGAGCAGCACACTATCGCCAACTTCAACATGTACGTGAACCTGCCGCACAATTTCAAGGGCACGCACATGTCGCGTTTTATCGAGATCCTCAACAAGCATGAGCGCGAGCTGTCGGTCAAATCCTTCAAGGATGTACTCACCGAGATGACCGAGCGGCTGGAGGCAGAGTCAGGCCATATCGAGATGGCCTTTCCCTACTTCGTCAACAAGAAGGCGCCGATCTCCGGTGTCGAGAGCCTGATGGACTACGATGTGACTTTCATCGGCGAGGTGGCAGACGGCACGCCGCATCTGAAGGTCAAGGTGGTCGTGCCGGTGACCAGCCTCTGCCCCTGCTCGAAAAAGATCTCCGACTACGGTGCCCACAACCAGCGCTCCCACGTTACCGTCACCATCAGCACTGATCAGTTCGTCTGGATCGAGGACATCATCGATATGGTGGAGAAAGAGGCCTCCTGCGAGCTGTTCGGCCTGCTCAAGCGCCCGGACGAGAAGCACGTCACCGAACGCGCCTACGACAATCCCAAGTTCGTCGAGGATATGGTGCGCGACGTGGCGGTACGTCTGAACCAGGACGGGCGGATCACCAGCTACATCGTCGAATCGGAAAATTTCGAATCGATCCACAACCACTCTGCCTACGCCCTGATCGAAAAAGACAAGCGGGTGAGATAACAACAGACTCACCGCGGAGCAGCGAGAACAGGACGCGCCAAGCTTTGCGGTGAATAAACCTATCCTATCCACCGGGCCAGCAGCTGCAGTACCGCCAGGCCGAAAACTCCCGCCAGCACGTCATCAAGCATGATGCCGAAGCCGCCGCCGACCCTTCTGTCGATCCAGCGGATCGGCCAGGGCTTGAGTACATCGAAGATCCGGAACAGGGCAAAACCGAGCACGATCCATAACCACCCCGCCGGGGCGGCAAACATGGTGATCCAGTAGCCGACGAACTCGTCCCAGACGATCCCGGGATGATCGTGCACACCGAGCTGGCGGGCGGTGACATCGCAGAGCCAGATCCCGAGCAGGAAGGTCAGCAGCAGCATGGCAAGGTAATAACCTGCCGGCAACGATTGCATCAGCAGGTAGAGCGGCACGGCAGCGAGGGTGCCGAAGGTGCCCGGCGCCAAAGGGGCCAGCCCGGCGCCAAAACCCAGCGCGAGAAAGCGTCTGGGCTCCGCCAGATCACCGAGTGTCAGTCGCCGTACGCTTCTTCCCATGTCTATCTCCTGAAGTGGTCGAATCCGGCCACGAGCCCCTGCAGGGCATCACTGCCCTCTCCCTTCAGGGTGATCCCGGCCCCTTCGCTGACACGCCCGATACAGCTGACAGCGCAGGACCAGCTGCGGCTTAGCGCCTCCAGTTCGCTGCGCCTGTGCGGCGGAACGGCAAAACAGAGCTCATAGTCGTCACCGGCGCTCAGCGCCAGCTTTAACCGCTCCTGTTGATTGGTCACACAGCCGCGCAACGCCGGTGAGAGCGGTAACGCGCCCAGATCGATTTCAGCGGCACAGCCGCTGCGCTCAAGGATATGCCCCAGATCCGCCAGCAGGCCATCGGAGATATCAATCGCCGCCGAGGCAACACCACGCAATGCGCACCCTTCGGCAACGCGCGGCTCCGGGTAGTCAAGACGGGCGAGAAGCTCGGCAGCGGCTTGGCTGTCACTGCAGTTCCCGCCCTGGCGCAGTCCCAACCCGCCCCCGGCATCACCCAGGTTCCCGGTGATGTAGAGATAGTCGCCCGGGCATGCGCCGCTGCGCAGCAGTGCTTCGCCATCGGGGACCAGACCGTGGATCTGCACCGTCACGGTCAGCGGTCCGCGCACCGTGTCGCCACCCACCAGCTCGATACCGTAAGCCTGTGCCAGACGGAAAAAGCCGCCCGCGAAGGCCTCGATGAATATCGGGTCAGGTTCGGGAAGGGTCAGCGCCAGGGTCGCCCAGGCGGGCTCGGCCCCCATCGCCGCCATGTCACTGAGATTGACCGCCAGTGCCTTGTGGCCGATGGCCTCGGCGGCGGTATCCGCTGGAAAATGGCGACCGGCTACCAGGGTATCGATACTGACCGCCAGTTGCATCCCCGGCGGCAGCTTTAACAGCGCGGCATCATCCCCCACACCAAGCAGCACATCGTCGCGATGGCTGCGTGAGGTGAAATAGCGCTCGATAATGGAGAATTCACCCAGGCTCATCGTCAACAACTGTCAGGGAAGGGTTATTTACCGGAATTGCGACGTGCGTTGACCTCGACGCTGCGCAGCCTGGCCGCCAGTTTGTCGAGGATACCGTTGATATATTTGTGTCCCTGCTCGGCGCCGTAGATCTTGGCCAGTTCGACCATTTCGTTGATCACCACCCGGTAGGGGATATCGATGCGGTGCTGCAGCTCATAGATACCGATGCGCAGGATCGCCCGTTCCACCGGATCAACCTGCTCGATGGTACGATCCAGCACCCCCTCGCCGTGGGCATCGAGTTCGTCCAGCTGGCGGGGGATCTCGTGCAGCAGCTCCTTGAAGTACTTCTTGTCGACCCCCTTCATGTCCTGCTCTTCCATGAACTGCCGGTCGATGTCATTTAGCTCCTGACCGGTGAGTTGCCACTGGTAGAGTGCCTGCATGGCGCGTTCGCGCGCAAGGCTTCGGGCACGGCTCATGCGCGGGATCCCCGGGTCTCTCTCTGAAACAACAGTGTCTGCATTATTTATCCAGTTGCGGCATCAGATTGACCATCTCAATGGCGGAGAGGGCAGCCTCGACCCCCTTGTTTCCGGCCTTGGTACCGGCACGCTCAATCGCCTGCTCAATGGTGTCCACGGTCAGTACGCCGAAGGCTACCGGCACATCATGCTCCATCATCACCTGCGCCAGCCCCTTGCTGCACTCGCCGGCGACGAACTCGAAGTGGGGTGTCCCGCCGCGAATCACCGCACCCAGTGCGATGATCGCATCGTACTTCTTGCTCATGGCCATCCGTTTGGCAACCAGCGGGATCTCATAAGCACCGGGGACGCGGATGATCTCGATCGTCTCCTCACTGGCGCCGTGGCGCTTGAGGGTATCGACAGCGCCATCGACCAGGCTCTCGACCACAAAGCTGTTGAAGCGCCCAACGACAATACCAAAACGGGCACCGTCGATCACAAAACCGCCTTCATAGTTTTTTATTTCAGCCATGCTCTATTCCTTGTTGTGTCGTATGCCGGAATCAATCCGACCTGATAGTTAACCCGTCCTGCGCACGAGGCGCTAACCCGGCGTGCGACGTTCAGTCCTGGACATATTCCACCACATCCAGACCGAAACCCGAAAGGGCGTGCATCTTTTTCGGTGCGCTCAGCACCCGCATATGGCTCACGCCAAGGTCGATGAGGATCTGGGCACCGATGCCGTAGGTGCGCAAATCGTCGCTCTTCTCCTCCTCGGGGACAGGCACTCCCTTGTCCTGCATCTCATAGTCCTTGATACGCCGCAGCAGGGCATCCGCCTCCTCCTGCTGGCGCAGGATGATCGCCACCCCCTGCCCCTCGTCGTTAATACGCCTGAGTGCATCACCCAAAGGCCAGCCGCAGTCGCGCTGGTTGCCAAACAGATCGCACAGGGTATTCTGCAGATGCACCCGCACCAACGCCGGCTGCTGCGGATCGAGCTCTCCCTTCACCAGCGCCATGTGCATCTCGTGGTTGAGCAGGTCACGATAGGCCACCAGCCGGAACTCGCCATAGCGGGTCGGCATAGTGCACTCGGAGACACGCTCCACTGTCGGCTCGTTCTTCAGACGATAGTTGATAAGGTCCGCCACGGTGCCAATCTTGATGCCGTGCTCGGTGGCAAACTTCTCCAGATCCGGGCGGCGCGCCATGGTTCCATCCTCGTTGAGGATCTCGACGATCACCGAGGAGGGCTCAAAGCCGGCCAGTCTTGCCAGATCGCAACCGGCTTCGGTATGGCCGGCGCGGGTCAACACGCCTCCCGCCTGCGCCATCAGCGGGAAGATATGGCCCGGCTGCACGATATCGTTCGGTGTGGCGTTGGGCGCGACGGCGGCGCGCACGGTCATCGCCCGGTCATAGGCGGAGATGCCGGTGGTGACGCCCTCGGCCGCCTCGATAGAGACGGTAAAGTTGGTACCGTGTTTGTCGTTGGTATTCCTCACCATCAACGGCAGATCCAGCTGCTGGCAGCGCTCGCGGGTCAACGTCATGCAAATCAGGCCACGCCCGTAGCGGGCCATGAAATTGATATCCTCGGGACGGATCATCGAGGAGGCGATGATCAGGTCCCCCTCGTTCTCGCGATCCTCATCGTCCATCAGGATAACCATCTTGCCCTGACGGATATCATCGATGATCTCTTCAATACTGTTTAACGACATATAACTTTATCCAGGTTCAGGCAGCCACTGTAAAACAGGCTACCGTGATGCCAAAAATCCATGCTCGACGAGGAAGGCCTCGCTAATACTCCCCCCCTCGACCTGCGCCGCCCGCTCTCCCAGCATCAAACGCTCAAGGTAACGGGCAATGAGATCCACCTCCAGATTGAACCGCTGGCCGACACAGGCATCGGTCAGGGTCGTCTCGGCGAGGGTGTGCGGCACGATATTCAGGGAGAAGATCGCCCCTGCCACCTCATTGACCGTCAGGCTGATCCCGTCGATGGTGATCGAGCCCTTGCACGCAATATAGCGTGCCAGCTCATCCGGCGCCTTGATCCGCAGACGCACAGAGCGACCATCGGCCTCGCGCTGCAGCAACTCGCCAACACCATCCACATGGCCACTGACCAGATGGCCACCCAGACGCGTGGCCGGTGTCAGCGCCTTTTCAAGATTAACACGGCTGCCGGGCCTGAGCTGAGAGAATGCACTCTTGGCCAGGGTCTCTGCCGAAACGTCGGCGCTGAAACCCTTTTCGTTCAAGGTCACCACCGTCAGACAGATGCCGTTAACGGCAATACTGTCACCGATGGCCACATCGGAGATCTCCAGCCCGCCGCTGTTGATACTGACGCAGGTATCGGCGCCCTGTGGCTGCAGCATGGCGATGGTGCCGACCGCCTCGATAATTCCGGTAAACATCAGTCCGCCACACAAGGGATTGCGGTGATGCGCCAGTCGTTCCCGACGGCACGAATATCGCTGATCTTCAGCTCAATCGCATCGGCCAGGCTCTCCAGTCCTGGGGTATGAAACAGCCCTCGCGCACCGTCGCCCATCAGTTTCGGTGCCATATAGATCACCAGTTCATCGATGATCCCCGCGTGCAGAGCAGCACCGCTGAGGATCGCACCGGTCTCCAGCAGCACCTCATTGATTTCACGCCCCGCCAGCTCAACCATCAGCCGCTGCAGGTCAATCGCATCGGAGCCGTTTGGCAAATAGAGTACCTCGGCCCCGGCCTGCTCCAGCTGCTCCTGCACTGCCGGCTCCTCGGTCGCCGTCACGATCAACGCGCTGCCCGGCTGCTGCAAAAAGCGTGCATGGGTCGGCGTGCTGAGGTGCGGGTCGAGCACGACACGCAGCGGCTGGCGTGGCTTCAGTTCGCCCTCCGGGGTGCGTACTGTCAGCGAGGGATCATCGGCCAGCACCGTACCGATGCCGCTCATAATGGCGGAGCTGCGCGCCCGCAGGCGATGTACATCATGCCGTGCCGCCTCACCGGTGATCCACTGACTCTCGCCCGAGGCCATCGCGGTGCGCCCGTCCAGGCTCATTGCCAGCTTGCAGCGCACAAAGGAACGCTGTTCGCGCATGCGCGTGACAAAACCGGGGTTCAACGCCTCGGCCTGGGCCTGCAGCAGACCGCTGGCCACGCTGATCCCCGCCTGCTGCAGCTGCTTGAGTCCCTCCCCCGCCACCTGCGGGTTCGGATCCTCCATCGCCGCCACCACGCGGGAGACCCCCGCCTTGATCAGCGCCTCGCTGCAGGGGGGCGTCTTGCCGTGGTGGCAACAGGGCTCGAGGGTAATGTAGGCGGTGGCGCCGGCAGCCGCCTCACCGGCCTGCTCCAGCGCCATCACCTCGGCGTGGGGACCACCGGCGAACTCGTGCCACCCCTCGCCGACAACCCTGCCGTCACGCAGCAACACGCAACCGACCCGTGGATTGGGATCGGTCGAATAGAGTCCACGCTCGGCCAGTTGCAGGGCGTGGCTCATGGTGGCGATATCGGTAGTAGTAAATTCTGACATGCAGCCTCTAGCGTTTCGGCTTGTTGTCCCTGGTTGTATCCAACAGTGGCAACTGGTTCTTTCTTACCGCGGCGGAGGGCTCACTCTGCATCCGTTCGATCTCTTCACGGAAGGCGTTCACATCCTGGAAACTGCGGTAGACCGAGGCAAAGCGTACGTAGGCGACCTCATCAAGCTCACGCAGCTCATCCATCACCCACTCGCCCAGTTGCCGTGAGTTAACCTCGCGGTCACCGGTGGCGCGCAGGTTGTGCTTGATGTGATTGATTGACTGCTCGATCGCCTCCATCTTCACCGGACGCTTCTCCAGCGCGCGCATAATGCCCGAGCGCAGCTTCTCCTCATCGAAGGGGACCCGGGTGCCGTCGCGCTTGACGATACGCGGCATCACCAGCTCGGCCGTTTCAAAGGTGGTGAAGCGCTCGCCGCAGGTGACGCATTCGCGGCGGCGACGTACCGAGTCCCCATCGTTGGCGAGACGGGAGTCGATCACCTTGGTATCGGGCTCACTGCAAAAGGGACAACGCATCAATCAGTTCCAGGTTCCGGGTCTCGTAGGATGGGCAAAGCTTCCGCGTCCTGCTCACGCCCCTCGCCTGCATCCATGCAGGCGAAGCCTGCGTGCCCATCAAATCAAAATCGATGGGCACGTCGCTCTCGCTCCCTTGCCCATCCTACCCAGTTGCCACTTATCCGTAGACCGGCAGACGTTTGCATACCTGGAGCACCTGCCCCTTAACCCTGTCGATCACCGCGGCATCACCACGGGAGTCGATCACATCGCAGATCCAGCCGGCCAGTTCGGTCGCTTCGGTCTCGCCAAAACCGCGAGTGGTGATCGCGGGGGTGCCGATACGAATACCGGAGGTGACGAAGGGCGACTGCGGATCGTTGGGCACCGAGTTTTTGTTGATGGTGATGTTGGCCTCACCCAGCCAGGCGTCCACCTCCTTGCCGGTCAGCTCCTGCTTGATGAAACTGACCAGGAACAGGTGGTTGTCGGTGCCGCCGGAGACCACATCGTAACCGCGGTCGATGAATACCCCGGCCATGGCGCGCGCGTTGGTGACCACCTGGGTCTGGTATTCCCTGAAGGAGGGCTCCAGCGCCTCTTTGAAGGCGACCGCCTTGGCGGCGATCACGTGCATCAGCGGGCCGCCCTGGGTACCGGGAAAGACCAGCGAGTTGAGCTTCTTCTCGATCTCCTCGTTGGCCCTGGCCAGGATGATCCCGCCGCGCGGACCGCGCAGGGTCTTATGGGTGGTGGAGGTGGTGACATCGGCGATCTGTACCGGGCTGGGATAGACACCGGCGGCGATCAGGCCCGCCACATGGGCCATGTCAACGAACAGGTAGGCACCTACCTCATCGGCGATGTCGCGGAAGCGCTGCCAGTCGACTACCCGGGAGTAGGCGGAGAAACCGGCGATGATCATCTTCGGCTTGTGCTCACGCGCCAGACGCTCGACCTCTTCATAGTCGATCTCGCCGGTTTCGGGGTTAAGCCCGTACTGGATGGCGTTGTAGAGCTTGCCGGAGAAGTTGGGCTTGGCGCCGTGGGTCAGGTGGCCGCCGTGGGCCAGGCTCATGCCAAGGATAGTATCACCCGGCTCGATCAACGCCATATAGACCGCGGCATTGGCCTGAGACCCGGAGTGGGGCTGCACATTGGCGTAGTCGGCAGAGAACAGCTCCTTGAGCCGGTCGATGGCCAGCTGCTCGGCGATGTCCACATACTCACACCCGCCATAGTAGCGCTTGCCCGGGTAGCCCTCGGCATACTTGTTGGTCAGGGACGAGCCCTGGGCCTCCATCACACGGGGGCTGGTATAGTTTTCGGAGGCAATCAGCTCGATGTGCTCCTCCTGACGAACCCGCTCCTGCTCCATCGCCTGCCACAGCTCGGCGTCATAATCACGAATTGTCATCTCTTTGCTAAACATTCAGCACCCCTGATAGCCCTAAGAACATAAATTCAACAAGTTAGCCACTAACAGCCGGAATCGGACCCGCCCCGCAGGAAAATCAGGCCCCGCGCAGACCCCGCGGCCACCGAAAGGGCATAAGATTACCCGATCCGGACAGATTTTTCATTGAAAGCGATGCAAAAAGGTCCTGAATCTTCCTCCGGCAGATAAGCCGGGGGTGACAATAAGTAGTGGGGAATGGGAAGCTGCGTCAAGGGTAGTTACCTAGACGGTAATTACTCGCCCCATCAACAAAAATCCTCACCGCAAAGCTACCGCGTCCTGCTCTCGCTCCTCACCTACCTCCGTATAGGCGAAGGCGCAGAGGCGCAAAGGGTTGAAATAATAAGCGTATAGGCCAGGTTGCCGCCACACCAACGCCCGGAAAAGCAATGGCACGCCGATGACAAAACAATACCCGCAACATCCCTCTGGCTACCTGGCATCTCTCCAAACCGCGATGTTGTGCCACGTAGCTTCACAATGTGGTCTACAACTTGGCGTCCACACAAATGCGCCCCTTGACCAGATATCCCTTTGCGCCTGGACAATATGCTCCCTGCATTGTCTACCACCGTCATCCATGGCGGCGTCTGCGGTGAGATCGTTTTTTTTGGGGGGGGGGCCGTTACCCTAGACGCAAAAAAACCCCGCCGAAGCGGGGTTGAGTTATTTTGTGAACATCCTGTTCCAATTTCTCTGTGGTAGCAGAGTGATCTTCCCTTTGGCCGTTACCGGCTTCTCTTTCTTTACTCCCCCCAGAGTTCGTTGTTACCAGTAGCTCTCGGTCACCTGGCCACCGGCAGTCTTGGCCAGGGCCTTTTTGATGGCCTCGGGCGACTCGACGATATTCATGAAGCTGTTGCTTCCCATCATCGAAAGATCCGGGAAGTTGATGGCGATACGGAAACGGGCGTAGAGATGGTAGACCTTGTTTCCGGAAACCATGATCTCATAGGGCAGGTGGGCGGTCGCCTTGAGGTCCTTGAAATCGATGATGCCCATGATGAAGCTCTCATCCATGTACTTGTCGCCACCCTGAGCCGGCATCTTGCGGGAGACACCGAACACCACCTCGTCCTTGCCCGGGATATCGATGCGGTAGACCTGCTTGACCCCGGCAACGCCTTTGGCCAGATTCTGCTCGACGGTCTTGAGCGCCTGCTCGTGGTTCGGATACTGGGCCAGCTCATGCATGTTCAGATCATCGAAATACTCCATACCGAACATGTAGTGATACTTGCGCAGCTTCTTCACCCGCAAGCCCTTCTCCGAACCGAAGGTCTGCTGGTTACCCAGCGTCTTCTCCAACAGTTCGGTCACCCCCGCCAGATCACCGCTCATGCGGTAGGCGTGTGACATATAGGTGGGGTGGGTGTAGCTGACCTGTACATCGTCACCTACTTTGGTGATGGCAACACGTTGCGCGGCACCGTAACCACCGAAGTCGGACTGGGCGGCATTTTGCTTGAGCGCATCGTTAGTGATGGCGATCACCGCCGCATCCTTGTAGGGCGAGTAGCTGCCCACAATCTCAAATCCGGCGTCGGTCAGTTTCTTCGCGACCTGCTCCTGCACCGTGGTCACATCACCGCTGGTCACCTCGGCCAGCACAAACGGCTTGAGCCGCTCGCTGGCAGCCTGGGCGGTGACAACGAAGGCCAGCATGGCAAAGGCGAGTAAAAGTTTTTTCATCATTGTTATGACACCCTGAAAAAAGTCTGTTACAAAAACGGGGTAACAAGCCTCAGCAGCCGTTACCCCGTGTCACTTCTCTACGCTAGCGCTATCCCTGATTAGAAATTCATGCGCAGGGAGACGGTGTAACCGAGCTGTGAGTGTTTGACTTCGTGGGAAGTTCCATTATACGGGACACTTCCATTTATTGAGCCATCATCAAACGCATCGCTGATTGTGCCAGTGTCAATGGTCTTGTCGACCTCAGGGGCATAGACCACGGCGCCCTCAAGGGTCATGGTCTTGCTCAGCTCATAACCGCCACCAAGGGTGTAGTGGCTCTCGACAATCGCCGGGAAGAAGTGGTTGTTAAACATATTGATTGCCTGGTTCGGATAACTAGCCATGCCAGCATCTGCGGGTAATACATCGATCGGGTCCTCGCCATAATTGTAGCCGAAGCCGACCCAGTAGCCATTACCGCTGTATTTGGCACCCAGACCATAGACGTTCTGATCATCCCATCCGAAGTCCTTGTAACCCTCGGCATCGCCCCACTTGATCTGCTTGGCATCGGCGGTCAGCATCCAGTTGTTCATGGTGTAGGCGACACCGACCTTGATCTGTGCCGGCTGCTCCAGCTTGTCGGAGGTAATGACACCCATACTGTCCGGACCAATCATAAACCCATCCGCAGCCTCGGTGATCTGGCCGTCGTACTCCATCTCGATGGCGGACTGGTAGGCCACGGCCACGGTTAGATCCTTGTTGACATCGAAGTAGGCACCGAGGTCAAAACCAAAACCCAGGTCATCGGAAACACCGTTACCGACAGTACCAACCCCATCGGGTATTCCGTCACCAGTAACATCGACCATGCTACGGTAGTTAAGATCGAGTGCACCGTATTGGATGACGGGGGAGAATCCGAAACCGTAGTTGTCCTGGTTGAAGGCAAAGGTGGGCACAAACTTCATCAGCTGCAGCGCACTCCTGGCACTAAAGAGTCCCGCCCCTGTATCGTAATCATCTTGATCGCGGTAGTCGACACCCATGCCGGCGGTGCCGTACATGCCCAGACCGAAGGTCCAGTTGTCGTTAAGACGGGTCGCCATCGACACCTCGGGGATGACGTTCTGGTCGGCATCACTGCTTCTGCTAGCCGGTCCTGCAGTCGTTGCTTCCGCCTTAACATCGGGCATAAACAGGGTGCCGCCGATGACGAACTCGCTGCCCTCGGCCTTGCCCAGCATCGCCGGGTTGGCCAGCTGGTTTTCGGCGCCGTAGAAGGCCGCCACACCGGTGCCACCCAGGGCACGGGACTGGGCACCCAGGCCGATCAGTTCATCACCATTGGTGGCAAAGGCCGGAGCCGAGATCATGGTGGCAGCCGCTACGGCCAACGAAATCCTTGTTTTTCTCATGTGGTCACTCCTCACGGTACAGTGTTTTTAAGTTTTGTTTATGGTGTTAACAGATTTTATGGTTTATCTGCTTTTTCGTTTTTCTTGGTGCCGACACAATATTGCCGGTGTTTGTCCGTGTCAAGAACTGAGACGAAAATTTTTCTTTATTATCATGCGCTTATAAGTATTCACTAATATTAGCGCCAACTTATTCGCAGGCAATATCTGCAATAAAACAAGGCGTTAGGCCAAAGGTAACTGCTCTCCCCCTTAAAACCTCACCGCAAAGGCGCAGAGCCGCAAAGGGATATCCGGTCAAGTGGGAATAATGGCCGTATTTGTGTGGACGCCAAGTTGTAGACCACATTGTGAAGCTACGTGGCAACATCGCGGTTTGGAGCGATGCCAGCTAGCCAGAGGGATGTTACGGGTATGGGTATTGTTTTGTCATCGGTGTGCCATCGCCCTTCCGGGTGTTGCTGTGGCGGCAACCTGGCTTACACGCTTATTATTCAATCCTTTGCGTCTTTGCGCCTTCGCCTATACGGAGGTAGGTGAGGAGCGAGAGCAGGACGCGGTAGCTTTGCGGTGAGATCGTTTTCGGGTGGGGTGAGTAATTACTCCACGAGTAATTACTCCAGGACAAAAAAAATCCTCCACTATGGGAGGATTTTTTGCGGAAGAAATCCCGAACTAGATGTAGAGGGTAATGTCCGCTTCGCCGGCAAATTCGAAGAATGTTGCCGCACCGCCGAACTCCACACCGTCGATGAAGTCGGAGGGGTTCATCTCGAACAGGTCAACGGTCATCTGGCAGGCGACCATTTTGACATCTGCCTCGACACACAGCTCACGCAGCTCTTCCACGCTCGCTACACCCTTCTTCTTCATCTTCGCCTTCATCATGCTGGTCATCATACCCTGCATGCCGGGCAGAGCCTGAATCAGAACCGGCATCGGCATTGGCATCGGCATGCCCGGGTTACCCAGTGAAGTAACCTGAAGTTTGAGATCTTTCTTCAGGCACTGCAGGCCGTAGAAGGTCCAGAAGATCTGTACTTCATAGCCCAGCGCGGCCGCGGTGGACGCAAGGATAAAGGGCGGGTATGCCCAGTCCAGCGTCCCCTTGGTAGCGATGATCGCCATCTTTTTCTGTTCTGCCATCGGGACTTCCCCCCATTTTTTTGTGGTGTGTGGTGCTTAGGCCTTCTTGATCATAAAGACGAACTTGCCGCCCTCTTCACCGGACTCCAGCAGCTCATTACCGGTCTGCTTGGCAAAGGCCTCAAAGTCTTTTACTGAACCCGGATCGGTGGCAACGATGCGCAGGGTCTGACCCGCTTCCATACCGGCGAGGGTTTTCTTGGCACGCAGGATCGGCAGCGGGCAATTCAGGCCGGATGCATCAAGTTCTTGGTCGAAGTTTGCCATTTTTCGTTCTCCTAAATGGATTTTTGGATGAAAAAAATGGCCCGGTAATAACACCAGTTATCACCAGGTCATAAGTACAAATTAGAATTCAATAGCGTACTTATATGCCAACTACTGTTTGAAAGCAACCCTTCCAAAACAGGGAAAAATCGGCCTCCACGCCTTGAAGAGTGGATATTAAACCATAAATTCAATGAGTTACAACCACTATAAATCAGGCCTCTCGCCAAGCCGCCAGGCGCGCAAAGAAGAACAGGCCTTTTCCTGGCGGGCTTTGCGGCTTGGCGAGAGTATTGGGTAGGGGCATAGGGCATGCGCGCCATGAGAAATGCAACCGGGGACAAGTAGTTACGTAGCTCTTATAATTATTCCGGCCCGGATGCAAACTTCCGCTACGCGATAGGGTCATACTGTACGGTATCCACTTAGACAGAACGATAGCGCAGGTAGATGAAAAAAAGTCACGCGACACTCCTGATTTGGCTGTTTACGGCGCTGGCCGCTGCTGTTAATGCCCCCCTTCACGCACAGCAGGAGACCGGCATGTTGCCCGAAATGGGGGACAGCTCCAGTACCCTGCTCTCGCAAGAGGATGAGTTACGGATCGGTAGGGAGATGCTGCACAGCCTGGAGAAGAATGGCGCAATTATCCAGGACCCCATCGTTGCAGAGTATATAGAGAGTGTGGGTCACTCCCTCTCCTCTGCCGCCATAACCGATCGCAACCACTTTCATTTTTTCACGGTCAACGCCTCCAGCATCAACGCCTTCGCCATGCCGGGCGGCTTTATCGGCGTGCATGCCGGGCTTATTCTCGCCAGTGAGTCGGAGAGTGAGTTGGCTGCGGTGGTGGCACACGAAATCGCCCATGTCACCCAGCACCACATCGCACGCGGTGTCGAGCAGGCCAATCAAATGAATCTGCCGATGACCGCGGCGGTGATCGCGGCGCTGCTTCTTGGCGGTGGCGATCCTCAAGTGGCCAATGCCGCCCTTGCAGCCACCATGGGGGGAGCACAGCAGATGCAGATCGACTTCACCCGCGCCAATGAAAAAGAGGCCGACCGGGTGGGCATGCAGCTGCTGGCCAGTTCCGACTTTGATCCCCGCGGCATGAGCGGCTTCTTCGCCAAATTGCAATCCGAGAGCCGCTACTACGGCGACGGGGTACCGGAGTTCCTGCGTACCCACCCGGTGACAACCAGTCGCATCGCCGAGGCCGAGGATCGTGCCCGGCAGTACCCTTTGCGGTTAAGCGATAACAGCATCCAGTACCTTCTGGTGAAAGCCAGGCTGCGTCTGATGCTCGCCAAATCCCTGGATACCCTCTCCAGCGAACTTGAAGCAGAGGCGCCAACCGATGCCAATGAGCGGGAGGCCCACCGCTATCTCCAGGCCCTGGTGCAGAAAAAAAACGGGAATGTTGCTGCGGCCCGCGAGAGGCTCACGGCGTTATTGGAACAGAACCCGGGCCGTATCGCCTATATTCATGAACTTGGCCAGCTTGAGAGCTCGGAGGGAGAGCACCAGCGCGCCAGCGAACTCTACCTCGAAGGACTCGAACAATATCCGGGTAACGCCCTCCTGACGCGGGCTTACTGCAAAACCCTTATTACCGATGGCAAACATGACAAGGCGCGGAAATCACTCGAAACTCTTCTCCGCAACCGTCCGAACGACAGCGAAGCGTACCGTCTGCTGGCGCGGCTGGAGGCCGAGAGCGGCAATCTTGCCGCCTCCTACCTTGCCCAGGCTGAATACTACTTTCTCAAGGGTGAGCCACACAGCGCCATTGACCAGCTCAACCAGGCAAAACGCCTCTCTCCCCTGCCGGACTACTTCGCTGCCCGCATCGAGGCGCGTCTGAAACAGCTTAAGGAGGAGCTTGCACGACATCAAAAGGGAAAGAGAAATAACGAAGGATAGCGCCTCCCGACTTTCTTAGGGGATCTCTCGCCAAGACGCCAAGCCGCAAAGGAAAAATGAGAAAAGTCAGTCATTAATAATTCCCTAATATACTAATATATATAGTTTTTTTCACCTTACCCCCTTGCGTTCCCCCCCCCATTGGGTATGCTAAGGCCTGTCCTGCGAAACAGGACCCGATACCCGAGGTCCTGAAGCGACTAAGGATGCGGCATGGATGACTCTGCATAGCAGTCAACGTAGAACGGAATAGATACAGACATGCTATCGTCATAAGTAAAACTCATTCTTAGGAGGAAGCAATGCGGAAAACCGCGCGACTTGTAACCACAGCAAGTGCCCTCGCTACCGTTCTCGGTGCGTTGAGCCTGTCCCCCCAACTAGCTATTGCAGCTGATGCCCAGGTTGTAGAAGAAGGCAAGAAGATCGCTTTCGACCGCAAAAAAGGTAACTGTCTGGCCTGTCATCTGGTCGATGATGGCGATCTGCCGGGCAACATTGGACCACCGCTGGTCGCAATGAAAGCTCGTTTCCCGGACAAATCTGTTCTGCGCGCCCAGATCTGGGATTCCACCAAGGCGAACCCCAACAGCATGATGCCTCCCTTTGGTCGGCACGAAATCCTGACTGAGGGTGAAATCGATAAAGTGGTGGAATACATCTACACCCTTTGATGACAACAGCAGCTTGTAACATTTTTGAGGAGTTTTAACAGTGAATATGAAACGCCGAGTTTTTCTTAAAGGTACCCTTGCCAGCAGCGCGGTCGCCGTCGCTGTCAGCGCCGGTCTGCTCAGCCCCCGCCAGGTGCTGGCTGCATGGCCGAAGTCCGCCTTCGAGGCAAAAAACGTCAACGACGCGCTGAAAGGTATCTATGAGAGCGATCTGGCCCCGGCCAGCAGCGACATTACCGTGGACGCCCCGGACATCGCCGAGAACGGCGCCGTTGTTCCGGTTACCATCACGACCTCTCTGAGCAATGTTGAGTCCATCACCATCCTCTCGGAAAAGAACAATACCCCGCTGGTAGCCAGCTTCAACATGACCCCGGCGAGCGAGGGTTTCATCTCCACCCGCATCAAGATGGGCCAGAGCTCCAACGTGATCGCCGTGGTCAAGGCCGGCGGCAAGCTGCACAGCGCACGCAAGGAAGTCAAGGTCACCATCGGTGGTTGCGGCGGTTAAGCCACAACAGATTCCACGGGTTAATCAAAAGATTCAGAGTTTTGGAGATAGTGAAAAATGGCTAATACAATTAAGATTCGTGCCAAGATCAAAGGCGACGTCTGCGAAGTCAAGTCTCTCATCAAGCACAAGATGGAGACCGGCCTGCGCAAAAACAGCAAGACCGGCAAGCTTATCCCTGCCCACTTCATTCAGGAAGTCAACTGTGAGCACAACGGTAATACCGTGATGAGCGCAGATTGGGGCGGTGCGGTCTCCGCCAATCCTTACCTGGCATTCTCCTTCAGCGGCGCCAAAAAGGGTGACAGCCTCAAGCTGAGCTGGGTCGACAACATGGGTGAGAACGACTCCACAGAAGTTACTATCAAGTAACGACTGATAACGACGAGACAAGTTCGCACCATAACTATCGGATGCCAAGGAGTCACAACATGCGTAAAATCGCCTTAACAGCTACCGCGGTCGCCCTTTTCGCAGGCCTGCCGCTTGCTGCACAAGCGACCCCGGCGGATGACCTGAAGTCATTCCGTGAACACTTTATTAAGATGTTCCCCGGTGTGCCGCTGGAAGAGTATAAAAATGGTGTCTACGCCATTAATGCCGATGCCCGCTCCTCCTGGGAGGCTATCGAAGAGTTCCCCCCCTATGAGGACGAGCTGGAACGTGGTGGGGAGTTATTCAACACCCCGTTCGCCAACGGCAAGACCTACGCCAGTTGCTTCCCCAATGGTGGCAAGGGTATTCGTCAGAACTACCCCTACTTCGACAGTGCCAGCGGCAAGGTAAAGACCCTGGAGCAGGAGATCAACGAGTGCCGTACCACCAATGGTGAGAAGCCACTGGGCTGGAATAAAGGTGACATCGCCGCCATCTCGGCCTACATGGCCTCCACCTCCAACGGCAAGAAGCTGAACGTCAAGGTCCCGAACGATCCCCGGGCGCTTGAGGCGTACAACCGCGGCAAGCAGTTCTTCTATGCCAAGCGCGGTCAGCTGAACCTCTCCTGTGCCAACTGCCATTACGACAATGCAGGCCGCATGGTACGTGCCGATACCCTCAGCCCGGCCCTTGGCCACCTGAGCCACTTCCCGGTCTATCGCCTGAAGTGGAACGGCCTGGGCACTGCACACCGTCGTTACGGCGGCTGCAACAAGCAGGTTCGTGCCAAGCCCTTCCCGGCACAGAGCGACGAGTACAGGGCGCTGGAGTATTTCCACACCTATATGAGTAACGGTATCTCCGTTAACGCTCCGAGCTCACGCAAGTAATTGCAAGCAGCCTGAAAACCCGGTCGATTGACCGGGTTTTTTTTCGTCCATTATCCGTAATACCCGGTAACGCCCTGTCGCCGCACCCAGGGTGAGCGCATACTTACATAAGGTTCGTGCTCCGGTTGGTATAACTTCCTCACCTGCAATTCACAAATCATCTGTGATAACATTAACAGGTTTTAATATTCACTTTGTTTTTAACAACATAACGGGCCGCAACGGCCATTTTATAGCAATGAGGGGAAGATCGTGGTCGAACTTACTACCGAGATGATATGGGTGCTGGGAATACTGGCATTCACTATCTACCTGTTTGTTTCCGAAATTGTCCGCGTGGATGTGGCCGCCGTGCTGGTCATGGTATTGCTGGGCCTGACCACGGTGATACCCGACGCGATGGTCCCCTCTCTGGTCGATCCCCGTAATCTTTTCGTCGGCTTCTCCAGTAACGCGGTAATTTCGATCATTGCGGTGATGATTATCGGTGCGGGGCTGGATAAAACCGGCCTGATGAGCAAGTTCGCCACCTTTATCATGAAAGTAGGCGGCTCCACCGAGGGGCGCATCATTCCCCTCATCTCCAGTACCGTCGGCGTGATCTCCAGCTTCATGCAAAACGTCGGTGCTGCCGCACTGTTCATCCCGGTGGTCAGTCGCATCTCCAGCCGTACCGGGCTGCCGATGTCGCGCCTGCTGATGCCAATGGGCTTTACCGCGATCCTCGGCGGCACCATGACCATGATCGGCTCCAGCCCGCTGATTCTGCTCAACGACCTGATCATCACCTCCAACCAGTCGCTGAGCGAAGCGCAGCAGATGCGTACCTTCGAACTGTTTGATGTCACCCCCATCGGCCTGGCGCTGGTTGCCACAGGCATTATCTACTTCATGATCGCCGGGCGTTTCGTTCTCCCCGCCAACGACAAGGCCGAGGGCACCGGCGCCGGCAATACCCTGAAATATTTCCGTGATACCTATGGTCTGGAGGGTGATATCTTCGAACTGGCCGTCCCTGCGGGGAATCGTCTGGCGGGAATCACCGTTGAGGAGCTGGAATCCAACCTCGAACATACCGTCTCCATCATCGCAATGAAGGCCGGCAGCAGCACCCGCGTGGCGCCCGCACGCGATGTGGTGATCGAGCCGGGCACTACCATCGCCCTGATGGGACCCTCTTCCCCGATCAAGGTCTTTGCCGATACCTACGACCTGGAGGTCTCAGGTCATCTCAGCGTCCTGGCTGAGGTACTGACCCAGAGCCGCTCCGGCATCTCCGAGGTGGTCATTCCGCCCAGCTCCAGTCTGGTGGGCAAAAAGCTCAGCGAAGTGCGCATGCGCAAAAGCTATGGGATGAACATCCTTGTGGTCTATCGCGGCAACGAGGCGATCACAACCGACCTGCGCGAACTGAAGCTGCAGGCCGGCGATACCCTGGTACAGCACAGCACCTGGGAAGATCTGGCCGCCATCGCCAAGAACCACAACGACTTCGTTGTCGTTACCCAGGACTACCCGCACGAGGAGCTGCGTCCACAGAAGGTGCCGCACGCGGCGGTGTTCTTCATTATCGCGCTTGGCCTGATCCTGTTTACCGACATACGCCTCTCCATCGCCCTGCTGACCGGGGCGATGGGCATGATCCTGACCCGGGTACTGACCATCGACGAGGCCTATGAGGCGGTAAGCTGGAAGACCGTTTTCCTGCTGGCCAGCCTTATTCCGCTGGGTGCCGCGGTGGAGACCACTGGTACGGCGGAGTGGATCGCCAAGAGTACGCTGGATATCATCGGCGATGTCAGCCCGTTCGTACTACAGGCGGTGATCGCCGTGCTGGCGACCTTCTTTACCCTGGTTATGTCCAATGTCGGTGCCACCGTACTGCTGGTGCCACTGGCGGTGAATATTGCCATCGCCGCCCAGGCCCAGGGGATTGATGCCAACCCGGCCGTCTTCGCCCTGACCGTGGCCATCGCCACCTCCAACTCCTTCCTCATCCCGACCCACCAGGTCAACGCGCTGATCATGGGTCCGGCGGGTTACCGGGTGAAGGACTTCATTCGCGCGGGCAGTGTCATGACCGTACTGTTCCTGATCGTCATGATGGCCATGCTCAACGTGGTCTTCTAAACGGAGGGGAATCCGTTGCAACAAAAAAGCCGGTCAGTATCACTGACCGGCTTTTTTGTTGGCGCGCTTGG
Source organism: Gammaproteobacteria bacterium (assembly GCA_026196275.1). Taxonomy (GTDB): domain Bacteria; phylum Pseudomonadota; class Gammaproteobacteria; order Thiohalomonadales; family Thiohalomonadaceae; genus JAPHTQ01. The sequence continues at coordinate 20,620 of JAPHTQ010000073.1, forward strand.
TGGCTTGGCGAGAGACTTCATGGGGTCATCCCGGATCGCGGCATATAGGGCGGCATCTGCGCCTTCGCTGCCCATCACTCCCGAATAGGCCTATCTCCCGTAAGCAGGGCCAGTGCGCCTAGCAGCACCGCAAACCAGAGGGTGGCCAGACGGATGATCACCGTGGCCGCCACCGCCTCGCCCTGGGGCATTCCGTGCAGCAACAGTAGCGCCACCATGGTCAGTTCAGCCCCGCCCAGTCCACCGGGCAGGAAACTGACTGCCCCGACCAGCATGGAAAAGGCGTAGATAAACATCGCATTGGCCAGACTCAGCTCTGCCCCCAGCGCCTGGGCCAGATAGTAGAAAGCCAACCCCTCAGCACCCCAGGCGACCAGACCGAGGACGATGCTGTAACCGAGCAGCGGCAGGGTAAACAGTCGCGATGAGTGCAGCACAGTTTCAATCAGCCCGGAGAGCAGTTTCCCCATGCGTCCATGGAGACGCTGACCCAACCAGTCATCAAGTGCAATCAGCCAGCGGTGGCGCTGCATCAGCAGCAGTGCCGCCACCAGGGCCACGGCCACCACCATCACCACGAACGTCCCCTGGGGATAGGCCGCCAGACCAATCGAGGCCAGCAGGACAATCGCGAGGAGATCGCCCAACCGCTCGGCGAGCAGTGCCGCAAGACTGTGTGGATAGCCTACCCCGTGCGGGAGCAGCAGGATGCTGCGCAAGGCCTCCCCCGCCTTGCCCGGAGTAGTGGTCAAGGCAAAGCCGCCGAGGTAGATACGAAGGCTGGCGATTGGATTCACCTGGTGGCCGAACAAGCCGAGGAAATGCTGCCAGCGGCTAAAGCGCAGGCCGTAATTCAGCAGCGAAAGCAGCAGCAATAACAGCAACAGTCCGGCGGAGACCTTTGCCAGCGCATGCAGGACATCCTGCCATCCACCCCACAGGGAAAACGCCAGATAACCGATGGCCGCAGCCACCACCGAAATGACCAGTGCCCGTATCCCCGGAAGCGGCCTTGAGGCCTTGACACTGTTCATGCCTAGGAGAGTAGCCAGAAGGTCAGCGCAGCCCACAGCAGCACGGTGATCAGCATGTGAGGATCCCGCATAAGGTCACTTGCCGGATCCTCACCGGCACCGAGGCTGATGGTTCGATAGAGATAGCGGAACAGGCCGTACAGCACCAGCGGCACGGTATAGATCAGGTTTTCCGTGTGGTGAATGGCCAGCGTTTCGGCGCTCATGGTATAGAGGCTGTAGGCCATTACCACGCCGGCGGCGCAGATCCCAATCATCAGATCGAGCATCGGCAGGGAGTAGTTGTGCAACACCTTGCGTGCAGCCTCTCCGCCCTGCTCTATCACGGCCAGCTCGGAGCGACGTTTGGCAAAGCCGAGAAACAATGTTACCAGCAGACCGGTCAGCAGCAGCCAGGAGGAGGGCGGGATCCCCACACCCACGGTCCCCGCCAGGATGCGAAGCATAAAGCCGGCGGCGATGATAAAGACATCCAGGATCACCACCTGCTTGAGTCGCCAGGAGTAGATGAGGTTCATCAGCGCATAGGCCACAACGATATAGAGCACCTGCGGCGAAACGCTCGCCGCCAGCACCAGCCCCACCACGGTACAGAGAGCGGAGAGCACAATCGCCTGTGCGGGCGATACCCGTCCTGCCGCCAGCGGCCGATGACGCTTTTTCGGGTGCAATCTGTCGGCCTCGCGGTCACTCAGATCATTGACCACGTAGATCGCGCTGGAGACGAAGCAGAAGGCCAGGGCGGCGAGCAGCACCGCCAGCACGGTCTCCGTCTCCCCCCAGGCGTGGCCGAAGAACAGTCCGACAAAGACAAAGCCGTTCTTCAGCCACTGGTGCGGCCGCATCAGACGCAGCATCGCCAACGGTTCAACCCGCATCACTCTCCTCCGGCATCCTTTTATAATAGGCGTGGTCAGCCAGTGCCAGCAGCTCCCGATCACCCCGACTGTCGCCGTAGGCATAGAGATCATACCCCGCCCGCTCCCCCAGCAGCGACTGCAGACGGCGTATCTTCTCGGCACCATAGCAATTCTCGCCATCGTAGCAGCCGGTCAAGCGGGCGTCAGCACCACGCTGCAGACGGGTGGCAAGCACCGCATCAAAGCCCGCCTGCCGCGCCCAGGGGGCAACGTAGTCCTCAATCGAGGCGGAAATCACGACACAGCGATGCCCCTGCCGGCGGTGCCAGGCCAACCTCCGCAGCGCCGCAGGGCTGACCATCCCCGGAATACGCCGATGGGCAAACTCCCCGGCAAGCGCCTGCAGCCGCTGCTCCGGCATGCCATGCAAAAAGCGGTAAAACACCCGCTCTTTGGCAACACTGTTGGAGACCCATCCCAGGAGATAACCGCTGAGGGTGGGCAGCAAGGGCAGCGTATTCCACAACAGACGCCATGGCCCTGCCACGTGGAGCAGAAAGGGCCATAGCGTATCGTGACGGGTGAGGGTGCCGTCAAAATCGAAGGCAGCGACGATGGTTTTCTGCTCTCTGCTGCTCACAGTTTGAGTCGCTTGAAGATCCGTTCCGGAATGTGAGTGATGATCAGCATGATGTAACGCCAGAACCAGGGTACGTAGAGCACATCCCTGCCCCGCTCCACGGCGCGGGCAATCCGCTCGCCGACATAGCGGGGCGAGGCGACCAGAAACATGCCGGGAAGACCGAAGGTCATGCCGGTATCGACAAAGCCGGGCTTGACCGTCAACACCCGCACTCCGGCAGGGGCCAACCGGTTGCGCAGCCCCTGCAGATAGAGGGCAAAGGCCCCCTTGGCCGAGCCGTAGGTATAGTTGCTCTGTCGGCCTCGGTCACCGGCCACCGAGGCGATGCCGACGATAAAACCGGTTCCGGCCTGCTCCATGCGATTGGCGCAGAGATTGAGCAGCGACACCGCGCCGGTGTAGTTTCGCTGGATGATCGCCAACGTCTCATCCCAGTCGTGCACGGCACGCGACTGCTCACCCAGATAGCCGAAGGCCACCACTACGCCGGCCAGCTCGCCGGACGCCTCGACGACCTGCTCGATAAACGCGGGATGCTGTGCGAAGGCCTCGGCATCGAAGCGACCGGTCGCCACGGGCACCTGATGGCGAATGGCCAGATCCGCCGCATCGCGGGCCAGTTCCTCCTCATCCCGCCCCGCCAGATAGAGTCCGTAACCCCTGGAGGCGAAGGCGGCGGCGGTAGCACGGGCAATGGCCGAACTGGCACCGAGAATCAGTACGGTCCCCTTCATGAAGGCTCTCCGATGCCCAGGCGCCGGGAGAGGCTGGAGCTGAAGCGCCCCTGTGGGTCCAGTGTCTGCTTGACCGCCAGCCACTCGTCGTAACGCGGGTACATCTGGCGAAAACTCTCCGCCGAGAGCCGCGCGTCCTTGGCCAGATAGACCCGCCCGCCGTGGGCCAGAACGATCTCATCGAAGCGCTGCAACAGCTCCAGGGTCGCGGCGCCGCCGAAGGGCAGATCCAGCGCCAGGGTATAACCCGGCATGGAAAAGGCGAGCTGACCGGCAGAGGCCGCCCCCAACCGTTTGAGCACACCGAGAAACGCCGCATGCCCGCTCGCCGCCAGTGCATCGAGCAGTTGTCTCAATGTCTCATGTGCCTGTTCCAGCGGCACCACACACTGGTACTGCACAAAGCCGCGCTTGCCATAGAGGCGGTTCCAGTGTCCCAGGGCATCCAGCGGATAGAAGAACTTGTCGTAGCCGACAATAAAGGGGCTGGTCTTGCGTCCCTCGAGACGATAGTAGAGGGCGTTGAAGGCACGAATGGTCAGCGGGTTAAGCAGCCAGCCGGGCATATCCAGCGGCACGTTACGCTCCCCCCTGAGCTTGAGTTGCAGTGGGTCGGCGCGATGCGCCGCAGGCAACGCATCCCGCACCGCGTGCTCACCGGTCATCACCACGCTGCGTCCCAGCGCCCTGCCGCGGCTCTGCAGATCGATCCAGGCGACGCTGTAGCGCGCGTCATGTTCGTTATCCTGCAGGAAGGTGAGCGCCTGTTCGAGATCACGGGCCGGGGCATGCTGTGCCTGGATCCAGGCCGTCTCCACCGGGCGCAGCTGCAGGGTGACATCGCCGATCACACCGGTCAGACCCATGCCACCCATGGTGGCATTAAAGGCCTCGCTCTGCACATCCGGCGAACAGGTACGCACCGCACCGTCAGCATCGAAAAGTTCAAACTCCAGTACACTGCGGGAGAAGGCGCCGTCGTGGTGATGGTTCTTGCCGTGCACATCGGCGGCGATACAGCCACCGAGAGAGACGTAGCCGGTGCCGGGCGTCACCAGTGGGAACCAGCCCCGCGGCACCACCACATCCAGAAGCTCTCTTAGCGTCAGCCCCGACTCGGCGGTCACTGTGCCGCGTTCGCTGTCGAAGGCGCTCAGACGATTCAGCCGTTCGGTCAGTAGCACCGCGCCGTCCTGATTGAGGGCCGCATCGCCATAGCTGCGCCCCTGCCCTCGGGCAATCCCCCCCTCAGCGGAGAGCCCCCCGAGTCCCTTATGGCGCTCCGGGCGCAGCAGCCCGCACTGCGCTACCGGATAGCGTCCCCAGCCCGAGAGATTTTCAGTTAAACGGTTCATTTGCGCGGCAGACGCTCCACATCCTGTTGCGGAAAATAGTGATCGTAAAAGTAACATGAGCCGACGGGGAGAAACCACGGCAGGCGGTAGAAACGCTGCTGCACACGGCGCAACACCTCGTCACGATAGAGATCGTAACGGAAGCCGTCACCGACCAGCAGATAGCCGTCGATATCCCGTGTCTTCAACGGGTGCAGGGCCACCTCGTCAAAATAGGGCAAAAACTGCTCGCTGCTCCCGCGTCCCTTGAGCAGCACCGCCACACCCCTGCCATCCAGCTGGCGGAAATCGGTGAGTAGATCGTCCTGCCGACCGTATTTGGAACCGTCACCAAACACCGCGGTGCGACGCCCGGTGGCGTACTCCAGGATGGCGGAGCTGGAGTAACTGGTGGTAGCAAACTGCCGCTCCCCCACCAGCGGCTCGATCTCCTGCCACAGCTCATCACCGTGCATCCCGACCACCAGGCTGTAGTGGATACTGCTCTGTCGCTCCTGCCACACCTCCAGCGGCAGCAGCATCAGTACCGCCAGCAGCGCAAGGTGAAGCAGGGAGAAGCCAGCCATGAAGGTGATGCTACGGCGCAGCTGGCGGCGTTCGAGCAGCACCGCCAGGGAGAGGAAAAGGAAGGGGTAGAAGGCCAACACCCAGTGCAGGCCGATCACTGCGACAAAGGAGAGCAGCGCAAACAGCGATATCGGCAACAGCCACAGCCAGCTGAACAGCTCTCCTCCCTTCAGTCGGTCCCAGAAGGCCGCACGGTGTTGCCAGCCGTACCAGAGCAGGGGCGGCGTGATCAGGTAGAGCATCATCCCCAGATACTGCAGCAGGCCGCTCCAGCCCGCACCACCGCCACCGTGGCGGTTATAGAGATTGAACAGCACGTTGTCCCAGCAGTGGTGGTAGTTCCACCACAGGGTGATGGCGGCAAAAGGGAGCACCGCTAGGAACAGCAGCAGCAACCCCAGGGCGTTGCGCCCGCTGCGCCGTACCAGCAGCAGGAAGATGCCGTAAGCCAGCCCCAGCAGTACGGCAAAGTATTTGGAGAGAAAGGCCAGTCCCAGCAAGACACCCGAGAGGAGAAACCAGCGATACCCCCCACGCTCCAGCGCCAACAGCAGCGCTAGCGCCGAGAAAAAGGAGAAGAGGATCAAGGGGGTGTCGGTGGTCACCAGCACCGCCACCAGGTTGAGCGGCGAGAGCAGGTAGAGCGTAGCGACCAGTGCCGCCGTCGTCGGCTCGATACGCCTGTACAACAGGCGGTAGATGCTCCAGCCGATCACCGTACTGAGCAGCACTGCCGGAAGGCGCAGCCACCACTCCGCCGCACCGAACTGCAGCAACAGGGCGAGGAACCAGCCCACCATCGGAGGGTGATCGTAATAGCCCGCCGCAGGATAACTGGCCCAGAGGTAGAAGTAGGCCTCGTCACCGGTCAGCGGGATCCAGGCGGCCAGCAGCAGCTTGAGCAGCAGAGTCGCCCACAACACCGTCCAGAAGAGCCGTCGGGGATCAGCTGTCACGGCCAGCGCCACGGCTGCCCCATCGCCGCGCAGCTGGAGTCCGTGCGAGCGGGGAGAGAAAACCGCATATCAGTTTCAGGTCCTGGGCAGGGTAACGCCCCGCTGCCCCTGGTACTTGCCGCCGCGGTCCATATAGGAGGTCTCGCAGACCTCGTCGGACTCAAGGAACAGCATCTGCGCCACCCCCTCGTTGGCGTAAATCTTGGCCGGCAGCGGGGTGGTGTTGGAGAACTCCAGGGTGACGTGTCCCTCCCACTCCGGCTCCAGCGGGGTGACGTTGACGATAATGCCGCAACGGGCATAGGTCGACTTGCCCAGACAGATGGTCAGCACACTGCGCGGGATACGGAAGTACTCCACCGTACGGGCCAGTGCGAAGGAGTTGGGCGGAATGATACAGACATCGGATTTGACGTCGACAAAGCTGTTCTGGTCGAAGGCCTTGGGGTCGACAATCGCCGAGTTGATATTGGTGAAGATCTTGAACTCGTCAGCGCAGCGTACATCGTAGCCATAGCTGGAGGTACCGTAGGAGACGATACGCTCGCCACCCACCTCACGCACCTGCCCCGACTCGAACGGCTCGATCATCCCTTCCTGCTCCGCCATGCGGCGGATCCACTTATCCGATTTGATGCTCATCTCCGGCCTTTTTGTCAGCAAATGAAAACGGCGGGCCCTGTGCAGGACCCGCCGTCATTATAAGGACTTTACCGCCCGAAGGCAGCCTGTCCCCCATGATTAATCGTTGGAAATGACGATCTTGGGGAACTTGGCGCTGTAGTCCTTGGCCTTGAGCGACAGCTTGGCCGCGGTACGGCGCGCGATATCGCGGTAGATCTGGGTGATCCGGCTGTCCGGCTGGGCCACCACGGTGGGCTTGCCGGCATCGACCTCCTCACGGATGGAGATATCCAGCGGCAGGGCGCCGAGGAACTTGACCCCGTAGTCATCGGCCATCTTCTGGCCGCCGCCCTCGCCGAAGATGTGCTCCTCGTGGCCGCACTTGGAGCAGATGTGGATCGACATATTCTCCACCACACCAAGCACCGGCACCTCGACCTTCTCGAACATCTTGTAGGCCTTGCGTGCATCCATCAGGGCGATATCCTGCGGGGTGGTGACAATGACCGCACCGGAGACCGGCACCTTCTGCGCCAGGGTCAGCTGGGTGTCGCCGGTACCCGGCGGCAGGTCGATCACCAGGTAGTCCACCTCACGCCACTGGGTGTCATTGAGCAGCTGCTCCAGCGCCTGGGTGACCATCGGGCCACGCCAGATCATCGGGGTGTCCTCGTCGATGAGGTAACCGATGGACATCGACTGCACACCGTAGTTGACAATCGGCTCCAGGCTCTTGCCATCGGGGGAGTCGGGCTTCCTGTTCGACAGTCCCATCATGCGCGGCTGGCTGGGACCGTAGATATCGGCATCGAGAATACCCACGGTGGCACCCTCAGCGGCCAGTGCCAGGGCCAGATTGACCGAGGTGGTGGATTTGCCCACACCCCCCTTACCGGAGGCGACGGCAATAATATTCTTCACACCCTTGATGTGCTTGACGCCCTTCTGCGCGGAGTGGGAAACGATCGTGGTCGATACTGTCACCTCGGCGCTGCTTACGCCTTCCACGCCCTCGGCGATCGCCTTGAGCTTCGCCTTCAGCTCATCGATATAGCCAGCAGCGGGAAAACCGAGGGCAACATCCATCTTCGCCTTGTCACCCTCTACAGCGACACTGACGCAACCGGCGGAGACCAGATCTTTCTCCAGGTACGGATCAACGTACCCCTTGAGTGCCTCTTCGATTTTGGCCTTTAACTCGTCTGACATCTCGTAACTCCTGATAAATACCGGCATGGATACCGGCTGCTAAATGACTGATAAATAAAATGGGTTATTGTCACAAAACCGCCGCAGTGTGACAAGATGAACCCCGTAGCATAGCAAAATTGCCGGGAATACCCCCAGCGACCAGTCGGATAACTGGCGGGAATACAGCATACTTGGTACTGTATTGCGACTTTTTCAAGCCACTGCCTGTAATTGCTGCCATGCGATCGGCACATGCCGCCACTGCGGGGTCTGAAACGCGGTTCCACTCGGGTCCGGCAGAGGACAGCCCCGAACTGCCTGTCGGGGCACGGGCGGTGGCATAAACCCTGTAACCTGACTGAAACTGAGCAACGATGGCCGAGACACGACGTAAAATCCTGGTAACCAGTGCCCTCCCCTATGCCAATGGCCCGATCCACCTGGGGCATCTGGTCGAGTATATCCAGACCGACATCTGGAGCCGCTTCCAGAAGATGCGCGGCCATGACTGCCTCTACGTCTGCGCCGACGACGCCCACGGCACCCCCATCATGCTGCGCGCCCAGAGCGAGGGGATCGAGCCGGAAGAGCTCATCGCCCGCGTCGCGCGCGAGCATCAGGCCGACTTTGCCGGCTTCCATATCGGTTTCGACAACTACTACAGCTCCCACTCCGAGGAGAACCGGGAGCTGGCCGAGCTTATCTACAAGCGCCTGCGGCAAAACGGCCATATCGAGTCGCGGGTGATCACCCAGGCCTACGATCCGGAAAAGAATATGTTCCTGCCGGATCGCTTCATCAAGGGCACCTGCCCCAAGTGCGGTGCCGAGGAGCAGTACGGCGACTCCTGTGAGAAGTGCGGCGCCACCTACCAGCCGACCGAGCTGAAAAACCCGGTCTCGGCCATCTCCGGTGCCACCCCCATCGAAAAGGAGTCCGAACACTATTTCTTCCGTCTCGGCGACTTCGAGGGGATGCTGCAGTACTGGATCAGGGGCGAACACCTGCAGAGTGAGATCGCCCACAAGCTAAAGGAGTGGTTCGACGCGGGGCTAAAGGACTGGGACATCTCTCGCGATGCCCCCTACTTCGGCTTCGAGATCCCCGACGCACCGGGCAAATTCTTCTATGTCTGGCTTGATGCACCC
>JAPHTQ010000083.1 GCA_026196275.1 Gammaproteobacteria bacterium
CATGACCTGCCCCCTCGATGTGGCTCTGTGTTTATCGGGTTTTCCCAACCTCAAACATAACCCACGGCGTCGAGGTTGGGCAGGTCATCCATCATGTCTGCATACTTGAAACTTATTCGTCGGACGGGACTGTATCCCGTGCCGCCGCGATGGCGGCAATACGCCGACGGTGCAACTCCTCCCCCACCTGTTTGCCACTGAAGCCTTGTTTTACCAGCTCCCCGGGGTCGACTTCGCGAGCCGCATGGTAGGACTGACGGATGATGCCGGGCTGGGCGAAGTGCTGCGTCTCGAAGCCGGGGCGGCCGCGGGAGTCGGCCTCGCAGGCGAGCAGAAACTGCTCCAGCCGCTCGGGGCGGCGAAAGGCATCGGTCTTCTCCAGCAGTTCCAGCAGGGTGGAGGGGCGCAGCTCCTCGGCACGATGGTAGACGCCGTGGTGTTGGGTGACGATAAGGGCCAGCTCCCGGTAGTCGCGCGGCACTCGCAGCCGCTCGCACAGCTGCTCGACCAGCGCCACGCCCCGGTGTTCGTGGGCGATATGTTTGGGCCACTCCTCCTCGGGCGTGGTGCCCTTGCCCAGGTCGTGCACCAGGGCGGCGAAGCGTACCCGGGTGTCGGGGCTGAGCCGGGCTGACTGCTCCAGCACCAGCATGGTGTGCAGGCCGGTGTCCTCCTCCGGGTGGTGGTGCCTGGGCTGGGGCACGCCGAACAGCTGATCCAGTTCGGGGAAGATGCGCGCCAGCGCACCGCAGTTGCGCAGCACCTCGAAAAAGCGGCTGGGGGTCTCCTCGCCGAGGGCCCGTTCGGTCTCCTGCCATACCCGCTCGGCCACCAGCGCATCGACTTCACCGCTGGCCACCATCTTTTTCATCAGTGCATGGGTGCCGTGAGCAACACGAAAGCCCCACTTGGCGTAGCGGGCGGCGTAGCGGGCGAGGCGCAGGATGCGTACCGGATCTTCAGCGAAGGCACTGGCGACATGGCGCAGGCGCCCCTGTTCCAGATCCTCCCGGCCATTGAAGGGATCGATGATGTTGCCTTCGCTATCCTCGGCCATGGCGTTGATGGTCAGGTCACGCCGCTTGAGGTCCTCCTCCAGGGTGACATCGGGGGCGGCGTGAAAGGCGAAGCCGTGGTAGCCCGGTGCGGTCTTGCGCTCGGTGCGCGCCAGGGCGTACTCCTCTCGGGTCTCGGGGTGGAGAAAGACCGGAAAGTCCTTGCCTACGGGTTTGTAACCCAGCTCCAGCATCTGCTCCGGGGTGGCGCCGACCACCACCCAGTCACGGTCCTGCGGTGTCAGGCCGAGCAGTTTGTCACGGACGGCGCCGCCCACCAGATAGACTTGCAAAACAGGCTCCTTGATCAGCTTCTTCGCGCTGTGGCGCGGTAGTGAGGGTATCGGCTGCGCTGATGCGCAGGGTTGAGGTAGTCGGGCACCGTGCTTTCGATGCTGTGGGGGATGATACCGAACACGGCGGGAAATTCACCCCCGCAGACATTGTCTCTCTGCATCGAGTTATAGTTATCGCGGGAGAAGGGCTTGCCCGGTGCAAACTCCAGCAGCCGGGCCTGCAGCCGTGAGGCCCAGTCGGGCAGGGCGATGATCCAGCGTCGGAGACCCAGCTGCCGGGCGGTGTACTGCACCAGCTGGTAGAGGCTGTACTGGTGCGGTCCGCACAGCTCGTAGCGCTGGCCGACGGTGGCGGGGTTGTCGATGGCGCGGGCGTAGCACTCGACCACATCACCGACGAACACCGGTGCAAAGCGGGCCTCGGCACAGGCCAGCGGAAAGAGCAGCGGAGTGTTCTTCAGTAGTCCGGCGAAACGGTTGAAGAAGGCATCATCGGGACCGAAGATCACCGAGGGGCGAAAACTGGTTACCCGCAACCCCTTGGCGGCGTGGATAAGGTTCTCTGCCTCGCCCTTGGTGCGCTGGTAGAAGCTGGTGCCCTGTTCGGCATCGGCGCCCAGGGCGCTCATGTGGAGCAGCCGCTCGATGCCGCCGGCCCGGCAGGCCGTGACCACCTTTTCGGCCAGTTCGACATGGGCACGATGAAAGCCCTTGCCATCGTGCCCCTTCTCATTGAGGATGCCGACCAGATTGATGACGACATCACAGCCGGACAAGGCAGCCTGCAGTGCCTGTTCGTCGTGGACGTTACATTCACGCAACTCCAGTGTGGGCAAGACCAGCAGGTCGCGATGCGGTTCGCGGCGGCGGGTGAGTACACGCACTTTGTGCCCATCCCTGACCAGGCGTGCCGCCAGATGGTGACCGACAAAACCGCTGCCGCCGAGAATGCAGATATGGTGCTGTTTCATGGTCGAGGAACTCCTTGTGCCGACAGGTATCAAATGGGCAACGGTGGCAGGGGTTTCAATGCTACCGACCGGGTGCCACACTCACTATACTAGTCAATTAGCAGACAGTGCGGAGAACAAGTATGGCATTCACTTCCCTGAACCCTGCAACCGGTGAGTTGCTGGAGGCGTTTGCAACCTGGTCCGGAGATGAGCTAGGTGCCGTCCTCAATGCCGTGGCCGAAGCCTCGCCCGGCTGGCAGGCGACTCCTCTGTCCGACCGCTGTGAGCTGATGGCCGGCGCCGCAAAGGTGCTGCGCCAGCGGCGCGATGAGCTGGCACGGATCATCACCCTGGAGATGGGAAAATTGCTCAAGGAGGCCCGGGGTGAGATCGACAAGTGCGCCTGGGTCTGCGACTACTACGCCGAAAACGGTCCCGCTTTTCTTGCCGATGAGCTGATTGAGACCGACGCCAGCCGCAGTCTGGTCTGCTACCAGCCGCTGGGCACCGTGCTGGCGGTGATGCCGTGGAACTTCCCCTTCTGGCAGGTCTTCCGTTTTGCCGCCCCGGCCCTGGTGGCGGGCAATACCGGTGTGCTCAAGCACGCCTCCAACGTGCCGCAATGCGCACAGGCCATCGAGTCGGTATTCCGCGAGGCGGGCTTTCCGGTGGATACCTTTCGCACCCTGATGATCAGCGCTTCGCAGGTGCAGGGGGTGATCGAGGACCGCCGTATCCATGCCGTCACCCTCACCGGCTCCGAACCGGCGGGACGTCAGGTCGCCGCCACCGCCGGCGCGGCACTGAAGAAGACGGTGCTGGAGCTGGGCGGTTCCGATCCCTTTGTGGTACTGGAGGATGCCGACCTGGAGCTGGCGGTGCAGCAGGCGGTGGCCTCGCGCTACCTCAACGCGGGGCAGAGCTGCATCGCCGCCAAGCGCTTTATCGTGGTGGAGGCAATTGCCGAGGCCTTCGTTGAACGCTACCGAGAAGCCGTGCAGGCGCTCAAGCCGGGCGATCCGCTGGATGAGGGGACCACCCTGGCGCCGATGGCGCGCAACGACCTGCGTGATGAGCTGCATCGCCAGGTGCAGGAGAGCGTTGCCGCCGGTGCGACTCTGGTCACAGGTGGTGAGCCGCTGCCGGGCAAGGGGGCTTTCTACGCCCCGACCCTCCTCGACCACGTCCGCCCCGGACAGCGCGCCTACAGTGAGGAGCTGTTCGGCCCGGTGGCGACTGTCATCCGCGCCGTCGACGAGGCCGATGCCGTGCGCATCGCCAATGACTCCGATTTCGGCCTCGGCAGCAGCGTCTGGAGCGCCGACAGCGAGCGCGGGGAGAGGGTGGCCCGCCGGATCGAGGCCGGCTGCAGTTTCGTCAACGGCATGGTGAAAAGCGATCCGCGCCTGCCCTTCGGCGGCATCAAGCACTCCGGCTATGGCCGTGAGCTGGCGCGTCACGGGATACGCGAGTTCGTTAACGCCAAAACCCTCTGGATACGTTAGGAGAAAAACAATGAAATGGGTAAGCCGTTTGATCGCCGTCGCGGCCCTTGCCGTCGCCACCGCCGCGGGCGCTGCAGAAGAGGGGCAACTGCAGGAGGGGTTCGTCAATCCGGGTTACGTGGAGAAGCCGGCCTGGTTCAAGAGCTCTTTCCTCGACCTGCGCGAGGATGTGGCAGAGGCGACGGATGAGGGCAAGCGGGTGATGCTCTACTTCTATCAGGACGGCTGCCCCTACTGCGAGAAACTGATCAACACCAACTTCACCCAGCGCGATATCGTGGAGAAGACCCGCAAGCACTTCGATGTGATCGCCATCAACATGTGGGGGGATGCCGTGGTGACCGATCTGCGCGGCAGCGAGGTTACCGAAAAGGCGTTCTCCCTTGGCCTGAAAGTGCAGTTCACCCCGACCCTGCTCTTTCTCGATGAACAGGGTGAGATCGCCCTGCGTGCCAACGGCTACTATCCACCGCACCGTTTCATGACCGCGCTCGATTACGTCGCCGGTCATCATGAGAAAAAGCTGGCCTTCCGCGACTATCTGGCGCAGCAGCAGCCGCTGGCCGCCAGCGGCAAGCTGCATATCGAAAAGGGTTTCCTGCAGCCGCCCTATAACCTGCAACGCAACCAGGGTGACAAGCCGCTGATGGTGTTGTTCGAGCAGAAGGATTGCGCGGTGTGTGACGAGATGCACGGCGACGCCTTCCGCCGCCCCTTGTCGCGCGAGCTGATGGAGCAGTTCGATATTGCCGTGGTCGACATCTGGTCGAAGGAGAAGCTGACTACTCCCGGCGGCGAGAAACTGGCCGCGCGAGAGTGGGCCAGGCAGTCCGGTGTGCAGTATGTGCCGAGCATGGCGTTCTTCGATGGCCAGGGTGAAGAGGTGTTCCGCACCGAGGCCTACCTGCGCCCCTTCCATTTACAGTCGGCGATGGAGTACGTCGCCAGCGGTGCCTATCGTGAACAGCCCGAGTTCCAGCGCTTCGTGCAGGAGCGCGCCGATCACCTGCGCGAGCAGGGTATCGAGGTGGACCTCTGGGAGTGATTCCGGACGGCGGGGTAAGGAACAAGGCAGGGCGTTCAAACCTTGAACCTTGAACCTTGAACCTTGAACCTTGAACCTTGAACCTTGAACCTGGAACTTGGAGCCTGGAACTGGCATAAACATTACAGAGCAACTTTAGCCACCCCGATAAAATAACCTCCGTGCCAGATCAAGCCACTCTAAAACGCGCCTTCTCGCTCCCTCTGCTGACCCTCTATGGTCTGGGGACGATCATGGGCGCGGGGATCTACGTGCTGCTCGGGGAGGTGGTGGGGAGTGCCGGGGTGCATGCACCGCTGGCATTTCTGCTGGCTGCGGTGCTGGCCGGTTTTTCGGCCTTCTCCTATGCCGAACTCTCGGCGCGCTTTCCGTTGAGCGCCGGTGAGGCGGTCTATACCCAGAGGGCCTTTGGCAAGCGCTGGCTGGCGACACTGGTGGGTCTGCTGATCGTCAGCATCGGGGTGGTTTCGACCGCTACCCTGCTCAATGGTTTCGTCGGCTATCTGCAGCTATTTTGGCCGCTGCCGGAGTGGGTGATTATCGTCTCGGTGCTCGGTCTGCTCTCGGGTGTGAGCATGTGGGGCATCAGCCAGTCGGCCTGGCTGGCCGCAATCACCACCCTTATCGGTATAGTCGGACTGCTGCTGATCGTCGCGGTCGCTCTGCCCTCGATGCAGGCGGGGGGGCTGTTGCGCCAGGCGCTGCTGCCGGCGCCCGAACTGCTCACCCTGAGCGGGATTCTGGGCGGGGCGTTTATCGCCTTCTACGCCTATATCGGTTTTGAGGATATCGTCAATGTGGCCGAGGAGGTGCGTGAACCGAGCCGCAATCTGCCGCGTGCGGTGCTGTTGGCGCTGTTGATCTCTACCCTGCTCTATATGCTGGTGGCACTGGCGGCGCTCTCCGTGTTGCCCCCCGGTCAGCTGGCGCGCAGCAGTGCGCCGCTGGCGCTGGTTTTTCAGCAGGCCACGGGCAGTGAGCCGGTGGCGATCTCCCTCATCGGTCTGGTAGCGGTGATCAACGGCGCGCTTATTCAGATCATCATGGCCTCACGCGTACTCTACGGCATGGCCGCCCAGGGCTGGTTGCCGGCCCCCCTGGCCTGGGTGAATCCCCGCACCCGCACCCCGCTACGCAGCACCGTGCTGGTCAGCGGGGTGATTTTGCTGTTGGCGCTGTGGCTGCCGTTGCTGACCCTGGCGGAACTCACCAGCCTGATCACCCTGGTGGTATTCTCGTTGGTTAACCTTGCCCTGTGGCGGATTAAAGTGCGTGATCCACGCCCCGTCGGCATCGCGGTCTTTCCGCTCTGGTTGCCGGTGGCCGGTGCACTCTTTTCACTGGCCTTTGTCCTGCTCCAGCTGTGGCAGAGGGTTGTTGCATGACCGAGTGGCTGGCCTACGGGGGGCTGGGGGCCTTTGCCGGATTGCTGGCCGGTCTGTTCGGGGTCGGCGGTGGACTGGTAATCGTGCCGGTACTGGCGCTGCTGTTTGCCGCTGCAGGGATTGCTGATGAGGTGTTGATGCACCTGGCCATCGGTACCTCGCTGGCGACGATTGTCTTTACCTCCATCTCCTCGGTCTGGGCGCACCAGCGTCGCGGCGCCGTGCGCTGGGAGGTGGTGTGGCAGCTGACACCTGGGATCGTCCTCGGGGCCTGGCTCGGGGCGGCGCTGGCCGAGCGGCTCTCCGGCGACTATCTGCGTTATGTCTTTGGTCTGTTCGAGCTGTCGGTGGCGCTGCAGATGGGGCTCAACCTGCGCGCCTCGCCACACCGCAGTCTGCCGGGGCGAGCGGGGATGGGACTGGCCGGTGGGGTGATCGGCAGTGTCTCGGCGATTGTCGGGATCGGCGGCGGCACCATGACCGTGCCGTTTCTGCAGTGGTGCAATGTGCCG
Organism: Gammaproteobacteria bacterium; assembly: GCA_026196275.1. Lineage (GTDB taxonomy): Bacteria > Pseudomonadota > Gammaproteobacteria > Thiohalomonadales > Thiohalomonadaceae > JAPHTQ01. The sequence continues at coordinate 6,752 of JAPHTQ010000083.1, forward strand.
ATGCGCCAGGCGGTGGCCACCTCCGCCGCCTGCGGCCTGCCTATTGCCGTGGCCGGGGCGACAGGTTTTCTCTTCAGCGGTTGGGAAAACAGCCATTTGCCGCCGTTGAGCAGTGGATATCTCTACTGGCCGGCCTTTGCCGGGATCGTGGTTGCCAGCGTGCTGTTTGCGCCGCTTGGCGCCCGGCTGGCACACACCATTCCGGCAGTGCAGCTGAAGCGCTTCTTCGCCCTCTTTCTTGCCCTGCTCGGCATGCGCATGCTACTCGGTTAACTTAAGGGGGCTGGTCGAAATAATATTTACATTCGGCCGCGCCCCTAAGCGGGTAGTGAGTCGCTGCTTCGGTTATAGTTGAGGGGATAGGGGCACAGGGGCGTAATGGGAGCAGGATGAATTTTACCGCAGTTATCATCAGGGGGAGGGTGAGAGGATTTAGCCTGCTGTGGTTGCTCCTCTTTCCGCTCTCTACGGTGTTTTCTGCGGAGGGAGAGGGGGTACTTGACGACGTCCGTTTCAGCGGCAACAAGGTAACCAGGGAGACGGTGCTACGTCAGGAGATCGTGGTGCGCGAAGGGGAGCCCTGGACCACCGAGCAGGTGGAGAAAAGCCGCCAGGCGATCATGAACCTGGGGTTGTTCAAGTCGGTCCGTGCCGAGCTGCTGGAGGAGGAGGGGCGCAATATTCTCCAGTTCACGGTGGTCGAGCGTTTCTACATCCTGCCCATTCCTCTGCTCAGCTACCGCCCCGATTTTCTTGCCGATGAAACCACTACCAACTACAGCTATGGTGGCCAGCTGCGTCTGGATAACCTGTTCGGTCTCAACCAGCGTCTCAAGATCGAGTACGAAGAGACAGAGTATGATGATGATATTGAGCCGCCGGAGAAGGAGCTGGAAATTTCCTACAGCTACCCGCGTGTGATGGGGACACCTTATCGCCTGGTTCTGGATACGGAATATGTGGAAAAAGGTATCTACACCCGTGAGGATGATGCCATCGTGGCAAGCACCGAGTTTGAGCGATACGCAGTCAGCCTTGCCGTCTCACGCTGGCTCAACCGCAAGGGGAGCAGTGAGGGCTGGCAGGCGGGCGCGGGACTCCATTTTGCCAATAACCGTTACCAAGATACGGTTGGGGTGAGCGGATATCACAGTAACGATGTGGTCGCGCTGCTGGGCGGGGTGGGCTATGTCATGGTGGATAAGTTTCCCTACCACCGAAAGGGACAGGAGTTTGCCTATTCCCTGGAGCTGGCCGACGAGCTCCTGGGCTCGGATAGCGAATATTTTCGCAATACCTTCCGTTACCGGCGCTATACCCCCCTCGATGCGGTGGATGCAAATATCAACACCCAACTCAAGCTGGGGCTGGCCTTTGGTGACGGTGACGCCTACTCACTGGGCAGCTCCACCTCACTACGCGGTTATGAGAACGATACCCTGGAGGGCAATCTTTTGCTGCAGGGGAACCTCGAATATCACCACCATCTGAGCGGTTACCGGCAGTTGCGCGGGGTTCTGTTCATGGACCTGGCCAATGTCTGGCCGGCGTTTGATGAGATCGATAATCACCGTCTCTATTCCAGCTTTGGCGTGGGGCTGCGCTGGCGCATGCAATCCTTTGTGGATGTGACCCTGCGTGCCGATTACGCCTACAACACCGACACCGGGGAGAGCGAGACCTACCTGGCGACCAGTGGTAGTTTCTAGCCAGTTTTGAGGGTGGAGCGAGAGTCCCTGTGTAAGAAGGAAGAGGGGGATCTTATGGACTCGTCGCCCCCCTTCCCCAGGCCCAGGTTTAGAACTGCCAGTTAAACTGGGCAGTGAGATAGAGGATCTCCGACTCATACTCTCCGTTGAGGATGTGTCCCAGGCTATCGGTTCTGTCGATGCGGTAGCTCTTCGGCGGGGTATAGGCGATCGCCAGATCCAGCTCCATCTCGGGATTGAGGCGGGTGCGGCTACCCAGTGAAAACCAGTTTCGGTCTGTGTCGGGGACGCGCGGGGAGCGGTACTGTGCGTTGGGGATCGGTGTCTGATCGTGGGAGAAACCGGCCCGCAGCAGCCAGGTCTCATTCAGCCGGTAGTTGCCGCCCACCGAAAAGCGCCATACGTCTTGCCAGTTTTGCTCGGTGGTCGAGGTCGGGGTGTTGTTGTCAAACTCCACTACCAGCGCGTCATAGCGGCTCCAGCGGGTCCAGGTGGCATCGGCCAGCAGCTGCAGCTGCGGCGAGATCTGACGGCTGAGGCCGAGGCTTAGCGTCTCGGGCAGGTTCAGTGTCAGGCTTCCGCCTGTGTCGGTGAACATATCCATCGCCTGCAATTCGACCGGTGTCCCCTCAAAGTCGGAATCGCCCTCGATGTCGTGGCGGGTGGCGGAGTGGTAGCTCAAGCCGAAGCGGGTCAGCGCGTCGATGTCGTAGGTGAGACCGAAGGAGAAACCGACCGCCCAGTTGCTGCCGGTAAGCTCCTGGCTGCCGTCGTTGTTCTGCGGATCGGCACAGCCAGAGGTGGGGTAACTAGTACTCATTGCGTAGCAGATGGTGCCGAAGTCGACGGCATTTGCCAGAGTGGCATCCAGATACTGCAGGTCGATACCGACACCAAGGTTCATTTTATTACTGGCGCGAAAGGAGAGCGCCGGGCTGATGTTGATCACCTTCAGGTCCGAACTGGTGGTGATATAGCGACCCATCCACTCATCATCGTAATCGAGTCCGAGTCCGAAGGGGGCGTAGATCCCCAGACCGAAGCGCATATCCTCCTGCAGGGTCTTGACATAGTAAAGGTTGGGGACGAAGTGCGGGTCGTCGACGCTGGAGGTGGCGGGGCCACTGATGTTGGATCCCTTGTCCTCGAACTGGACGTCAGAGACGATGGTGTGCAGCAGCATGCTAAAGTGTGTGCCGTCGAGATCCTGCATGGCGGCCGGATTGTTGTAGACCACGCTGGCATCCTCTGCCAGCACGGCGGTACCGGCGGTGCCGTTGCCCAGACTGCTGGCGCTTTTCCCCCTGATGCTGAAACCGCCCGCCAGCGCGGTGCTGCACAGGCTGCCGAGTACCGCAGCCAGAATGAGTTGTTTTTTATTCATTATTTCCCCCAGCGGTATGCTTATCACAAAATACCCAGCGGAAGATTACCTGAACTCTTGCGGCGAGGCCAACCCCTGTGGGGGGGATAAAGAGAAAGGGGAAAGGGGAAAGGGGGAAGGGAACTTTTAACTGGAAACTTTAGACTCGTGCCCAAAACGCCTTTTTGAACCTTGAACCTTGAACCTTGAACCTTGAATCCATTACCCCCCGGTCATTGACATAAACCGTACCACCTGGCCGGGTTTGTCGCTGAACTCGTGGCGTTCGGGTTTGAGTGCCATCGCCTTGATGATCGCCGCTTCGAGTTCGCTATCGCTGATACCGTTGCGCAGCAGTGGTCGCAGTTCGAAGTTGTGATCCTGGCCGAGGCACATGTAGAGGGTGCCGTCGACGGAGAGGCGTACCCGGTTGCAGGTCTCACAGAAGTGTTGTGACATCGGGGTGATGAAGCCGATGTTCAGATCGGTGCCGGCCACCTTCATGTAGCGTGCCGGGCCGCCGCCGGGCATCACCCCGGGCACCAGGTCGTAGCGCTGCATCAGGCGCTTTTTGATAATCTGCAGATCGATGTACTGGTCACTGGCGTTGCGGCCGGTATCGCCCATCGGCATGGTTTCGATAAAGCGCAGGGTAAAGCCGTGCTTGAGACAGAAGTCGACCATCTTTTCGACCTCGTCGTCGTTGACACCCTTCATCACCACCATGTTGATCTTGATGGGGTTGAAGCCGGCGGCCTTGGCGGCCATCAGCCCCTCGATCACCTTCTCCAGTTTGCCCTTGGTGATCGCCTTGAAACGCTCAGGCTTCAGGGTGTCGAGGCTGACATTCAGCCGCTGTACCCCGCCGCGGCGCAGCACCTCGCTGTACTTGGCCAGTTGTACTGCATTGGTGCTGAGGGAGAGGTCCTCTACGCCGGGCAGTGCGGAGAGTCGCGAGGTCAGTTGCGGCAGCTCCTTGCGCACCAGTGGTTCGCCACCGGTCACGCGCACACGGTTGACCCCGAGACGGCCAAAGGCGGCGATCACCCGCTCGATCTCATCGAAGGTGAGCCAGTGCTCCGGTGTCTCGAAATCAGTGAAACCCTCCGGCATGCAGTAGAAACAGCGCAGGTCGCAGCGATCGGTGACCGACAGGCGGATATATTCGATGTGACGACCGAAGGGGTCGGTGAGGGTCGGAGTCATATTCCTGCCCGGATTAGTGATAACTGAATAAGACTCTAGGACTTTACCCCAGTCAGGACAATACCTCTACCGAGGTAACTTTCGGCATAAAAAAACCCGGCCGAAGCCGGGTTTGCACGTCTGTAGCGGGATTACTGGATGCTCTGGTAGTAGTTGATGAGGATCTTGGCCACTTCGGGACGGGAAAACTCTTTCGGCGGTGCCTCACCGCGTCCGAGCATCTCGCGCACCTTGGTGCCGGAGAGCAGTACGAAATCCTCTTTCTCGTGATCAGGAGCCTCGCACATCATTACCACCTTGTTGAGTTTCTTGGACCAGGCGGTGTGATCGGCCTTGAAGATCTCGATCTCCAGCGCACCTTCCGGCACCTTCTCCTCGAAGATGGTCTGGGCGTCGAAGGCGCCGTAGTAGTCGCCCACACCGGCGTGGTCACGGCCGATGATGAAGTGGGTGGCACCCATGTTCTGGCGGAAGTAGGCGTGCAGTACCGCCTCGCGAGGACCGGCGTAGAGCATGTCGAAGCCGTAACCGGTAACCATGGCACTGTTGGGCGGGAAGTAGAGTTCTACCATCTTGCGGATCGCCGCATCGCGTACCGGGGCGGGGATGTCGCCCGGCTTGAGCTTGCCCAGCAGCATGTGGATCACCAGGCCGTCACAGCCCAGACGGTCCATGGCCATGTGGCACAGCTCCTCGTGTGCCAGGTGCATCGGGTTGCGGGTCTGGAAGGCGACAACCTTTTTCCAGCCGCGCTCGGCGATCTCGTTGCGGATCTCCACCGCAGTGCGGAAGGTGTCCGGGAAATCCTCGGCAAAATAGGAGAAGTTAAGCACCTGGATCGGGCCGGAAACGGCGATGTTGCCCTGGCTGTTGAAGGCCGCTACACCCGGGTGTTCCGGATCGGCGGTGCCGTAGACCTCTTCGGTCATCTTGGCCATCTGCTCGGGGGTGACCTCTTCGATCGCCTCGATGTCCATGACCGCCAGCACCGGGTTGCCGTCGACGTTGGGGTCACGCAGGGCGATGCGCTTGGCACCGGCCAGGTTATCGACCTGCTCCTTGCTGGTGAGGTTCATTACCGGCACGGGGAAGAATTTGCCGTTGCTCAGGATCATCTTGTCTGCCGCGCCCATGGCATCGGTCACGTTCATGTAACCCGGCAGCGGGCTGAAATAGCCGCTACCCATCATTACCGCGTTGGCCGCGGCCTGGGAGCTGAGCAGGATGGAGGGCAGGGACTCTGCCTCATGTTTGAGTGCATCGTGCTTGTCCGACTCGTAGACAAACAGCGGCTGTAATTCATCGGAACCGACGGGTTTGATCATCTGGGTACTCCTTATGGTCTGACTTCTTGTTCGTTTGCGTACGGTAGACACCGCACGCACGGCAAAACGGTTGACCAATCACTATACAACAGCATTTTTTATCGGGGTAATAGGATACTCGGATGGGGGCATAAGAAAAGGGTTGGGGGTGTGAGGGATTGACCCTTGTCGATTTCCCAGGATCGAAAGAAGGGCGCCGAAGCGCCCTCTGTCTCCCGCATGATTACACCGCTAAACGGTCTGGTAGTAGAGGTTCTGCGGGTGGTTGGCCTGGGCGAAGAAGAACCAGCGCTCGAACAGCAGGCCGACATACTGGGTGGCGAAGGCCAGCACCAGCAGGGCCTTGCTGCCGTCCATCCCGGCCCACAGCAGGAGCAGCGGGATCGGGAATACCAGCACCAGGAAGATCCACTTGATGGACTTGAGGAACGCGGCGGTTTTGCCGTGGAAGAATTCACGGGTGTTGAACGATCCGCCCATCATACCCATCGCCTTCTGCTGCACCTTGGTGTGACGCACGCCGATAGCGGTCTGGAGGGTGGACTTGTACTTGATGCGGGCGTTGCGGATCAGTGAGCCGCTGCGGGTGATGAAGCCTGCGAAGGTGATGATCATTGCCCAGCCGGCGTAGAAGGTGACCAGTTCGGGGGCAGTGAAGGCCGCATAGGCGCTAGCCAGGGTGAAACCGGAGGCGCTACCCAGCAGCAGATAATTGGCGACGGTCAGCGCACAGGCCCACTCCTGCAGAAACTTGATGCTGGCGTAGATCATTGCGGTGGCGATGAATAGGGCGAATACCGCTGCAGTGGAGACCGTGCCGATGATGAGGGTCAGCTGGCCGTTAAGCTCCGATGAACCGAACAGGTCGGCGTCCAGACCCAGCAGATGCACCAGGCCGTAAAGGAAAACAAGGAACATCACGACCGGCATGAGGATGAGTTCGCGCGAGAGCCAGGAGGTGCGCCACTGTGTGACGCCGCGCCAGGCGCGGGTGATCATGTAGATGGGCTTGCCCAGATGGCCGATAGCGGCGATCAGGCCACCGATCAGGAAGGCCAGGGCGATAAAGCTGCCGGTAACGTAGAAGCTGCTCTCCTGCGTGGGTAACAGCTTGGCCGCCGAGTAGCTCTGCTCAGTGAACAGGGCGAGAAACAGGCCCTGACCCACACCGATGAGGGTGGTGAGGAAGATAACGGCAAATGTCGGGTGCATTCTTAACTCCAGTTACAAGTTGCAAGTTACAAGTAACACGCGCAAGCGAGATTTCACTTGCCATTTGTTACTTGAGACTTGGGACTATTCGTTACATCAGCCAGTCGTCCAGCGAGACGTTCTTGCTGGTTTCGTGGCGGATATCCTCTTTCTTCAGGGGATTGTCCACACGTACCAGTTCGTCCTCATGGATACGCATCTTGGTCTTGCGACGGGGCAGGTAGTGGTTGGCCGGCTTGGTGCCCCATTCGGGCATGAGTTGGTAGCCACCGCTCTCACGGATCGCCACGGAGACCTCGGAGTCGGGGTCGTGGACATCGCCGAACAGTCGCGCCGAGGTGGGGCAGGCCAATACGCAGGCGGGTTTACGGTCGCGCTCGGGCAGTGACTCATCATAGATGCGGTCAACGCAGAGGGTGCACTTCTTCATCACCTTCTGGTGCTCGTCGAATTCGCGCATGCCGTAGGGGCAGGCCCAGGAGCAGTATTTGCAGCCGATGCACTTGTCATAGTCCACCAGCACGATACCGTCCTCGCTGCGCTTGTGGCTGGCACCGGTGGGGCAGACGGGGACGCAGGGGGCGTCCTCACAGTGCAGGCAACTCTTCGGAAAGTGCAGGGTCTCGGTGTTCGGGAACTCGCCGATCTCGTAGGTCTGCACACGGTTGAAGAAGGTGCCGGTGGGATCCTTGGTGAACGGGTTGTCATCGAACAGCGGACCGGCCTGGCCGGAGGTATTCCACTGCTTACAGCTGGTAACGCAAGCGTGGCAGCCCACGCAGACGTTCAGGTCGATTACAAGAGCTAGTTGGGTCATCTCAATAAACCTTTAATAAAAGCATCCACCGCAAAGGCGCGAAGGTCGCAAAGTGATTACTGTATTTACGTTCATGCGGCTTCCTTTGCGTGCTTTGCGCCTTTGCGGTTAATTGTTTTTCTGGAACAGGCCGGCGAAGTAGTTCTGCCACGGACGGCGTTTCGGGGTGCCGGGTACGGCGGGCATGGTGTCGTACTGCGGGAAGGTGACCTTCTCTTCGTCGGCACTGGCCGGGTAGATACGCACACGCACGTCATACCAGCCGGCCTGACCGGTGACCGGATCGGAATTGGAGATGTGCTCGCCGGACTCGCTGGCAGGCAGCTCCTCACTGATCACGTGGTTGAGCAGAAAACCCTGTTTCGATTCATTGGCGCTGCCGTCCAGGTTCCAGGCGCCGGAGGCCTTGCCAACGGCGTTCCAGGTCCAGACAGTGCCAGGCTCAACTGCTTCGGAGTAGCGGCAGAGGCAGCGCACCTTGCCGTGCATCGACTCGACCCACATCCAGCCCTCCTCCTCGATGCCGGCACTGCGCGCGGTACTCGGGTGGACGTAGAGGAAGTTGTAGGTGTGGATCTGGCGCAGCCAGGCGTTCTGGCTGTCCCAGCTATGGTACATCGCCATCGGTCGCTGGGTCACCGCATTCAGCGGGTACTTGTGCTTGTCCGACACTTGCCCCTCGAGCGTTTCGAAGTAGAACGGCAGCGGATCGAAGTAGGTCTCTACCCGCTTGCGCAGGCGATCCGGCGGCTGCTTGCCCTGGCTCTTGCCCTGGGCGGCGAGACGAAACTTTTGCAACACCTCGGAGTAGATGTGGATGTTGATCGGCTCGTCGTAACGGGTCAGGGAGTGCTCCTGTGCCCACTGCAGGTAGCCTTGGTTCCAGTTACGCATGTACTGATAGGACTTGGGCAGGTGATAGTGGTAGACGCAGTTGTTCTTCTCGTACATCTTCCACTGGTCCGGATTGGGCTCGCCCTTCATGCCCTTCTCGCCGGACTTGCCGCGCCAGCCGGCGAGGAAGCCGATACCGGAACCGGGTGCGGTCTCGAAGTTGGTGACGAAGTCCGGATAGTCGCGGTACTTGCGTGAGCCGTCCTCGCGGGTGAAAACCGGCAGCTTGAGGCGTGAGCCCAGTTCGAGCAGTACCTCCTGGAACGGCTTGCACTCGCCCGTGGGTGCTACCACCGGGATACGCACGGAGTCGACCGGACCATCGTACTCGGAGATCGGCCGGTCCAGCATGGACATCACGTCGTGGCGTTCCAGATAGGTGGTATCGGGCAGCACCAGATCGGCGTAGGCGACCATCTCGGACTGGAAGGCGTCGGCCACCACCAGGAACGGGATCTTGTACTCGCCGTTCTCATCCTTGTCGTTGAGCATCCTGCGCACTTCATCGGTGTTCATGCTGGAGTTCCAGGCCATGTTCGCCATGAAGATAAATAGGGTGTCGATGGCGTAGGGGTCCTGACGCCAGGCATTGGTGATCGCGTTGTGCATCAGGCCGTGGACCGAGAGGGGATGCTCCCAGGAGAAACCCTTGTCGATACGTACCGGCTCGCCCTTGTCGTCAACGAACAGGTCGTCCGGATCGGCCGGCCAGCCCAGTGGCATACCGTTGAGCGGGCTGTTCGGCTGGACATCCTCGGGACCGGTCGGTGTTTTCGGGCAGGGCGGGATCGGGCGCGGAAACGGTGCCTTGTGGCGGAAGCCGCCCGGACGGTCGATGGTGCCGAGGATCGACATCAGGATGGAGAGCGCACGGATGGCCTGGAAACCGTTGGAGTGCGCCGCCAGACCGCGCATGGCGTGGAAGGCAACCGGGTTACCGGTGACCGACTGGTGCTCGTTGTCCCATACGTCGGTCCAGGCGATGGGCAACTCGATCTTCTCATCGCGTGCGGTGATGCCCATCTCGTGGGCCAGGCGGCGAATGGTCGCGGCCGGGATACCGGTAATGTTGGCAGCCCACTCGGGGGTGTACTGCTCGACACGCTCCTTGAGCAGCTGGAAGGCCGGCTTGACCGGGGTGCCATCCTGCAGCTGAAACTCACCCAGCAGGCGCGGATCGGCCCCCTGGGTACGGCAGACCACCGCCTTGTTGCTGTTGCGATCCCACCATAACTTGTTTTGCGGGTCGAAACACCCCTCTTCCTCCGGTACCTCGGCGCGCACGAACATACCGTATTCGGTGGAGTTCTCATCCAGGTTCACCAGCTCGGCGGAGTTGGAGTACTGCAGCAGGAAGTCGCGGTCGTAGAGGCCGGTCTTGATGATTTCATGGGTGATCGCCAGCAGCAGGGCACCGTCGGTACCGGGCTTGATCGGGATCCACTCGTCGGCGATGGCAGAGTAGCCGGTGCGCACCGGGTTGATGGAGATGAAGCGGCCGCCGTTGCGCTTGAAGCGGGAGAGCTCGATCTTCAGGGGATTGGAGTGGTGGTCTTCGGCGGTGCCGATCATCACGAACAGCTTGGCGCGTTCGAGATCCGGGCCGCCGAACTCCCAGAAGGAGCCGCCTATGGTGTAGATCATGCCCGCTGCCATATTGACCGAGCAGAAACCGCCGTGTGCCGCGTAGTTGGGGGTGCCGAAGTTCTTGGCGAACAGACCGGTGAGGGCCTGCATCTGATCACGGCCGGTGAACAGCGCGAATTTCTTCGGATCGGTGGCGCGGATGTTACCCAGCCGCTCCTCAAGGGTGGCGAAAGCCTCATCCCAGCTGATCTCCTCGAACTGGGCGTCGCCACGCAGGGCACCCTCCTTGCGTTTGAGCGGCTTGGTCAGGCGGGCGGGGGAGTACTGTTTCATGATCCCCGAAGAGCCCTTGGCGCAGATCACCCCTTTGTTCAGCGGGTGGTCGGGATTGCCCTGAATATAACGCACTTCGCCGTCACGCAGGTGGACACGGATACCGCAGCGGCAGGCGCACATATAACAGGTGGTGTTTTTGACCTCAATACGACCCTCGGCCAATACTTGGGCAGTTTCACTCATGGGTATCTGCTCTCGGCTTGCTCTGGACATCGAAAAGCCGAGGAGGAAAACAACGCGAAGGTCATCTTCATTCCCCGGCCGAATTAAGTAATATTATTTGAATATGCTAATATTACATTTCTTTCCAGACCGTTTCCAGATTGATCCAGATCAATATTTGGCTTTTTTGTACGATGCGCCATAGAAATTTTTTAATTAAGTATAGGTGGTAATTATCGAAATGCCTGATAAAATCAGGCTGGATAGCCCGGGTACAAAAGCAATAACTCCTCACCCGAAGCCTCATCTATGCGGGCAAGAGAGGGTTCTGTTAGGATTTCCCGCCATTAACCCCGCCAATCAACTCATAAGGATTGCTGATTAGCGAAGTCGAAGTCAGGTCTTTATCATTCACGTCGACAATAATTTCCCAGGAGAGGAGACGATGATTAGCACTAATCCCTTTAGCGAGCTTTCCGGATTCATTTCTCCGATAGCCATGCAGATATACGTCATTGTGATGTTCCTGCTGGTTATCGGGGGTACGATCCTCGATACCATTCACAAGAAAAGTGCCAAGTACTTTTTTGAGAATGCGAAAAAGCAAGAGAAGAATGCACGGCGTACCGTTGGCGGTGGCCAGAAGATGGGTCTTGCAGTATCGACCGTTGCCAGTGAAGTACTGACATCGTCCGAGTTTGCCAACCCGCAGCGTCGACTTTCTCACCTCATGACCATGTACGGCTTCATCATCTTCGTTGTCTCCACGATAGCCCTGATCTTCGTACACCCGACTAGCGCCTCTGCCGGTATCTGGCCGCTGCTGTGGCACCTGGGTGCACTGAGTCTGGCCGTTGGTGGCTACTGGTTCTGGTTCTTCATCCGCGTCGATGTCTCTTCCGAGGGCAAGACCTGGTACAAACTGGCGCAAGCGGACATCTTTATCGTAGGTCTGCTCTCTACCTCTACCTTCGGTCTGCTGTGGTCCGCCACTCAGGGCTCAACTCTTGGCTGGGTGTTGTTCGCGCTGTTCCTGATCTCCGCCACCGTTCTGTTCAGCACCGTGCTGTGGTCCAAGTTTGCCCACATGTTCTTCAAGCCCGCCGCGGCTTACCAGAAGAAGATCACCCGGGCTGACGGTTCCCAGGAGAATCTGCCTGACCTGGGTGAGCTGACCGATCCCGCGCTGCAGTCTCGCTATCCCGATATCCCGGAATACATGGGCACCAACCCGCCCAACATGGGACTTGGCATCAAGCGCGAAAAGCCGACCCATTACTGAGTCGTTTCAGCTGAACAAGAATATTAGAGAGGACTGACATGCCAACTTTCGTATATATGACGCGTTGTGACGGCTGTGGCCACTGTGTGGATATCTGCCCGTCAGACATCATGCATATCGACACGACCTACCGCCGTGCCTACAACATCGAACCCAATATGTGCTGGGAGTGCTACTCCTGTGTTAAGGCCTGCCCGCACCACGCGATTGACGTGCGTGGTTATGCGGATTTCGCCCCGCTGGGTCACTCGGTACGGGTTATCCGTGATGAGGAAAAAGGTGTTATCGCCTGG
>JAPHTQ010000011.1 GCA_026196275.1 Gammaproteobacteria bacterium
ACGCAAAGGAGTGATTTTTTAGGAGCCCGTAATTACTCGCCCCTGTTTGCATTTGCTCCCTACCCAATACTCTCGCCAAGCCGCAAAGCCCGCCAGGAAAAGGCCTGTTTTTCTTTGCGCGCCTGGCGGCTTGGCGAGAGGCCCATAGGGTTTTCCCGGATCGCGGCAGATAAGGTGGCCCATGGCCGGGAATAGAAGGCTGCGTCAAGGGGGCGAGTCGTTTACAAGAGCCCTTTTATCTCTTTGCGTCTCGACAATAGGTTCCCGACATTGTCTACCACCGCCGTCCATGGCGGCGTTGGCGCCTTTGCGTTTAAGGGGTTTTGTTGGATTTCGTTGCCTGTTCCGGCCACCACAGGCCGGCGATAACCCTGCAATCCTTGTGATTAATCCAGTTTGTGCTGCATTGAAAATCTCTATATATCAATACAATCAATGGGTTAGGCGATAAAAAATCCGCCCTGAAAAATAACGCCCTATAACTTATTGATTTTATTGGACGTTGTATTTTTACAACAGAACGCCGTGTTGTTGTTTTTTTTCGAAAAAGCGCTTGCAATCAAAAATTATTGCCGATAGTCTCTTGTACGGCTTCTGAGAAAGCCGCCAATTAATTCGAATTGATTGCACAACGTAAAACCACTAGGAGATACACATGAACAAGAACGTAATTGCTCTGGCAGTTGCCGCTGCAATGGCAGCTCCGCTGGCCGCTCAGGCTGAAGTCAAGATTTCCGGCGGTCTGCAGGCTGAGATCGTATCCCTCTCCGGCGACAACGTCACCGAAGGCCTCTACATGATGGATGGTCAAGAAGGTGGTAACCAGAACTCCGGTAACTGGGGTTTCCTGAAGTTCTCCGCCTCCGAGGACCTGGGCAACGGCATGAAGGCGCTGGCCATGTACAACTTCAACGTTCGCGCTGACGATGGCAGCAATGGCCCCCGTGACGCCTACGTTGGCCTCTCCGGCAACTTCGGTACCATCCTGGCGGGTAAGATGAGCAGCCCCTATAAGGCCTCCACCGTCTCCTGGGACCCCTTCCTGACCACCTCCGCCCAGGCCCGTGGTAACTACGGTATGTCCACCCTGCACAACGGCTACGTCAGCAACACCGTTGCCTACGCCAACAAGTTCGGCATGGCCAAGGTGAAGGCCGCCATCATCCTCGATGAGGCCGCTGACGATGCAGATAGCACCGAGACCTCCGGCGACCACGCCTTCAGTGTCTCTGTCAACGTTCCGGTCGGCCCGATCGAGCTGGCCCTGGCCCATCACGCTGCCGATGACTTCGGTACCGATGTTGGTAATCCGCTTGTAGTGGGTGATGAAACTGAGACCGGCGACTTCTCCGCCAGCAAGGTGGGCGCCAAGTACGCCGCCGGCGCCATGAGCGTCGCTGCCCAGATGGAGATGATGGACTATGACGGCGACGACGTTGACCACGCCTACATCAACGGCACCTTCACCGCCGGCGCCAACACCTTCGCCGTGGCCTACGGCCAGCAGGACGAAGATGCGACCGACCTGACCAAGACCTACATGTCCGTCGGTGTCGTTCACGCCTTCAGCAAGACCACCACTGCCCACCTCGGCTACATCGGCCTGGACCACGACGATGGTACTGACGATGCCGGTATCGCAGCGGGCCTGCGCGTGAAGTTCTAAGCGATTGCAGAATCGTTTAGGGTGTAGGAGCGGCAACGCGTAAGCGTTCCCCTCCTCGCAGGGAAACGGGGCCTTCGGGCCCCGTTTTCGTTTCCGGGAAATGTATGATGGGCACGTCGCTTCGCTCCTTTATGGAGCGGACCGTAGGATGGGCAAGGCTTCCGCGTCCTCGGCAACTGCTCCATGCGTTGCTCTACCTCCCAATAATCAATGGGGTCAGTGTCATTGATTTTGGTGCTCAATCACAATCAACGACTCCGACCCCATTGATCCCGACCCCATTGATCCGCACGTCGCCGTTACCCGTTTGAAATCGATGCCATTGCCGGTCGCTTGAATGCTACGCCATTGGCGTATATCATTGCGATATGATTACGGTTGCAGAGACCGCCCCGTTCCTGCGAAAGATCGACACGTTACTATCCAGTGACGAGCGTGCTGACTTGATCGCCTATCTGGCGGAACATCCGAACGCAGGTGTAGTGATGCAAGGCACCGGCGGTATTCGGAAACTTCGTTGGGCTCGCCAGGGAGGTGGGAAGAGTGGCGGCATCAGGGTGATCTATTACTTTCATAGCGAATTGATGCCCCTGTATCTGTTGGCGGCATTCGGTAAGAACGAAAAAGCCAATCTGTCAGCCGAGGAAAAGCATTTATTGGCGAAAACCGTCAAAGAGCTGGTGACATCCTGGAGGTACAACAATGGGCAAGGCATTCACTGAAATAGCAGCAGGTCTCAAGGATGCGGCACAACATGCAAAGGGTAAAAATTCAGGTGTAGTGGAACACATGCCTGAGCAGATTAATGTTAAGGCAATCCGCGAGAAAACCGGCATGAGCCAGGAACGGTTTTGTGCAACCTTCGGCATTTCTCTTGGAACATTACGGCACTGGGAGCAGGGTTTACGAACGCCGCGTGGTGCAGCGCGCGTCCTGTTGAAGGTGGTCGAGAAAAATCCATCCGCTGTGATTGATGCCGTAGGTGAATAGGGGCCAATGGGGTAAGGGATATCGTCGGCCTCTATTTCCATCCATTGAGGGGTGATCGAAAGGGCTATTACAGCGTTCGAGTGACTGCAAACTGGCGCCTTACCTGGAGGATGGATGGGAAGGACGTGTTAGAAGTGAACCTGGAGGATTACCACTGATGAGTCGTGTACCTTCTCATCCCGGCGCGCTGTTGCGGGAGGTGATTCTGCCCGAGACCGGTATGACTGTGACCAAGCTGGCCGAGGTTTGCGGTATTGCGAGAAATACGCTTTCGCGCATCGTGAACGAAAAGGCGGATATTTCCGAGGATATAGCGATCCGGTTAAGCCGTGCCCTGGGGAGTACCCCCGAATTCTGGCTGGCAATGCAGAATCGCCATACGATCTGGAAGCTCCGAAACGAGCGTGACGCTATCTACAAGCGAATAGAGCGGGTTGAGGCGGCCTGAGCGAAACCGATGGGCACGTCGTTCTAGCTCCTTCACCTGCAGGGATGCAGGTGAGGGGCGTGAGCAGGACGCGGAAGCCTTGCCCATCCTACCGAGCGGACCGTAGGATGGGCGAAGCTTGCGTGCCCATCAAACCGTAACTGGATTCCCGCCAAGAGCATGCGGGAATGACGAAGTAGTACAGCCGGGCTTCCTTAAGTATGTGTCATTCGGCTATGACCGCTTTAATCTCTAACTACCAGAACAGGCCACTTCGCCCATCGGAGGAGATGGCGGAGGAGTAAGCGAAGGTCTATTACCGCCGTAAAAAAACCGCAAGGGTAGCTTGCGGTTTTTCTGCAGCGTTGACTCGTTGTTACAGCGCAGCCAGTGCCGCGTCGTAATCAGGTTCCTGGGTGATCTCGGGGACCAGTTCGGTATAGAGGACCTTGTTCTCTTCATCCAGTACCACCACGGCGCGACCGCAGAGGCCCTCCAGTGGCCCGTCGGTGATCAGCATGCCGTAGTCCTTGGCGAAGCTCTTGTCGCGCATCATCGAGAGGGAGACAACGTTATCGATCCCCTCGGCACCGCAGAAGCGGTTCATGGCGAAGGGCAGGTCGGCGGAGATCACCAGGGCGACGGCGCCGGACTTGTTTGCCATGGCATTGTTGAACTTCTGGGTGGAGGTGGCGCAGACGGCGGTGTCAAGACTGGGGACGATGTTCAGCAGCTTTTTCTTGCCGGCGAAGTCTGCCAGGGAGACGTTGGCCAGATCCTTGTTGACCAGGGTGAAGTCGGGGGCGGTGCTGCCAATGGCGGGCAGTTCGCCGTTGGTGTGGATGGGGTTGCCTTTGAGGGTGATGTCGGCCATTTTCGTTCTCCTGCTGGATTACCGCTGTTGTGGTTGGCTGTCAGATTTGACTCATTTGCTGACGATATGCGTTTGTTTGCCATCGATCAACTTTTTGCGATCAATCAACTTTGGCAAGGTTGTGCTCCAACAACTGAGCTATTTCCGCGTTGGCCGGGAATAGAAAGCTGCGTCAAGGGGGGGTAGTTAGCTGCCCGGGGTAAATCCGGGCGGCAAGGCCGGGACGGCGTTGGCGATATCGGCGTTGCCGGTTTTTTCGCTTACAGGGATTCCATGCGCTGGCGGGTTAACTCTACCAGTTGTTCACAGCAGCCGTGGACCTCGATACTGAGATCGTCAAAGCTATCGCCGCTGCAGAGAAATCGCGGTGCCTGCTGGTGTTCGGGGCAGACCAGGCCCTCCATGCGCACAGTGATGTTGTTCATGATCTGTTCCATGATATCGACCTGCACGGGATCTTCTGCGGTTTCAGGATTGATCTCTTCGCCACCGATGAGAAATGCAAAGTGGATGCCGGACATCGCGCGCTCCTTGGAGGGTTAGGAATATCCGGGCCAGTCTAGTGTGTTGCCTGCCTGTTTGCTATGCCACGAAAGTGGTAGAGGCGAGGCGAACCCGTGGGAACAGCATCGCCGTTTGATACGGCAATGAGACCGGCATTGCAGGCCGGCTATGCGGGCCATCGGTTTTGCGGACAGGCACTGCCTATGTTCGATAGCAGGAGCTCCCGTGTTGCGCTAACGCTCTACTCTCCAGCTGCCATCGGGCTGCCTGCAGGCGGTGCCGTAGACTTTTTCGACGCGACCGCCGATAACCGCATCGATGGTGTATTCCCGGCAGGGTCCTGTGGTGGTTTCGTAGGTGTGTGTGGGGACTACCGTGTACTGGTTGCCCGTATCCGGATTGCGCCACTTCGCCGGCACACCGGTGCGCACGGTCTCCAGGGTCTGTGCCGTTTTCATGCGATCCACCTCATCCATGGAACGGCCGATGGAACCGCCGATCGAAGCGCCAATAAGCGAACCGGCAATGATGGCTGCGGTGCGTCCGTGGCCACCGCCTACATGGGAGCCCAGTACGCCCCCGAGAACGCCGCCGATCACCATGCCGGTCTGCTCCTGTGGCCCCTGGTAGGTGGCGCAGCCGCTGAGCGTAAACAACGTGGCGAGGGTCATGGAAACCAGGGTGCTCCTTATCATGATGATGTCTCCTTCACCGGCTGTGGCGGTGCAGTCAGGTCTCTGAAAGTAGAGGGTGGTGAGAGATATCTCTAATTTCTAGTGTAGATTGACCGGTTTGCAAGGTGGTGGGTGAAAAATCGGCGGGAGGTTGCGTCCTGCTTATCCGCCAAGCAGATGATCATAGATACGAAAGCCCGCCAGATAGGTGCCGACGGAGGAGCCAAAGCCGGCGAGAAAGAAGACCAGCAGGGTGCGGGAGACGCGGTTACGCCACCAGCCACGCAGTGAGGTGACGTCGGAGCGCAGGGTGCCGAAATCGGCCACCCGGGGTTTGCGCAGCCACACCTCGACGGCGCCGGCGACCATGCTGGCACCGACCATCGGATTGAGCGAAGTCCAGGGGGCGGCGATAAAGGCGGCGAGGATGGTCAGGGGGTGGGCGCCGGCGATCAGGGTGCCGAGAGCCGAGAGGGTGCCGTTGATCAGGATCCACTCCCACACCAGCAGACCGCCCAGCTCCGGGCTGCGCGAGAAGCCGATGGCAAATCCGCTCAGGATGACGGCGACGACCAGCCAGGGCAGCAGTCGCGGCCAGCGCGCGCGTGGCGGAAGTCTCTCAAGCTCGGTGAGGGTTGCTTGTGGCTCCTCGCACCCTTCACCGCGGGAGAGGTAGTCGGCCAGCCCCTTGAGATGGCCGGCGCCCACCACCACCAGCACCCGCTTGTAGCCTGTCCCCTCGCTCTCCTGGCACAGGCGGGCGGCCATGAAGCGGTCACGCTCATCGATGAGCGTCCTCTGCAGGGTGGTGGCCCGCTCGGCAAATTCGGCGAAGGCGGTCTCCAGGATGTCACCCTCCTTGAGCCGCTCCACCTCCTCTTCAGTGACCTTCTCGCGGGAGAGTACGCTGCCCAGCAGGCCGCCCAGCAGGGCGAGCCGCTGGCCGCGTGAGGCGTTGGCGTAGGTGCGTTTGAGGGTGATGCCGATGTCCCGGTCCACCAGCAGCACGGGGATGCGGTGGGCGAGTGCCCGTTCAATCGCCGCGCGCATCTCCGCCCCCGGTTCGATGCCGAACTGTTCGGCCAGCCGTTGCTGGTAGGCGCCCAGGGCCAGGGAGGCGGCGAGCATCCCCGCCTTGCCCTCACGGATCAGGCGGAACAGATCGGCCTCACCCCAGACATCGGGGCTGGTCAGTGCCGCGTGGCGGTGGGGGCAGAGCTCGACCGCCACCGCGTCGTAGTGGCCCTGATCGAGCTCACGGGTGACCGCTTCGGCACTGGCCCGCGAGACATGGGCGGTACCGAGCAGGGTGAATTCCACCTCACCACGGCGAACGGTGAGGATCGGTTCCTGGTGCAGGGGGGAGGTCATGGGGCAGGCGATTCGGTCGTTGGCGAAGGGGGATTATCGACCAACCGGGCGGGGGGAGACAACCGCTGCGGCGAAGGCCGATGGTTTTGATGAATTTACCAGTGTCTTGAGGAGGCGGCGCCGTGATGCAGTAGACTAAGGGTTTTCTCATTCGGGGTGACGATTCGATGTTGATGGATAAAGCGCAGTCGACGCTACTGATTATCGATCTCCAGCAGCGGCTGATGCCGGCGATCGAGGGTGGCGATTCGGTAGTGGAGAAGGCCGCCTGGCTCTGCCGTCTGGCGGGGATGCTGGAGGTGCCGATGGTGCTGACCGAACAGTATCCGAAAGGGCTTGGCCCGACCCTTGAGGCGGTGCGTGAACAGTGCCCTGCAGCCGAGCGGGTGGAGAAGCTCTGTTTCTCCGCGGCCGCCGAGCCGGCCCTCTCCGGCACGATACTGGGCAAACGCGACCAGGTGGTGATCTGTGGTGCCGAGACCCATGTCTGCGTGCTGCAGAGCGCCATCGAGCTGCAGCGCTCGGGCAAGCAGGTGTTCGTGGTCGAGGAGGCGGTCGGTTCACGTACCGCCAACAACAAGGCACTGGCGCTGTCGCGCATGCGTGGTGCCGGTATCGAGGTGGTCTCCACCGAGATGGTGGCCTTCGAGTGGCTGCGCCGTGCCGGCAGCGATGCCTTTCGCCAGGTCAGCCGCGAGTTGATCCGCTAGGCCGGGCGGTTTTCTCGCTCGCCACAGTCCCGGATACTGTACAATAGTGCTATGTCTTTTAGCCCGGGTGGCAAAAAATGAAGCAAGGTAAAGGTTTTTTGCAGAAGGTTGCGCTGGTCTCCGGCGTGGTGAGTTTCATTCTTGCTGCCGCCTGCGGTGTCTGGCTCTATCTGCGAATAGAGTCCGTGGGTGCCGACAATCCGGTTTCGGCGAGTCTGATGGCTACGATATTTTTCTTTTGCTCGGTCGGGGTGGTACTGACTATTATCGGTAAAAGTGACCTGCCCAGTTTCAAGCTCTAACTGAAAAAAGGAGTTCGGGCACATGCATTCACCCGGTGATATCGAGCTGGCACTACGTCGTTCACCCCTGTTCTGTGATGTGGCGACGGAGGTGATTCAAGCGATCAGCCTGGAGACCTCGTTCAGAACGTATTCCGCCAACGAGTACCTGTTTCACGCCGGCGCGACAGCGGACTATCTCTATGTCCTCATGGAGGGTGCGGTAAAGATGACGGCGGGGCCGCTCGGTGGGCGTGAGTCGGTTATCGAGCTAATGCAGCCGGTGGACTGTTTCCTGATGGCGGCGGTGCTGAGCGCCAAACCGTACCTGTTGTCGGCCCAGGCTGTCGGAGAGGTCGAGGTCCTGACCATTCCGGCGGAGCTCCTGCGTGGAGTGGTTTCGACCGAGCCGCAACTGGCGCTGACCATGATCGCCTCTCTGGCCAACCAGTACCGGCAAATGGTTCGACACGTCAAGGATCTGCGTCTGCGCACGGCGGTGCAGCGGCTCGGGATCTACCTGATCGGGCTGGCAGACAAGCAGGGTGGGAGCAAGACCCTCTCGCTGCCGTTTGTGAAGAGACTGATCGCTGCGCGCCTGAACATGACCCCGGAAAATATGTCCCGCGCAATCGTCGCCCTGCGTGATGAGGGGGTCGATGTGATCGACGATGAGGTGCATCTGCGGGATATCGACGCGCTGCGCCGCTTCTGCCAGGTGGACACCCTGCTGGATGAGCTGGATGAGGAGTTCTTCGTACTGACCGAACGATAAAAAACGGGCTTATCGTGGGCCACCGCTTTGGCGTAGACTCTGCCGAGTAGCCGCGCACAGGATTGAACGATATGGATCTCACCGCCCTTCCCGACAGCCATGGTCTGGCTGTACTTTTTCTGGTTGTTGTCGCCCTGTTTCTCTTTACCCGTGAGCGGATCCCGCTCGAGACCTCGAGCCTGGTGGTGCTGGCGATCCTGACGGTTGGTTTCGGCCTGTTTCCCTATGAGGTCGATGGGGCGGTGCTCCATGCGACCGACTTTTTCTCCGGCTTCGGCCATGAGGCGCTGGTGGCGGTCTGTGCCCTGATGATCGCCGGCCAGGCGCTGGTGCGTACCGGTGCCCTGGAGCCGGTGGGACGCCAACTCGCGCGGCTCTGGTCGGTAAGTCCCACGCTCTCTTTGCTGCTGACCCTGCTGGTGGGTGCGATACTTAGCGCCTTTGTCAACAATGTGCCGATCGTGGTGCTGTTGCTGCCAATCCTGGTCAGTGTATCGCTGCGCAGTAAACGACCGGCGTCGGCGATCCTGATGCCGATGGGCTTTGCCACCCTGGTCGGTGGCATGAGCACCACCATAGGCACTTCGACTAATCTATTGGTGGTCTCCGTGGCGGCCGATATGGGGCAGCCGCAGATGAGCATGTTCCACTTCTTTGTTCCGGCCGCGCTTGCCGGAGGCATCGCCATCCTCTTTCTCTGGCTTATTGCTCCACGGATGATCCCCCGCCGCGAGGCGCATATGGAAGACACCTCACCGCGTGTCTTTACTGCCCATCTGCATGTGGATGAAGAGAGTTTCGCGGCGGGAAAGACCCTGGCGGAACTGAATGAAAAGGCCGGCGGCGCCCTGAAAGTGATGCAGATCCACCGTGGCGAGAATACCGTTCTGACCCCCTTGCCCGATGTGCTACTCAAGGTTGGCGACAAGATGAGCGTCAAGGATACACCGGAGAACCTTAAAGAGCTGGAGACGGTGCTGGGAACAAAACTCTACGCCGGGGATGCGATGGTGGATGAGGAGCATCCGCTGCAGGACGAAGAGCAGCAGCTGGCCGAGATCGTGGTTACCCAGGGCTCGCCGCTGGAGGGCAACACCCTCTCGCGCATTCGTTTTGCCGATTACTACCAGCTGGCAACCCTGGCACTGCACCGGGCCGGCAGTGCGATACGCACCCTCAAAGCGGATGTGGGGGATGTTCGCCTGAACGTGGGTGATGTGCTGCTGGTACAGGGCAGCAGCGAGCAGATCGCCGAGCTCAAACGCAGCGGTGAGCTGCTGGTGCTCGATGCCACCAGTGATCTGCCGACAACGAAACGTGCACCGATCGCCCTGACGATCATGGCGGCCATCGTGGCGGTGGCGGCCCTGGGTATCTTGCCCATCGCGATCAGTGCCACTTGCGGGGTGTTGCTGCTGTTGTTGACCCGCTGCCTGAGCTGGCGTGATGCGGCGCAGGCGCTCAGCACGCCGGTGATTATGATCGTGGTGGCGAGTCTTGCCCTGGGGTCGGCGCTACTGAAGACCGGCGGGGCGGATTTTCTCGCTACCCTTTTTGTCAACCTGAGTGCCGGCAGCTCCCCCACGGTAATGCTCAGCGGACTGATGCTGCTGATGGCGGTGTTGACCAATATCGTCTCCAACAATGCCGCGGCGGTGATCGGCACCCCTATCGCTATCGGTATTGCACAGCAGTTGGGATTGCCGGCGGAGCCCTTTGTGCTGGCGGTGCTGTTCGGTGCCAATATGAGCTATGCCACCCCCATGGCCTACAAGACCAACCTGCTGGTGATGAATGCCGGCGGTTACAAGTTTAACGACTTTGTTCGTGTCGGCATCCCGCTGACGGTGATCGTCTGGCTGGCATTGAGCTGGTTGCTGCCGATGATGTACGACCTCTGAACAACGGAAAATGGGACAGGGTTCTGCTATAACTACGGCATCAAATAAATTACCCGAAGACGGGTTTGCTGATTCAATAAATTCAAAATAGATAACCGGGAACAAGGAGTCACACAATGGATGAGTTGTTGACAGATACCGATAAGGCATCGCAGTTGCTGGAGCAGGGCATGGCGATGGCCATGACCTATGCGCCGAAGGTGATACTGGCGATTGTCACGCTGTTGATCGGTCTGTGGTTGATCAACCGACTCGTCCGGGTGCTGGACCACAAGTTGAGCGCCAAGGACCCGACCCTGAACAAGTTCCTCTGTGGCCTGATCGGCATTACCCTGAAGGTCCTGCTGCTGATCTCGGTCGCCTCGATGGTCGGTATCGCCACCACCTCCTTTATCGCCCTTATCGGTGCTGCCGGCCTGGCAGTCGGTCTGGCGTTGCAGGGGAGCCTGGCCAACTTTGCCGGCGGGGTGCTGATCCTGATCTTCAAGCCGTTCAAGGTGGGCGATGCCATCGAGGCACAGGGATACATGGGCACAGTGGTGGAGATTCAGATCCTCTATACCATCCTCAACACCTTCGACAACCGCCGCGTCGTGATCCCCAACGGCAACCTCTCCAACGCCAGTCTGACCAATATGAGCGTCAACGAGACGCGCCGCTGTGACATGACCTTCGGTATCGGCTACGACGATGACATCGACAAGGCCAAGGCGATCTGCAAGCGACTGATCGAGGAGGATGAGCGCGTGCTCAGTGACCCGGCGTCGTTGATCGTGGTTGGCGCGCTGGGGGAGAGTTCAGTGGATCTGTCGGTGCGCGTCTGGACAAAGGCCTCCGATCTCTGGCCCTTCTACTGGGACATGCAGGAGCGGGTCAAAAAGGCGTTCGACGTCGAGGGGATCACCATCCCTTTCCCGCAGAGGGACGTGCATATGTATAAGTCCGAGTAATTCGCTGGCCCAGAGGGATCCGGCGCATCAGTCGGATTTTTCGGAAAGCTTCCGGCGCAACTCCTCCGGAGTGCGTGCCACCCTGGGGTATGCCCGGCTGGCAAAATGTGCTTCGGACAGATCACGTGCGACAAAACGGGAGAGGGTTGGCGGCAGCCCGAGACCGTGGGTGACACGAGGCAACTCCTGCCCGGATTTCACCAGTTTGAGCTGGTCCTCCTCCATCAGATAGTGCAGACCAAATGTCTGCATCACCTCCTGCGATGGTAGCGGCTGCTCAGGCCGTTCGGGGGCTGGATCGGTAGTTGGTGTTCGGGAACTGTGACGGGTCGGGGTTGTGGCACTTTTGCGCGGGAAGAGCCAGCCGAACAGGCCGCTCGGTCGGGACGGTTCCGCCTTCTCTCTGTCCTGGTTTACGCGGCGCGGCGGCGGGGCGGCAATCTGCGCGGGATCCTTCAACTCCGCCAGTACCCGCTCCAGGTAGGGGATGGGGATCTCGCGCTCCAGCAGATCCCGCAAGACAATCATGCGAATGCGCAGCTCGTCATGCAGGTCGGTAACCAGCTGCAGTTTACCGCTGTCAGCCGTTCCCAGCAGTTCGTCGTGCAGGGTTTTCAGGGTGGCAAGGTGGCTGCGGGCCTGTTCGCGTGGCAGGACGATGTAGAGCAGCTCGCTGCTCGATTCCGCCCTGGTGCGCGAATAGGCCTCGAGCAGGGTTTTTTCGAGGCGGCTCAGTTTGATACTGATCGGCTGAAGGGTGTCGTCCATCGCTACTCACTTATCGGTGAAGTGTCTCGGGTAACGGCAGATGGGGGGCTCGGCCATACCGCTGAAGATACTACGGCTCACTGCACCATGGCAAAAGCTGTTTGCCGAAACTGTGCGTCGGAGCGCATCAACGGTTACGCTGCGCCCCGGTGCCCTGAAATTCCGGCCTCTCTGTCATATACTTTGCATTGCAACAGAGGCTGTTCACTCCTCTTTCCCCCCCGTTACAGACAACGTTCAAAGGTGTTCCCATGAAACGATTATCCCTTATTGCACTCGGCGTCTCCCTCGCCACCCTTCCCCTTGCGGCACAGTCGGTCGAGCTGGCAGGAAAAAAGCTCGAGCTCTACGGCAAGGCGCATCTGTCACTGGACTACAGCGATCCCGATGCGGCCGGTGAGGATAGCCAGTTCAGCGTCTCGAACAACTCCACCCGTATCGGTTTCAAGGGCGAGCATGATATCAGCGAGGCCCTGACCCTGCTGTGGCAGTACGAGCAGGGGGTCGATATCGACGACGGCGGTGGTGAGTTCGCCAAGCGTAATAGTTTTCTCGGCATAAAAGGCCGCCTGGGCGAGCTGCGCGCCGGTCATCACGATACACCGTCGAAATCGATGGGTTCGCGTTGGGGGCTGTTCAGTGATACCAACGGTGATCGCCGTGCGATCCTAGGCGCATATTCTGGCAGTGATCCTGATCCGGAAATTAAATATGGCAATGTATTGAATGACCGTGCCGACAACGCCGTGCTCTATCTCAACGACTTTTCCGGGCTGGCACTGCAGGTGATGTACTCGGCCAGCAACCCCTCAGACGATGTCAGCGGCGGTCTGGACGACAACGACAGCGATCTTTTCAGCGCCTCGCTCGCCTATACCACCGGGCCGCTGACCCTGCTGGGGGCGGTGGAGACCTGGTCGCAAGACCCGGTGAATGGAACCGAGGGGGTGGACAACCTCCGTCTGGGGGCGATCTACACCATGGAGAGGCTCCGGCTCGGGGCGATCTTCGAGAGCACCGACAGCGACGATGATGTCTACAACCGGGACGCCTTTGGCGTGAACGCCGCCTTCGGATTGAGCGATGCCATGGATCTTCGGGCGCAGTATCTGATGGCGGATGACTACAAGGGTGTGAGTGATTCGGGCGCCAGCCAACTGGCACTCGGTCTCTTTAACCAGCTGGACAGCGCGACCCAGATCTATGCGGTCTTCAGCATGACCGACAACGACGACAACGCCAAGTACCAGGGGATCGATGGTGGGCACGGCGATGAGCTCGAGACAGAGCTTGGCGGTACACCCTCCTCCCTCTCCGTCGGGGCGGTCTATAAATTCTAGCGAAGGCAGAAGGCGACAGGGAGGTCGCCGCACCAGCAGAAGTGGTGCCGCCCTTTACCGGGTGGTTCTACATTTTCAGTGCAGCGACGGCACGTTGCGCTGTTACACGGCAGGGGGCAAAGATGTCCAGCTCGGGCTGATAGAGGCGGGTCCGGACATCCAGCAGCCCCAGCACCGAGTGGAACAGGTTGTCGTGGCTGATGGGTGCCTCGGAGTTGTCTCCCAGGCAACCGCTATCCACCTGGTAACGGGTGGTGAAGTTGTCGGAGAGCCAAAGCAGGAAGGGCACCCGCTTCTGCTCCTCCGGCGCCATGAAGTAGGGCATGCCGTGCAGGTAGAGGTTGTTCTCGCCCAGTGACTCGCCGTGATCCGAGAGATAGAGCATGGCTGTGTCGTAGCGCTCGCTGCGCGCCTGCAGAAAGGTGATCACCCGGTGCAGGAAATGATCGGTATAGAGGAGGGTATTGTCGTAGGTGTTGCGGATCGCCTCCGCCGAGCAACTCTGCAGCTGGTTGCTGTCGCAGGTGGGTTCGAACACCCGGAACGCCTCGGGGTAGCGTTTGTAGTAGGCCGGCCCGTGACTGCCCATCTGGTGCAGCACAATCACCGCATCCCCGGTAAGTTTGTCCAGATAATCCTCCAGCCCGGTCAGCATCGCCTCGTCGAAACACTCGCCGTCGGGGCAGAGGGCATCGCTGCGGAAGGCATTGCGCCGTTCGGTGGTTACCCGTTCGCACAGTCCCTTGCAGCCGGAGCTGTTGTCGCGCCACAGTACCTCAATGCCGGCGTGGCGCAGCACATCGAGCAGGTTCTCTTCGGCGGCGGCCCTGGCGCCGCTGTAATCCTCCCGCTCCAGCCGTGAGAACATGCACGGTACCGAGATCGCCGTGGAGGTGCCGCAGGCGTAGGCATTGCGGAAGTTGATCACCCCGGCCTGTTCCAGTTGCGGATTGGTCGGCCGCGAGTAGCCGTTGAGGGAGAAGTTTTGCGCCCGCGCCGTTTCACCGACCACCAGTACCAGCACCGACGGCTTGCTCCGTCCGGCGGTGGTGACGAGTCGGTTGGCATCGGTGCCGATGGGGCGGATCACCGTCGGCGTCTTCAACAGCGAGGCGACCTGTTTGTAGCCCGAGTAGAAGGTGTTGCTGGGTGTCAGCAGCAGACGGATCTGCGGATTGTTGCGGAAAAAGCTGGCGTAGTCGGCATAGAAGAGGGCAGCGACGGCGGCGATCACGGCAACGCTGGCCACGGCGCTGATGAGCGAGCCCCGCACCTCATGCCACAGGCTGCGTTGTTTGAGTGGCAGCTTGAGCACCAGCAGGGTCGGCAGCAGCGCCAGCACGAAAAGATAGAGCAACAGCTTGAGGCTGAACAGGTCTCCCGCCTCGGCGCTGTCGGTCTGCAGCACATTCTGGATCATGCTCTTGTCGATGATCACCCCATAGCTGTCCATGAAGTAGCTGACCGGTGCGGCGGTGAACAGCAATAGAATTGCGGCCGGTTTGAGCAGGTAGGGAAAGGCGACCAGCGACAGCAGCAGGTTGAAGCAGGCGACGATCAGCGCGAAGAACGAGGCGCTGAAGAGCCACGCCGAGAGGGGCGAGTCAAAGGGGCGGGAGAGGACCAGCTGCCAGAGCGGACCGTTGTAGAAGGTAAGCAGCCAGATCGACAACAGCAGGGCGAGCTGGTTGGTGCTAAGCCTGAGGCGGGTCGGGAGAGTGAGCATTCTGCGAGAGCCATCGCTGGGAAACAGCTTCAGAGTATACCACTTTTATCAAAAAACTCTTTGCGTACTTTGCGCCTTTGCGGTGCGATTTTAAGGAGTGAGCAGATGCAATTCGCCTTTCAAAGCCGTCCGTCACTCCAGCCCTTCGCCACGCCAGCTGATGCGGTAGAGGTCGTCGCGGCGATCCCGCAGGTTGCGCACGCTGCCGTGGTTGTGCAGCTCCTTGAGCAGCTCCAGGTTGA
Organism: Gammaproteobacteria bacterium; assembly: GCA_026196275.1. Lineage (GTDB taxonomy): Bacteria > Pseudomonadota > Gammaproteobacteria > Thiohalomonadales > Thiohalomonadaceae > JAPHTQ01. The sequence continues at coordinate 15,200 of JAPHTQ010000011.1, forward strand.
GGTCGGCGATCAGCGCCATCTCGGTGTTGGGGGTCGCCTCGTCGGCGACGGCATCGTGGGGGAAGGCGAAGTCGGCCGGGGTGAAGATCGCGGCGCGGGAGTATTGCAGGTCCATGTTGGCGATCTTCGGCAGATTGCCGACGCTGCCGGAGAGCACCACGTAGCACTCGTTCTCGATGGCGCGGGCCTGGGCGCAACGGCGCACTCGCAGGTAGGCCCGTTTGGTATCGGTCCAGTAGGGGACGAAGAGGATCTGAACCCCCTGCTCGGCGAGCAGCCGGGTCAGCTCCGGGAACTCCACGTCGTAGCAGATCAGCACGCCGATGCGCGCTACATCGGTGTCGAACACCTGCAGTGCATTGCCGCCCTGCAGTCCCCAGTAGTCGCGCTCGTCGGGGGTGACGTGCAGTTTGTACTGCCGTGCCCAGGTACCGTCGCGCTTGCAGACGTAGCTGACGTTGCGCAACGTCTCCTCCTCATACTCGGGCATCGAGCCGGCGATGATGTTGATGTTGTAGGCGAGCGCCAGTCGCTGCATCTCCTCGCGCAGCGGCACGGTGTATTCGGCCAGGTGGCGGATCGCCTCGGCCGGATTGTCCTGGTTGAAGTTGGCCAGCAGCGGGCCGTTGAAGAATTCGGGGAAGAGGACAAAGTCGGACTGGTAATCGGAGACGGCATCGACGAAATACTCCATCTGCTCGAACAGCTGCTCCAGGGTGGTCATGGGGCGCATCTGCCATTGCACCGCACCGATGCGCACCGTGCTGGGACGACCGCCGATGAGCTGTTCGCGCTCCTCGTAGTCGATGTTGATCCACTCGAGCAGGGTGGCGTAGGCGCCGGAGGCGCGGTCCTGCGGCATGTAGCCCGGGATCATCTTGCGCACATGAAAGTCGTTGGAGAGCTGGAAGGTAAGGATCGGATCGTAGAGCTCCTTGCGCTTGACCTGCTCCACATATTCGCGCGGACTCATCTCGTCGGCGTACTGCTTGTAGCCGGTGATCCGGCCGCCGGCGATGATCGCACGCAGATTGAGGTTCTGGCACAGCTCTTTGCGGGCGTTGTAGAGACGCCGGCCGAGGCGCAGGCCGCGGTAGTCGGGATCGACGAAGACATCGACGCCGTAGAGGGTATCGCCATCGGGGTTATGGGTGGTCAGGTAGCCATCACCGGTGATCTGATCGTAGGTGTGGCGGTCACCAAAGCGCTTGTAGTCGACGATGACACTGATCGCGGCGGCGACCACGCGCCCCTTGTCCTCGATACAGATCTGACCTTCGGGAAAGGTTTTGAGCTGCGAGCGGAATTGCGCCTCGGACCAGGCGCCGCCGATATCGGCGTAAACCTTGTCCATGATCGCCTTGATATCGGGATAGTCCTCCAGGCGGGTGTTACGCAGGCGCAGGACGTGTTCGGGGTGGTTATTGTCGCTGCTCTCGGTCACAGAGCCGTCTCCTTGAAAAGCTAATGGCGATGCGATGCCGGGGTGGGATTCAGTCCAGCTCTTCCTCGTGCAGGGGGGCCGAGTGGGCGACCAGATCGCCGCGGGTGCTGTGGTACCACACCTGGGCCTCCTCGCGAAGCAGTGTGCCGAGGGTGTTCAGCTCCTCGATCGAGAGGTGGTCCATCACCGCGTCGGTATTATCCTCCAGCTTGAGGTGGATGGCGGTGCGGCGTGGTTTGTTGTGAAAGTTGAGTGAATAGTTTTCGACTTTTTTCCACATGAGACAGGCCTTTAGTGTTGGTCATTGCAAAGTATAAACCAATGCCGGCTATTGTGTCTGCGGCTCGAAGCCGCAGCGCTTTCCGGTTAGACTTGGCGGCTGACCTTCAGGCACTGTCCATTATGATCACCAAAATTCTCTTCACTGCTCTAGTTATTGTGGCCGCGATGGTGTTCATGCGTCACAAAAATGGCGCCAATCCGCAACGGCGGCAGAGTGCCGAGCAGCTGCAGGATGCGGCGCATCGGCGCAATGCGATGCTCATGGCCGTCGGCCTGGTGGCGCTGACCCTGGCGATTTCGGCCGGTATTTATTACTGGCACTGGCAGGATGAGCATCGCATTGCCATCGTACGGGTGATCAACACGCATAGCGGTACCGAACAGAGTTATCATGTCTATCATAACGACCTGCATGAACGGAGCTTCCGTACCGTTGAGGGAACGATGATCAGTCTCTCCGATGCCGAGCGTATGGAGGTGCAGGAGAATGCCGCACAACCGAGGCCCTAGTGGGCCATGCGGGAAATAGTGTAACTCTCAGCCGTTCCACAAAGCCCATAGGCAAGGCGCACTCCGCAGGGAATGGCGAGCCCTTTACAAGGAGTGCAACGCGGCATTGGCTTCTTGGCGGGGCTCTGAGTGTCACACTATTTCCCGCATGGCCCACTAACAGCCCCCCACAGGATGGAACAGTGATCACGATTGGCCAGACATACGAATTGGAAGTGGTAAAGGTGGTCGGTTTCGGCGCCTACCTGGACGCCGGCGAGCTGGGCGAGGTGCTGCTGCCGCGCCGGGAGCTGCCGCGCGATCTGAGGCCGGGTGACAGCATCAGGGTCTTTCTCTATCTCGATTCGGAGGACCGCCCCGTGGCAACCATCCGACGCCCCCGGGCCAAGGTGGGTGAGTTCGCCTACCTGCAGGTGGTCGATACCACCGCTGTCGGCGCCTTTCTCGACTGGGGACTGGGGAAGGACCTGCTGGTGCCCTTCGCCGAGCAGCACCGGCCGATGATCACCGGCAATTCCTACCTGGTCTACCTCTACATCGATCGGCTCGACGGGCGTATTGCCGCTTCCTCGCGTATCGAAAAATTCCTCGATGATGAACGGCCGCACAACTTCAGGGCGGGACAGGCGGTGGAGCTGATCATCGCCAACAGCACCGACCTGGGCTACAAGGCGATCGTCAACCACAGTCACTGGGGCGTGCTGTACAAGGATGAGGTGTTTGAGCGGCTGAGTTTCGGCCAGCGCAAAAAGGGCTACATCAAGCGGGTCCGCCCCGATGGCCGGCTCGATCTGACCCTGCAGGGTGGCAAGGAGAGTCGTGATCGCTACGCGGCGCTCATCGAACGTTACCTGCGTGAGCATGACGGTTTTGCCCCGGTGCACGACAAGAGCGACCCGGAGCTGATCCGCTCGCTGTTCGGCATGAGCAAGGGAGCGTTTAAAAAGGCGATTGGCGGGTTGTACAAACAGCGCATCATCCGTATCGAGAAGGACGGTATCCGCCTGCTGGATAACTAGTACGACAGGGAGGATGGCGCTCTGTAAATATCAGTGTCAGCTGATTTTCTTATCTGCCCGCCGGCCCTTGTCACTATTCCGCCTATTCGCTAGATTCCCTCATGGGTGAGGTACCCGACAGATGAGGTCTAATGCGGTTATGGCAAGGAAAATTCTGCTGGTTGAAGATCAGAAAAGTGTGGCGGCGATGACCGGCCGCATGCTCAATGATGCCGGTTACCAGTATCGGCATGCACACAATGGCCAGGAAGCCATAGAGCTCTTGCGGAACGGGGTTCGCCCCGACCTTATCCTGCTGGATATCGTCATGCCGGTGATGGGCGGCTATGAGTTTCTGGATGAGCTGAACGGCAATGAGGCGTTGCGGGAGCTGCCCGTAATCATGCTGACCGGGCTTGGCGAGGCCACCGCTGTTCTCAATGCGGTCAGGCGCGGGGCGGTCGACTACCTGACCAAACCGGTTGAACCGGAGGTTCTGCTGGCATGCATAGGGCGTGTTCTGGCGGTAAAGGAGAGTGAGTCGGCCAACGGCTAGTCTGGCGGCAGGTTGGGAGACGTTTCGCGCTGCAAGGAGGCATGGGGTAGAATCGGTGGTGATCCCCCTGGTTCGTGCCGCTCAGGATGAGATGGTGCCGAGCTGCAGGGCGCCGTTAACGATAGAGCCAATGGCTGATGTTGCCGTGTTAAAAAAATCGCATGCACACTATCTGGGGATCGGTGAGGAGGTTGCCGGTCTCGAGTTCAGGATAACCATCCTGAATTTTGCCCTCCACGTTGCCGCATTCATCTCTCTGCTCTTTGCCCTGTTACATGAACTCGGCCTGACCGATATCGGTCGCTTTCACTCCCTGGTCGATTTTGCCTACGGCCTGGCGTGCATCGGTCTGGTCCTGCTGCTGCGCCGCTCGCCGCGCAGCTATTTCCTGATTGTCGTGCTCTTTGTCGTGGTTTCGCTGGCGACTTTCAGTTCGGCGCTGATCAATGTGGTGGGGGATGAGTTTCGCCTCATCTGGTTCTATTTCGCCATCTTTGTCACCTATATCCTGCTCAACGAACGGGCCGGGATAGTGGTGACCGGAATCTCGCTTCTTATCGTCCTGCTCGCAGCGCTTAATTTTGATCTGCAACTCTCCTCGCGGGCGATGTTGTCAGGGGTGTTGGGGATGGTGGTGATCAGTCTGCTCTCGCGCACCTACACCCAGCAGATGTTGGGCTATGAGTCGCAGTTGAGCGAGAAGAACCGGGTGCTGCAGCGAAACGTTGAGGAGTTGGACGGGGCGCTGACTGATGCCTGGAAGGCCAATCGGGCGAAGAACCTGTTTCTGGCGAACATGAGCCACGAGATCCGCACGCCAATGAACGGCGTGCTGGGAATGGTGCAGGTGCTGCGCGGCACCAATCTGGATCTGGAGCAGAAACACTATCTGGATGTGATCCAGCGTGCCGGCAGCAATCTGCTGGTGCTGATCGATGACCTGCTGGATATCTCCCGTATCGAGTCCGGAAAACTGGAGTTCGATCTCCGCCCCTTTGCCACCTTCGACTGGTTGATGGATGTGCAGTTCGTCACCGAGCCGCTGTTTGAACAGGGTGCGGTGAGCTATACCACCGAGATCAGTGAGACGCTGCCGAAGTGGTTGCTGGGTGATGCGCCGCGGCTGACACAGATCGTCAGCAACCTGGTGAGCAATGCGGCCAAGTTCACGGAGAGCGGCGAGGTAAGGTTGATTGTCGGCGGCGAGCCGGAGGACGTAAAGCGTTTCAGACTGGTGGTGGAGGTGGTGGATAGCGGCTGCGGGATCCCGCGGGAGAAACTGGAGACCATTTTCGAACCCTTTGAACAGGTGAATCCTGAGCGCATCGCCAATAAGGGTGTCGGACTCGGATTGGCAATCAGCCGACGGCTGGTACAGGCCATGGGTGGTGAGTTGAGTGCAGAGTCAGAACCTGGCGCCGGGTGCCGCTTTCGTCTGGCGTTGAGTCTGCCCTGCGCCAATTCGTGCCAGGAGAATGAAGAGGATGCTCTGTGTTGTGAGTTGGGCAGAAAACTCAGGGTGCTGCTGGTGGATGACGACAGGATCAACCGCCTGGCGGTGCATACCCTGTTAAGTCAGCAGGGGCATGAGGTGGTGGAGGCAGAAAATGGTGCAATGGCCATTGAATTGTTGCGGCAGGAGAAGTTCGACCTGGTGCTGATGGATGTGCACATGCCGGTGCTTGACGGGGTGGCGGCCACGCAGCAAATCCGCGCCACTGCAGAGCCGGCTGTGGCGGGGATCCCGATCATCGGTCTGACCGCCAGTGTGATGGAGGATGAACGGCGCTACTACCTGGAGGTGGGGATGAACGCGGTAGTACAAAAGCCGGTGGTGCTGGAGCAGTTGCTGCAGACGATGTTCAGGGCGATCCACTCGTAACGGCAATGCATCCGTTCGTGCAGGGGTGGGGGATGGCGCAGCGACCATCCCCCGTGTCGCGAGTGCCGTACACTAGAACCAGGCCTTGAAACCGGCCACCCAGGCACCGCTGCTGCTGTCGCCACCGCTCGCTTCGGCATAATCGGCGGTGTCGCCGTAGAGGCCGGTCCAGCTGTAACCGAGATAGGGGGCGAACTCGCGGCGGATCTCGTAGGCCAGGCGCAGCCCCAGGGTGAGATCAGCGAGCCCCTGACCGATACCCCGCTGCGCATCGTCCTTGCTGTAGAGATTGGCCTCCATTTCCGGGATAAGCACCAGGCGCTGGGTGAACATGTACTCATACTCGGCGTCCAGTCGGGCCGCGAGACGCTCCTCCTCGCCGATGAACAGCGCGGCATCGACCTCGAACAGGTAGGGGGCGAGACCGTTGAATCCCACGACCAGCCAGTCGCGCTCCGGCTCGGGTTTGAGGTCGCGCCGCGCACCGATCTGCAGGTCCCAGAAGGGGGCGATGGCGCGGGAGTAGAGCAGCTGCAGCTCCAGCTCCTCGGTCTCGCCGTCGTGATACTCCCCCTCGGTCTTCAACCACAGTTTGTTCAGATCCCGGCCGAGCCAGGCATCCGCCTTCCATGACCACGGATTGGGCCCGTCGCTGTTTTCATGGACCTCGAGCTTGTCGAGTTTGACCATCGCCAGCAGCGGATCGTCCTCCACCCCCATGGCGTGTCCGGTGGTGGAAAAAACCAGCGCCAGCGCCGACAGTACGATTCGATTCAACATAATTTATCCCCTTAGCTGACAGTGACAGTGCGGAACATACCGAGCATGTGGTAGAGCAGATGGCAGTGGTAGGCCCAGCTCCCCTCGGCATCGACGGTGACCCGGTAGCTGATGCGCGAGCCGGGCTGGACGATCACCGTGTGTTTGCGCGGCAGATAGTCGTTGTCGCCGGTCTCCAGGTCGCTCCACATACCGTGCAGGTGCATCGGGTGGTTCATCATGGTGTCGTTGACCAGGGTGACGCGCACCTGTTCGCCGAGCTTCCAGCGCAGCGGTTCGGCGTCGGTGAACTTGACCCCGTCGATGGACCACATGTAGCGCCCCATGTTGCCGGTCAGGTGCAGCTCGACCTCGCGGTCCGGATCGCGCGTATCGACCGTGCCGCGCAGGTGGTAGAGATCGGCATAGGTGAGTACGCGCCGACCATTGTTGCGCAGACCGACGCCGGGGTCGTTGAGGCGGTAGCGGGGTTGCTCGGCACGCATGTCCACATGGGGGCCGTACTCGGTGTCGGCGTGCTGCACCGGTGCGCCGTTGAAATCGGACATATTAAGCACCGCCCGTTCGTTGCGGGGCGGCGCGCCCTGCGCCATGGCACTGTCCATCGTCCCCATATCGTGCCCGCTGTGATCCATGGTGTTTTCCATCGCCGCCATGTCATGGCCGCTATGGTCCATGCTGTTCTGCACGACAGTCATGTCATGGCTGCTGTGATCCGTGGTGCTGTCCATCGCTGCCATATCATGATTCATGCTGCGCATGTCCATCCCCATATCGGTGTGACTGAGGCTGGGAACAGGGTCCATCTCAGGTACCTCGGCGTTGAGTGCCGGGTCCGGGGTGAGGGTGCCGCGGGCATAGCCGGAACGGTCCATCGCCTGGGCGAAGATGGCGTAGGCGCTGTCATCGCTCGGTGAGACGATCACATCGTAGGTCTCGGCCACGCCGATGCGGAACTCCTCGACGCTGATCGGTTCTATGTACTGCCCGTCGGCGGCGATCACGGTCATGTTCAGGCCCGGGATGCGTACATCGAAAAAGGTCATCGCCGCGCTGTTGATAAAGCGCAGACGGATCCGTTCGCCACGGCGAAACAGGCCGGTCCAGCCCTGCGCCGGGCTCTGACCGTTCATCAGGAAGGTGTAGGTATAGCCGGTGACATCGGAGAGATCGCGATCGGTCATGCGCATTTCGTTCCACATTCGGCGCTCGTTCCAGGTGGTGCCGATCCCCTTGTTGCGGATGTCGTGCATCAGGTCGGCGTGGGTGCGCTCGCTGAAGTTGTAGTAGTGACTGAGCTTTTTCAGCTTGCGGTAGATGGCGTTGGGGTCCTCGTCTGACCAGTCGGAGAGGAGCACCACGTAGTCGCGGTCATAACTGAAGGGCTCGGGCTCGGCCGGGTCGATGACGATGGCGCCGTAGAGTCCGGTCTGCTCCTGAAAACCGGAGTGGCTGTGGTACCAGTAGGTGCCGCTCTGCACCAGCGGGAAACGGTAGCTGAAGGTCTCGCCCGGCCTGATGCCGCTAAAGCCGGTGGAGACGCCGGGGACGCCGTCCATCGCACTGGGCAGGATCAGTCCGTGCCAGTGGATAGAGCTGTCCTCAGTCAGCAGGTTGGTGACATTGAGGGTGACCTCGTCGCCCTGGCGCATGCGTAACACCGGCGCCGGCAGTGAGCCGTTGACGGTGGTGGCGCGGGCGGCGGCGCCGGTGAAGTTGACCACCTGCTCGCCGATGGTGAGGTTGAACGTATTGCCCTTGAGAGTCTGTGGCCCCTGCTGCTGCAGGGCGGCATAGAGGGCGGAGGGTGAGAGTCCGGCCAGGGTGCCGCCTGCGGCGAACCCCTGGACAAAGCGGCGGCGTGACAGGCTGATGCCTGCGCCTGAACGGTATTTATTACTATGCATGTGTCATTCCTCTGCCGGTCGGCGGCGCACGGGCGGCTGCCGACCTCAAGTGAATAAGAAGTCGCTTGAAAGGTGGTGGCAGGGATCAGCCCCGGGGCGGGCGGAACAGTAAAAAGGGGTGATCGTTTAGCTGGCTGGTTGCCTGGCTGGCAAACAGTTCGGTGAAATGTTCGCCGGTGACTGGCGGCGACTCAGGAAGAAGTACCACGCTACAGTTGCCGCATTGATAACAGCTACAGCTGCTGCCGGCGCAGTTATGTGCCGCATTGCGGCACTCCTCGCAGGAGGTCGCACCCATCCCGGTATGCTGCGGCATGACAGTCGCCATATCGTGATGGGAAGGAGCGGCCGGTGAGTTTGCCGGCAGGGGCAGTGCCATTGATTGGGATAGGAATGCCACTCCCAGCATCAGGGCCAGAAGAAGCGGGAGCCATTTGTCGGTCAATTGCGGCATGCCCTTATATTATGGCTGTCGCCGTAACAATCAACGCCACAAATTTCAGGTGATTTAGCGCCGGACAGATAGCGGGGCGTTACTGGTGTATGCTATTTGCATGATAAAGGTTCTTGCCGGCTGCAGGAGCCGGGTCTGCTCGGCGAATACTCGCTTTTTTGCAATATTGGTTAACAAAGACGAAGGAGGGTATATGACAGAACGTATCGACGCACCGCAGGTGGGTGCCCCCGACCCGGAGAAACGCAACTCCATGATCCTCGATGAGACCGCTGAGGACGATTTGGACGGGATCGACCCCGACAGTGTGGAGTTTGCCTCCTGCCAGTTCAACGACGTGATCTATGGCAATGGCCAGTATGTTTGCAGCGGCGATGAGTTGCTGCGGTGTGAGCGGGGCAACTGGCTGCGCAGCGGCAGCTGTGACCCGGACAACCCCTGACTCGGTGAGTGTGGGCGGGTTTGTGGTGATGCGCATCAGGATCGCCTGGATGGAGGATGTATGACGCCAAACAGATGCCCGCGTTGCGGTGAGATTCTTCCGCAAGGTGCCGCGCAGTGTCCGCACTGCGGCGCAGCACGCAAGAAAAGCGCGCCGCTGGCCCTGGTGGCCGCTTTTTTCATTATCGGTGTGTTGCTCGGTGTGCTGTTTATCGACAGCGACTACTATCCGTCGCTGCGTCAGGGTCTGACTGCTGTTGTGGGGGAGAACGACACGCAACCCCCAGTCGAAGAGGCCGTGCAGCAGCCCTCCCCGCAAGAGAAACGCGCCGTGGTGAGCGCGCTTCCCGTGCAGTCCGCAGACGAGTCGGAGATAGCCCTGGTGTGTAACCGGGAGATGGCACGAAAGATCCGGGCCAAGGCCCTGGAGATTGCCGAGATCAGCGAGTCGGACGGCGTGCTGAATGTGCGTATGCGTCAGCAATGGGCCTACTATACCCCCGGTATCCGGCGCAGTTTTCTGGAGGCCTTTGCTGAATCGGATGCCTGCCTTGAGGGGGGCTCCCGTCGTATCCATTTCTTCTATGGCGGCGAAATGTTTGCCCGTTCCATTCCCCCCGAGGAGCTTCAGGGCGAGGAGTGAGCGAGCGGCGCAGTACACTATTTCCCGCAGGAACCACTAGAACCGGTAGCTGCTCTCGATATCCTCGCGGGTCAGCACGCCGTAAACACGGCTGATGCCTGGAACCGTCAGGCGGGTGACATAGAGCGCTTCGGCACCGCTTTGCGTGAGCAACTCACGGGCATCCTGCAGGGTGCACTGAAAGTCGATGGGCGCCGCCTGCAGGCGCTTCGCCGGCAGGCTCATCAGATCGAGCGACTCCCCCTCCACTTTCTCCTTAATGGCAATCGCGATATCCACCGCGGCGAGCAGCTGCGGCGGCTCATCCGTCTCGTGCAACAGGATCCAGCGCGGCGTCTCACTGAGCGAGGCCTCCAGCTCGCCCTTGTCGATCCGCCGCGGCAAGCTGACAAAACTGTGCTCCATTACCGCGCCGACCCCCAGCTTGCGCAGTGATTCGGCAATCGGATCGTTACGGTAATCCTTGCCGGTGGCACGTAACATCGCCAGGTACATCGACTCGCGCCCGTGGACCTGGCCACTGGTCAGGGTGGCGGCGATCACGGCCAGCATGCCGGGGAAGATGATGCCGGGATTGCCGGTCAGCTCAAGAATCGCGATCAGGGCGGCCAGCGGGGCCTGCAGCGTACCGGCCATCATCGCCCCCATGCCGAGCAGGACATAGACGGCGGTGGAGGAATCCTCCGCCAGTCCCCACTGCTGGGTAACCCAGGCGAATGCGCCACCGCTGGCGGCACCGACTACCAGGGCCGGACCGATCAGTCCGCCGGGGATCCCGAGGCCCACCGCGGTAGTGCTGGCGAGCAGCTTGAGCAGCACGATGGCGAAGATCAGCCAGAGCGCCATCTCCCCCTGGATCAGGCGGTTTACCGTGTCATAGCCGATGCCCATCACCTCGGGGACGAACAGACCGATAGTGCCGATGAGCAGGCCGGCCAGCAGGCCACGCCACCAGAGGGGAAGCGGTTCGGCACGCCGTGAGGTTTCACGCAGTAGACGGATAAAGATCCCCGCCAGCACACCGGTGAGGATCCCCATCAGCAGCACCAGCGGGAGCTCACTGAGCGATCCCGGTGCAATATCGGGGACGGAAAAGGCCAGGTCGTTGCCGAACACCAGGCGGGAGAGCGCGGTGGCGCTGACGGCGGCCAGCAGCACCGGCGCAAAGGCGGCCATGGTGTACTGGAACATCAGCACCTCCATGGCGAATACCACACCGGCCAGCGGCGTATTGAAAGAGGCGGCAATGGCCGCGGCAGTGCCGCAGGCGGCGAGCACGCGCAGACTGTTGTTGGGCAGTCCCAACGCCTGGGCAGGCAGATTACTGGCGGCAACGCCGAGGTGTACTCCCGGTCCCTCGCGCCCGACCGAATGACCGCTTGCCAGCGCCAGCAATCCGCCGACGAACTGCACCAGGGCATTGGCCAGCGGCATGCGGCCCTGGTGATACTGCAGCCGCTGCATGACGTGCAGCACACCGACCATGCGTTGTTCCTGGCGCACAAACTGCAGCAGCACCCCGATCAGCAAACCGCCGGCCACCGGCAGCCAGAAACGGCTGGCCAGCCCCAGTGTCTCGAAACTGCCGGGTGGTCCACTGAGGTAGCTGCCTTGCGTGAACTCCACCGCGAGACGAAAGAGGATGGAGATTACCCCGGCGATCACGCCGCTGAGCAGACCCAGCAGCGACAGCTCCATCACCGCATCGGCACGCGAGAGGCGGAGCTGGAAATGTGCCAGGGCGCTGTCACGCCATGCACGCAGTGAGGTGTTTGGTTTGCCCACTCAGGGATGATAGCAGGCCCGGTGACCGGAGGGGAAAGTCTCCCGTAGGAATCTGCCTCATCGGTCATTGTACGGTGCCAGCACTACTCCTCACGTACGCATTCCGGGTAACGGTAATAGGTGGGGAGGTCAAACATCCGCAAGGGTGTGGCGCAGCCGTTTTTCACCATGATCATGCCGCGGATGCGCAGATGGGTCGCCTGACCCGACTCGCTGAGACTGCCGCTGACGGTGGTGCCCTCAGCGGTGATGCGCTGGTAACTGTCATGCAGTTGCACATAAAGAGTGTGGTAGGCGCCATCGGCGAGCTGTTGTCCGTTGACCTGGGCACCGATGCGCCCCAGCCCGTTCAGGGTAGTGGTGAAGCCTGCGCGACTGGCAAAGAGGCGATGGGTGCGCTCGTCGGGGCCGATGCCGGTTAACTCCTGGATACGCACCAGGGTAAGCGCGGCATCATCCAGTGCGGGACCGCCACGGGCCAGCCGTGCCCCCCAGCCGAACGCCACGGTGGTGACCGCCACTGCCAGGATGCCGATGGCGATGACGCGTTGTGTTGTGGTTCGAAGCATCTTTAACCCTCCTGCCTGATAAGAGGCGAGTGTAAGGCAAGAGGCTTAAGGCTGGATGAAGAGGGTGCCTGTTTACGGAATAACCCTTGCTCAGCTGTTCAGGCGCGATCGTCGTGGTTTCCAATCCTGGTTTTCAACTCACCTGTGACGTGCTGTACCTCTGGGTTGAAGACTCAGGCTGCCCGCCTGGGACGTGGCTCTGTGGCAACATCCGTTGCCCTGGCCGGGTTTTCGCTCACGAGCGTGCTTTGCGTGCCCGCATAGTGGAGCAGTGAGAAGTGACCGCGGTGGTTTTCCACCAGAGCGGTGCAGCTCTCTACCCAATCGCCGGTGTTTTTGTAGTCACAGGTACCGGTGCTGTGCATCGCTGCATGGTGGATATGACCACAGATGATACCGTCAACATCGCGCCGCTCCGCCTCCCGGCAAACCACCTGTTCGAAGTTGTCGATGAAATTCACCGCCGTTTTTGCCTGTTGCTTGAGGTAGCTCGACAGCGACCAGTAACCGAGCCCGAACCGTCGTCGTGCGGCGTTGAACCAGTGATTGAGCCACAGCAGCACTTCGTAGGTGCCGTCACCGAGGTATGCCAGCCAGCGGTTGTGGCGCATGATGCCGTCAAATTCATCACCGTGCATGACCAGGTAGCGGCGGCCGTCAGCCGCGCGGTGGATCGTTTCACGCTCCAGGCATACACCGTTGTAGTTGCCGCCGGCGTAGGGGCGGAACATATCGTCGTGGTTACCGGGGATATAGGTGATGCGGGTGCCGTCTCGGGCCATGCGGAAAACCAACGCCAGCAGCTCGTTGTTCAGTGGCGGCCAGTACCAGCCCTTGCGCAATTTCCACAGGTCGAAGATATCACCCACCAGATAGAGCTGTTCGCAACGGCTTTCGTTGAGAAAGTCATAGAGGTAGCGGGTCTTGGCCTCCCTTGTACCCAGGTGGAGATCGGAGATAAAGATGCTTCGATAGTGCTGCGGCTTGCTCATCGTCCCGCCCCTGTCGTGTGGCCTGGAGCCATTGCAGCGCAGAGCCGTGACGTTGCGGTGACAGTGCGATGAATTTTTTTGTGTTCCAGCACCGTCCCGGAAGCAGGACACTTTCCGCGCCGACATTCGTTTGTCATCAAAGCGTCACGCCGGCTTCATCTGCAGTGTCTATCCTGTTCGGATCACATGGGGGTGGTTTTGCGATGCGTATCATCATGGTTTCCGACGTCTATTTCCCGCGGGTCAACGGAGTCTCCTCCTCGATCCGTACCTTCCGTCGTGAACTGACGGCGCTGGGGCATGAGGTGCTGCTGCTGGCGCCCGATTACGGCGAGTCGAGTGATGATGAGTCGTGGATCATCCGGGTTCCCTCCCGCCGGGTTCCCGGCGATCCGGAGGACCGCATGATGCGCTACCACGAGGTCCTGGCGCTGGAGGGGAAGTTGCGTGAGTTGCAGCCGGATCTGCTGCACATACAGACCCCTTTCATTGCCCACTATGCGGGGGTTCGTCTGGCGCGACGTCTGCGGCTCCCCGTGGTGCTCACCTATCACACCTATTTTGAGGAGTATCTGTTCCACTACATTCCCCTCCTGCCACGGTTTTTCCTGCGCTGGATGGTGCGTTCCCTGTCGCGGCGCCAGTGCAGCCAGGTCGATTCGGTGGTGGTGCCGACCGACGCCTTCAGCGAAGTGCTGCGCGGCTACGGGGTGCGCGAGGAGCTCTACATCAACCCAACGGGTATCGAGCTGCAGCGTTTCTCGCGCGGCGACGGTGAGCGTTTCCGTCGTGAACACAGCATCGCCCCGCAACGGCCGACCTTGCTGTTTGTCGGCCGTCTGGTGCAGGAGAAGAATATCGACTTTCTGCTGCGCATGTTGCAGCAGGTGTGCCGCCGCTCCCCCGAGGCGTTATTGCTGCTGGCCGGGGAGGGACTGGCCGAGACAATGCTGCGGCAGGAGGCGGCAATCCGTGGTTTGCAGGAGAACGTCCGCTTTGCCGGGTATTTCCACAGTCAGCAGGCACTGTGTGACTGTTATGCCGCCGCCGACGTTTTTGTCTTCGCCTCGCGTACCGAGACCCAGGGGCTGGTTCTGCTGGAGGCCATGGCGATGGGTGTGCCGGTGGTCTCCACCGCAAGAATGGGAACGGTGGATGTGTTGCGCGAGGCGCACGGTGCGGTGGTGGTCGAGGAGGATGAGACGGCATTCGCCGCTGCAGTGATACGGCTACTGGAGGATGCGGCGCTACGGCAGCGGCTCGGCACACGGGGGCGCGAGGATGCGGCGAACTGGTCTGCCGAGGCGATGGCACTTCGGCTGGAGTCACTCTACCTGGAGACGGCAGGGTCGATCTACCTTTTCGGTCGCGAAATTCGCACTAACGCCTGAGCCGATTGCCAACCCGGCATGTGGCGGCTTTGACGCTATTTCACCTCTCTTCTCATCAGGTGTTACCCTTTGGTGGATACAGCACAGCAGGGTCTCATGTCACAGATCGAACACTTTTCAGCAGACGCGCTCCACCACTATGTCGCCGGGCTGTGTGAGGCGGCGGAGCGCTGCGGCTTTCGTGCCGTGGTGGTGTTGAGCGGTGAGATGACCTGGTGTCGCGAACAGGCCGCTGCGCTGCTCGCCGCCCGCAAGGTGGCTGACAGCTGGTGGCTCGGTGCCCAGGCGGTGGCCGGGACTACGTCTCTGGCGTGGGGGCATGCCCGTACCCGTCTCGGCATGGAGCTGGAGCAGCTGGTGATCGATGCCTTTGATGGCTTCGATGCCGAGGGCTTCGGTGCGCTGAGCGGCACCGTGCGGGCGGGCGGACTGCTGCTGTTGCTCAGTCCGCCGCTGGACCGCTGGCGCCACTATGCGGACCCGTTGCACCGGCGTTTCGCCCTCTACCCGCATCCGCCCGAGAGCGTCACGGGCCACTTTCTGGCCAGATTGGCGAAGGTGTTGCGGAACATAAGGGGCATCGGCCTGGTCGCCCAGGGCGAACCGCTGCCGGAGTTGCCATCATTGCCGCAAAGCAGGGGGCGGGTGGCGATCGGTGAGATCTATGCCGGTGATGAGCAGTGCGAAGCGGTGAATGCCATTCGCCATGTTGCCGAGGGTCACCCCCACCGTCCGCTGGTGTTGAGCGCGGACCGTGGCCGCGGCAAGTCTGCCGCGTTGGGTATCGCCGCCGCGCAGCTGCTGCATAATGGACTTGAGCAGGTGGTAGTGACTGCACCACGGATCGCCGCGGCGGCCGGGGTGTTCGAGCATGCCCGCGAACTGCTGCCTGAGTGCGAGGCTCATCGCGGCCGCCTGCTGTGGCAGGGCCGAAGCATCGAATTTGTGCCACCCGATGCCCTGCTGCTGGCCCCGCGCGCGGCACAGCTGCTGCTGGTCGATGAGGCGGCGGCGATCCCCACCCCCATTCTGGAACGTCTGCTTGATTATTATCCACGCACTGTCTTTGCCACCACCATTCACGGGTATGAAGGAACCGGGCGTGGCTTTAGTGTGCGTTTCAGCAAGGTGCTGGATGTGCAGACCCCGCAGTGGCGGCGGCTGCATCTGTCGATGCCGGTTCGCTGGTCGGCGGGCGATCCGCTGGAGCAGCTAAGTTTCCGGGCACTGTTGCTGGATGCCGAGGCGGTGGCCGACGAGGTGGTTGCGGGCGCCTCGCCGGCAAACTGCGAGATCAGTCAGCTTGACGGGGCGACGCTGCTGGACAAGGAGCGCGATCTCTCTGAGCTGTTCGGCCTGCTGGTACTGGCCCACTATCGCACCAGTCCCAACGACCTGCGGCAGTTGCTCGACGGGCCACAACAGTCACTCTACGTGTTGCGCCACGCCGGCCACATCATCGCCACCGCGCTGGTGGTGGAGGAGGGAGAACTGGAGCCGGAGCTGGCGCAGCAGGTCTATCTGGGTCGGCGGCGGGTGCAGGGGCACCTTCTGCCGCAGTCACTGGCCAATCATGCCGGGTTTGTCGAGGCGGCAACACTGCGTGGGGCACGGGTCATGCGCATCGCGGTGCATCCGGCGTTACAGGGGCGGGGCCTGGGAGGGCTGCTGCTTGGCCATGTTCAGCAGGCGATGCAGCGCAAGGGGTGTGACTACCTGGGGGCAAGCTTCGGGGCCACGGTGCAGTTGCTCCGCTTCTGGCAGCAGCAGGGGCTGTTGCCGGTGCGTCTGGGACTCCGCCGCGAGGCCTCCAGCGGCAGCCATTCGGTGATGGTCATGGTGCCGCTTTCAACGCGCGGCGGGGCACTGTTCCTGGCTGTTTGGGAGCGTTTCTGCGAGACGTTGCCGGAGCTGCTGGCCGGGCCTCTCGATACCCTGGACGGCGTCCTGGCCGATCGGCTGCTGGAGCTGGCGCCGCCGATCGTGCACGAGGCGATCACCCGGCAGGATCGGCGCGATCTCGAGTCGTTTGCCTTTGGCCTGCGCGGTTTCGAGTTGTGCCTGGTGGCGATCCGCAAACTGGTACTTCAGGCGCTCGGTGACCGCCATGTGCTGGCTAAACTTGATACTGCCCGGCAGCAGTTGCTGCGGGATAAGGTGGTGCAACGTCACAGCTGGGAGCGGGTGGTGGACCGCAGCGGTTTTAGTGGGAGAAAAGAGGCGCTGGAGAGATTGCGCGAGACAGTGGCGCTGCTGGTGCGTCACTACTTCGGCGGGGCAGGCCTTCCCGGAGGATAATGCGGGCATTGTCGACGCCTGCTGGCGTCGTCATGGCAAGACGCTACAATTTGGAATACCCCACAATGAGCGGTTATGGTGAAGGGCGTCTGCGGTGAGCTTTTAAGGGGAGAGCAGTTACACAGGAGCAATGAATGAGTCGCTGGGAGCAGGTGTGTCGTGTTGCTGATTTGAACGAGGGGAAGGGGTACGAGGTGTGGGTCAATGGCCGACCGCTGGCCCTGTTTCTCCATCAGGGTGCGGTCTACGCGCTGGACGATCGTTGCCCCCATCGCGAAGGACAACTGTCGCAGGGCACGGTGGAGAACGGCGATGCGATCTGCCCGTTGCATGGCTGGAATTTTGATTTGACCACCGGGATCTCCCCCTACAACCCCCATGACCGTATCGATACCTTTGCGGCGCGCATCAGCGGTGAGTCGGTGGAGGTCGATGCCGAAACGGTACCGCCACTGCCGGCCGCCACCTTCGACGGTTACCAGGGGCGCTGGCGGCGCTGGGCACAGGATACCCGCGGCAAGCAGGTGGTGCGCAAACTGGCCAAGGGCAAAGCGCCGGCCATCGATGCGATGGGCGCTGAGCCGGTCTCACCGGGTCTGGTCGTGGGCTTTGATCACTTTCATCTGCGAGCGGCACAGCTGGCGCGATTGCCCAAGCCGGAGGGGGAGCTGGTCAGCACCACTGTGGTGCTGGGGCGTGGTGCTGGCAAACCACTGCAGCTCGCGCTGCCCGCCTTTATTTCGCATATCTCCTTCGGTGCCGTCTCACGGGAGGCCAAGATCGCGCTGGCCAGAGGCTCGGCCCTGGCCCAGAGCATGACCTGTTCCGGTGAGGGCGGCATGCTGGCCGAGGAGCGTGCAGCGGCCAGAATCTATGTGCTGGAGATGGCCAGTGGCTACTTCGGCTGGAACAGGGAGAGCATGGCCCAGGCCGATGCCTTCGAGATCAAGCTGGGTCAGTCGGCCAAGCCGGGGCTCGGTGGCGAGTTGCCGGCAGCCAAGGTAACCGAGGAGATCGCCCGGGTGCGTGGAATTGAACCGGGCAGCGCCGCCCATTCACCGGCCCGCTTCCCTGACCTGGCCGGGTTGAAGGATTTTGCCGAGCGCATCGCCTCGCTGCGCAGCGATTTTCCGGAGAAGCCGGTCGGCATCAAGATCGCCGCCAACCATCTGGAAGCGGATCTGGAGGCAGCGCTGTCGCTGCAGCCCGACTACCTTACCGTCGACGGTTTCGGTGGCGGTACCGGAGCGGCGCCGGTGCATGTGCGGGATCATTTCGGTATGCCTCTGGTGATGGCCCTGCCCATCGCCCGCCGGCACATCGATACCCATAACGCCAACAGCCGTCGCCCGGTCTCGCTGGTGGCCACCGGCGGGATCCGCACTCCTGACGATATGCTCAAGGCGCTGGCCCTGGGGGCCGATGCCTGTGCCCTGGCCACTGCGGCGCTGTTCGCCCTTGGCTGCGAGTACTACCGCGCCTGCAACAGCGGCCATTGCCCGACCGGTGTGGCGACCCAGTCACCGGAACTGCGCGCACGCATCGACCCGGAGATCGCCGCCGAGCGGGTGGCCAACTTCCTGAACGGCACGCGTCGGCAGCTGGAGGAGTACCTGCGGATCATGGGACATACCCATCTGCACGACCTCTCGCTGCAGGACCTGCTTCCTCTCACCCCTGAAGCGGAGCGGCTGTTGCATCCGCGATAGTCTGCCAGGAGCTGCGATGGTGATACACAAAAGTGGTGAAATGCCCAGCGCCGAAGCGGCGTTGCCAGGCCGGCAGGCGGCGATGGCCGTGCCGGAATACCACTTCGTCAATCAGCACCGTCTGTTGCCCCCCTTTCCCGAGGGGATGCAGATGGCGATATTCGGCATGGGTTGTTTCTGGGGAGCAGAGAGACGTTTCTGGGAGACCCCGGGTGTCTACTCCACCATGGTTGGTTACGCCGGTGGCTACACCCCCAACCCCACCTACCGCGAGGTATGCAGCGGGATGACCGGGCACAACGAGGTGGTGCGGGTGATCTTCGACCCCGCCGTGATCCGTTATCAAGACCTGCTCAGGCTCTTCTGGGAGTCTCACGACCCGACCCAGGGAATGCGCCAGGGCAACGATGTGGGTACCCAGTACCGCTCGGGGATTTACTGTTTCGACGAGGCGCAGCAGGCGGCGGCGCTGGCCTCCCGGGCAGATTATCAGGCGCGGCTCCTCGTTGCCGGTCACGGCGAGATCACCACCGAGATCATCCCGGCGCCGCCATTCTATTATGCCGAGGAGTACCACCAGCAGTACCTGGCGAAGAACCCGGGGGGCTACTGCGGCCTGGGCGGCACCGGGGTGTTCTATACCGAGCCGGGACGTTAACGGTTCCTGAACTGCTGCCATGAGTTATCACCGTCATCTCAGGATCGCCCTGCTCTCCGATACCCACGGGGTGCTCGACGGGCGTGTGGCGGCGGTGATCGAGGGCAGTGACTGGATCGTCCACGCCGGCGATATCGGCAATGCCGAGGTGCTGCATCAGCTGGCCCGACTGGGCGACAAGCTGGTGGCGGTACGCGGTAACAACGACACCCCTTCGCACTGGCCACAACAGGACCACGCTATTCTCACTGCCCTGCCCCATGAGCGCAGTATCGCACTGCCGGGCGGTGAACTGTTGGTGTTGCATGGGCACCGAATCAACCCCGCAGCACAGCGCCACAGTCGGCTGCGTGAACGCTACCCGGCTGCACGCGCAGTGGTCTACGGTCACAGCCACCGGCTGGTGGAGGATATCGAGCAGGGGCCGTGGGTCCTCAACCCCGGTGCGGCGGGACGGGCCCGTACCCATGGCGGTCCCTCCTGTCTTATCCTGCAGGTCAAGGCCGGACAGTGGCATGTGGAGCACCACCGTTTTGTTCCGAAATCTGTAACTACGCGTTCCACCCGAAAAAGGTGATCTCACCGCAGAGAAATCTTTGCGTCTTGGCACCTCCGCGGTTAGCTTCCAGGGAAAACTCATCTGGAACAGACCATGCGGCTTCGGTACATTGGCAACAGTGGCGGATTTTTCTCTGCTAACGGATCAAAGGAGAGAGTGATGAAAAATGGCGGCCTGGTAACACTGCTGGCAATTATGACCAGCACTCCGCTCTATGCCCACAGCGGCCACGGCAGGGCGGGCGGTGACTTTTCCCTGCTGCACTATCTGAGTGAGGTGGAACATGTTGCGGGCGTGGTGCTGTTGCTGGCCGTGATCGCCGGTGGTGCGCGATTGCTGTGGCAACGCCACCAGCGCGGACGGCGCTGAAACGGCCATGGCGCATCCCGATATCGATACCCTGATCATCGGTCAGGGGCTGGCCGGCAGTCTGCTCGCCTGGGAGCTGGCCCACCGCAACGAGCGTATCCTGGTGATCGACGAGGAGCATGCCGGTGCCGCCTCCACCGCGGCGGCGGGGCTGATCAACCCGGTCACCGGACAGCGCCTGGTCAAGGACGCCGGCGTCGACGACTATCTGCCGCTGGCGCATCAACGCTATCGCGCGCTGGAGAAGCTCCTCGGGCGCAGGCTGCTGGTGGAGAAGCCGATGTGGCGTCTGCTGCGTAATGAGAAGGAGCGGCAGGTGTGGCAGACGCGCAGTGAGGATGCCGGCTATCGCGACTACCTGGGCGAGTGGCTGGAGAGTGAGCAGTTGCAACCGCCCTTTGTGGCCCCGCTGGGTGGCTTTGTGCAGCACCGGACCGCTTATCTCAATATCAACGCCCTGCTTGAGGGGGTGCGCGATTATCTGGTGGAGACGGGACGTTACCGGCCGCAACGGTTTGATTACGACGCGCTGGTCCTCGAGGATGAGCAGGTACGTTTCGACGGCATCCGCTGCGGCCGGGTGATCTTCTGCGAGGGTTACCGGGCGATCCATAATCCCTGGTTCAACTGGTTGCCGTTCACCCCGGCCAAGGGGGAGATCCTCTCGCTGCGGTTCGAGCAGAAACTGCCGGATGTGATGATCAACGCCGAGCGCTGGCTGATCCCCCGCGGCAACGGGGAGTACCGCCTGGGCGCCACCTACGAGCATCAACAGCTGGAGGAGGGGGTTACTGCCGCCGCACGGCAGACCCTGCTCGATGCGTTGCCCCGGATCCTCGTCGAACCGCATCCTTACCGGGTGACCGGTCAGCAGGCCGGGGTGCGCCCGGCCACCACCGACCGCCAGCCGTTTATCGGTATGCACCCGCGCTGGCCGCAGCTGGGGATCTTCAATGGCTTCGGCTCCAAGGGCTCAATGCTCATCCCCTGGCATGCGACCGCCTTTGCCGACGCCCTGCACTGCGACTGCCCGTTGCCGATCGGGTGCGATATTCGCCGTCACCTGCAGTTGTATCGGGGGTGAGTGCCGCGCGCGGTTTTGTCGCCCGACTCCCGGACATGCTATACTGGGCGGCTGTTTTGCACTGATTGCCAAGGGTTCTGCATGTCTTTTGATCCGCAACGGGCGCTCACGCCGCCATAGCCCGCTTTTCGGGCAGCCTTTCCCTCCCCGGGGAGGACGATCCCCCCGTTTTACACTTTAAAGATTTGTTGGTTTTGTTCGTTGTTCGCCTGCGTGCGGACGCTCCCTGTTTGTTTGACTGCGACGGGTGAATTCCGGAGCGCGGGCGCTGCTGTGTCATCCCGCCACTAATCCGGAAGTGTCGCCTGATGGATGGTTCTGGATAGATGGTTTCTTCGATAAAAAATAGCTGGCTTGGCAATATTCGCGGCGATCTGCTCGCCGGTATGGTAGTGGCGCTGGCGTTGATCCCCGAGGCGATCGCCTTCTCTATCATCGCCGGCGTTGATCCCAAGGTGGGGCTCTACGCCTCCTTCTCCATGGCGGTGATCATCGCCTTTACCGGCGGTCGGCCGGGGATGATCTCTGCGGCCACCGGGGCGATGGCGCTGCTGATGGTCACCCTGGTCAAGGAGCATGGCCTGGAGTATCTGCTGGTGGCCACCCTGCTGACCGGCGTGCTGCAGATCCTCGCCGGCTACCTCAGGCTCGGCTCGCTGATGCGCTTCGTCTCCACCTCGGTGGTGACCGGCTTCGTCAACGCGCTGGCGATCCTTATCTTCATGGCGCAGCTGCCGGAGCTGAGCCCGACCACCGATGGGGTTACCTGGCACGTCTATGTGCTGACCGCGGCGGGGCTCGGCATCATCTACCTGCTGCCCTATCTCACCAAGGCGATCCCCTCGCCATTGGTGACCATCGTGGTGTTGACCGCCGTGGTGATGGTGCTGGGGATCGATGTGCGCACCGTGGGCGATATGGGTGTACTGCCCGATACCCTGCCGGTCTTCCTCTGGCCCGATGTGCCGCTCAATCTCGAGACACTGATGATCATCTTCCCCTACTCACTGTCACTGGCGGTGGTGGGCCTGCTCGAGTCGCTGATGACCGCCACCATCGTCGATGATCTGACCGACAGCAACAGCGACAAGAACCGCGAGTGCAAGGGCCAGGGGATCGCCAACATCGGCACCGGGCTGCTCGGCGGCATGGCCGGTTGCGCGATGATCGGACAGTCGGTGATCAACATCAAATCGGGCGGCCGTAGCCGTCTCTCCACGCTCAGCGCTGGTATCTTCCTGCTGATGATGGTGGTGTTCCTGGGCGAGTGGGTGGCGCAGATCCCGATGGCCGCGCTGGTGGCGGTGATGATCATGGTCTCCATCGGTACCTTCAGCTGGGAGTCTCTGGTGGACCTGAAAAAACACCCACTGAGTACCAATATCGTTATGGTGAGCACCGTAGTGGTGGTGGTGGCGACCCACAATCTGGCCTACGGTGTCTTCGTCGGCGTGCTGCTGGCGGCGATGTTCTTCGCCAACAAGGTGGCGCAGTTCAAGTATGTCCGCTCCAGCCTGAGCGAGGATGGCGACACCCGCACCTATACGGTCGTGGGGCAGGTCTTCTTTGCCTCGGCGGACAAGTTCGTCGAGTTCTTTGACTTCAAGGAGGCGGTCGGCAAGGTGGTGATCGATCTCTGCCAGGCCCACTTCTGGGATATCACCGCCGTGGCGGCGCTGGACAAGGCGGTACTCAAGTTCCGCCGCGAGGGGACCGAGGTGGAGCTCATCGGTCTTAATGAGGCCAGTGCTACCATCGTCGACAAGTTTGCTGTTCATGACAAGCCGGATGCGGTAGAAAAGCTGATGGGTCACTGAGAAGGAGAAAAACAATGAGCAAGGTTATCGCCTGTATCGACGGCACTGAAGTCTCTACCGCTGTTTGCGATTATGCCGCATGGGCAAGCCTGCGCCTGGAGGCACCGCTGGAGTTTCTGCATGTGCTGGAGAAGGAGGAGTATCCCGAGCAGAGCAATCTCAGCGGCAATATCGGCCTCGGCAGCCGCGAGGCGCTGCTGGATGAGCTGGCCGAGCTGGACGAGAAACGGGGCAAGCTGGCACTTGAGCAGGGCAAGCTTATGCTGGAGGCGGCCGAGCAGCGCGCCATCGGTGACGGCGTCGGCAACCCCACCAGCCGCCAGCGCCACGGTAATCTGGTGGAGACCCTGACCGAGATGGAGGAGGATATCCGCCTGCTGGTGCTGGGCAAGCATGACGATCACCTCAAAGCCCATGTGGGCAGCCGACTGGAGAATGTGGTGCGCACCATGCATCGGCCGATCCTTATCACCACTGCCGAGTTCAACATACCGCAGCGGGTGATGATCGGTTTTGACGGCAGCGAGACCACCCGCAAAGGCGTGGAGATGATCGCCGGGAGCCCGCTGTTCCGCGGCCTGCCAGTCCATGTGGTGATGGTCGCCGACAACAACGAGGCCAATCGTGCACAGCTGGAGTGGGCCCGCACCACCCTTAGCAGCGCGGGATTCGATACATCGTGCTCAATCCTGCATGGCGATGTGGAGCGGGTTCTGTGTGACTACCGCGCCACCCACGAGATCGACATGCTGGTGATGGGCGCCTACGGCCATTCGGTGATCCGCCGCTTTCTGGTCGGCAGCACCACCACCAATGTGGTCCGCAACGCCATGGTACCGGTGCTGTTGCTGCGCTAATCCAATGTTGCACAGAGGCAGCAGCGATCCCACCGAAGTGAGCCCCAACTCCCTGGTGCAGCAGGCCCACACCGCACTGGCGGCGATCCTCCGCGAGGGCGATGCCGTCATCGATGCCACGGTGGGCAATGGTCATGACACGCTGTTTCTCGCTCAGCAGGTGGGCGAGTCGGGAACCGTCTACGGCTTCGACATCCAGCAACAGGCGCTGGATATCGCCTATGCACGACTGCAGGAGGCAGGACTGGAGCGACGCACCTCGCTCTACCATGCCGGCCATGAGGCGATGGCGGTCGTGTTGCCCCAGTCGCTGGCGGGGCGGTTGAAGGCTGTGGTGTTCAACCTCGGCTATCTGCCAGGCGGCGACAAGGTGCGCACCACAACCATCCACACTACTTTGGCGGCACTGGAGCAGGCGCGTGAACTGCTTGCCCCCGGCGGGGGGATCTCGGTGCTGGCCTATACCGGTCACCCGGGCGGCCGCGAGGAGGCCGAAGCGGTCAAGGCCTGGGCCCACACGCTGGCGCCGGACTACTACAAGGTGCAGATCACCATCCCCCCAAGCCAAAGCGGCACCGCCCCCGAGTGGCTGTGGATTGTCAGGGTGTAACATCTCACCGCAAAGCTTTGCGGTGAGGCATAAATCCATTTCAATGGCGGTACTATGCGCTATTCCCAGAACGTGGTTCAGGGTGCCCTGTTCATCCTGCTCTCCGAGTTGATGTTCGCCTCCATGGGCGCGGCGGTGAAGGCTGCGGCGGGCCTGGGGCTACCCAACGAGATGCTGGTGTTCATGCGCAATCTGCTGGGGCTGTTCCTCATCACTCCGCTGCTGCTGCGCTACGGTGCCGGTGAGTTGCGCACACCGGTCTACCACCTGCATCTAATGCGAGCGGTGCTGGGGCTGTCGGCGATGTACTGTTTTTTCTACGTGCTGGGAAAGCTGGCGCTGGCCGACGGCCTGTTGCTGAAGATGACCTCACCCATCTTCATGCCGCTGATCGCCCTGTTGTGGCTGCGCGAGTCGGTCGGAAGGCTGGCGATCCTCGCTATTCCTGTCGGTTTTATCGGTGTCGGGCTGGTGCTCAAGCCTGGTGGCGATCTCAGTTGGGTGGCGCTGCTCGGCGTCCTCGGGGGCGCGCTGGCTGCGGTGGCTAAGGTGACGGTGCGCCGGCTCGGGCGCAGCGAATCGACCACCCGCATCGTCTTCTACTTTGCTCTCAATGCCACGGTGATCTCCGCAATGCCGCTGCTGTGGGGTTGGCAGAGCCCCACCCCGGAGCAGTGGGCGCTGCTGGTGCTGGTGGGGGTGATGGGCACCGCCGGACAGCTGCTGCTGACCCGTGGCTACGCGGTGGCCGCAGCGGCGCAGGTGAGTCCCTTCACCTACTTCTCGGTGGTCTTTGGAGCCGTATGGGGCTACCTCTTCTGGGGCGAGACCCTGGACTGGCTGTTCGTCGCCGGCGCCCTGCTGATCGCCGTCGCCGGGATGATGGCGGTGCGAGGTGGAGCGCGCAAACCACTTCCGCCGATCAGCCAGAGTGATGCCGAGGCGACATGAGTAAGTGGTATTTGCCACAGAGGACACAGAGGCCACTGAGGGGTGTCAGCTTTAATTATCGGTGTGCTCTGTGCTCTCTGTGGCGTAACTGCTCTCCCCTTAAATCCTCACCGCAGAGGCGCAAAGGGTTCAATAATAAGCGTGTAGGCCAGGTTGCCGCCACAGCAACGCCCGGAAGATCGATGGCACGCCGATGACAAAACAATACCCATACCCGTAACATCCCTCTGGCTACCTGGCATCTCTCCAAACCGTGATATCGCCACGTAGCTTCGCAATGTGGCCTACAATTTGGCGTCCACACAGATGCGGCCCCCCTTGACCGGATATCCCTCTGCGTCTTTGCGCCTGGACAATATGCTCCCTGCATTGTCTACCACCGCCATCCATGGCGGCGTCTGCGGTGAGTGATTTTGCTGTTGTGTTGTAGGGTGAGTTGTATGTTAATGATATGATAATGAAATTCTCATGACTATGAGGGGCATCGATGATCGCTTTGGTGGAGGCCTATCGCGCGGGTCTGTTTGCGCGCAACCAGTGGCTGTCGAATATCGTGGCCGGGGTTATCGTCGGGGTGGTGGCGTTGCCGCTGGGGATGGCCTTTGCCATCGCCTCGGGCGCCAAGCCGGAGCAGGGGCTCTATACCGCCATTGTCGCCGGGCTGCTGGTCTCTATCTTCGGCGGTAGCCGACTGCAGATCGCCGGCCCCACCGGGGCGTTCATCGTGATCCTCGCCGGGATCACCGCTGAGTACGGCATCGAGGGGTTGCAGCTGGCGACACTGATGGCCGGCATCATGTTGCTGGGGATGGGACTGCTGCGCATGGGCGGGGTGATCAAGTTTATCCCGGCGCCGGTGATCGTCGGCTTCACCGCCGGCATCGGCGTGATTATCTGGGTCGGCCAGTGGCAGCATTTCTTCGGCCTTGCGGCCCCTCAAGGACAGCATTTTCACGAGAAGTTCTGGCAGCTGCTGCTCTCGTTGCCGGAGTTGCACCCGGCCACTACGCTGCTGGCGTTGCTGAGCCTGTCGCTGGTGATCTACAGCAACCGTATTCCCGGGTTGAACAAGATGCCCGGCCCGCTGGTGGCGATGGTGGTGGTCAGCGCGGTACAGGCGCTGTTTCAGTTTGAGGGGGTGGTGACCATCGGTAGCGCCTTCGGCGGCATCCCGCAGCAGCTGCCGGAGATTGGCCTGCCCGCGGTGAGCACCGAGCGGGTGATCGAGCTCATCGGCCCCGCCTTCACCATCGCCATGCTCGGCGCCATCGAGTCGCTGCTCTCGGCGGTGGTGGCCGACGGCATGGCCGGCACTCGCCACAACTCCAATCAGGAGTTGATCGGCCAGGGGATCGCCAATATGGCCACGCCGCTGTTCGGCGGTTTCGCCGCCACCGGCGCCATCGCCCGCACCGCCACCAATATCCGCAACGGCGGCACCAGCCCGCTGGCGGGCATGGTCCATGCCCTGACGCTGGTAGTGATTATCCTCTTCCTCGCTCCGCTGGCCGCCTCCATTCCGCTGGCGGCGCTGGCGGCGATCCTCTTTGTCGTCGCCTGGAACATGAGCGAGGTGAAGCACTTCGTCTACATGGTGCGCCGTGCGCCGCGGGCCGATGTGGCGATCCTGCTCATCACCTTCCTGCTGACGGTGTTCGCCGACCTGGTGATCGCGGTGAACATCGGCGTGATCCTGGCGATGCTGCAGTTCATGCGCCGCATGGCCTCCTCGGTCGAGGTGCTGCAGGTGGGCGGCAAGGAGCTGGGCGCGGATGGAGCGCTTACCGAGGGTGAGCTGCCCGAGGGTGTGCTGGTCTATGCCATCGAGGGGCCCTTCTTCTTCGGCGCGGTAGAGACCTTCGAGCGGGCGCTGGTGCATACCCATACCGAGCCGAAGGTGCTGGTGCTCTATCTGAAACGGGTGCCGTTCATGGATATCACCGGCCTGCAGACGCTGGAGGAGGTGATCGGGGATCTGGAGCGGCGCGGGGTGAAAGTGATGCTCTGTGACGCCTCCCACAAGGTGAAGCGCAAGCTGCAGAAGGCAGGGATCCTCGAACTGATCGGCGAGGAGAACTACCTGCAGAGCTGTGACGAGACCCTCGTCCGCTGTGAGGCGTGGCTCGCGGAAAGCGAGGCACGGCCCGCGGGCACAGGCGAATAACATAAAAGCGCCACCATTCCTGGCCTGCCCCGGAATCCATCCTTGCGCACCACCGGTGTATCCTCATACGTGGATACAGGAGCAAGTCCGGTATGACTATGGAGCTAATCGCTTGTCGCAGGTTGTTGCTGTGGCAGACGATAGCGTCCGTCGCGGTACATGCTCGCCCCCCACACCTGGTGGGCCAGGGCCAGCCGGGCCAGTGCCGGATCGAGCTCGGTGGGGTGCAGCCGCTCATCGCGATAGACGAACTGCTGTGCCGGTTTGTCCGGGCGCATCACCACCACCTGGTCTTTATGCATATAGGCCTGGGTGTTGAAGAACTGCATGATCGCCCGGCCGGGCAGGCTGCGCATGTCCTCGCGGGTCAGGTCGCGGCCGATCATCGGGTGTTCGCTGCTGATCCCCATCAGCGAGAGCAGGGTGGGGGGCAGGTCGATCTGGCTGACGATGCCCCCGATGCGCTCCGGCCGGGTATCGGCGCCGAGGACCAGGCCGGGGATGTGGAAACGTTCCACCGGCAGCAAGTCGTCGCCATATACCCGTGAGTTGTGGTCGGAGACGA
Organism: Gammaproteobacteria bacterium; assembly: GCA_026196275.1. Classification (GTDB taxonomy): domain Bacteria; phylum Pseudomonadota; class Gammaproteobacteria; order Thiohalomonadales; family Thiohalomonadaceae; genus JAPHTQ01. Next base: position 43,475 of record JAPHTQ010000011.1, read on the forward strand.
TCAGGAACAGTGTGTTGTCCCAGTAGTCCGCCTGTTTCGCCTTGTCGATGAACATCCCCAGCGCATAGTCGGCATACTTCACTGCGTTGTTCACCGTGGCCGGCTCCGGCTCGTAGGGCTCGAAGCGGCCGGGCGGGTATTCGAACGGGCTGTGGTTGGAGGAGCTGAAGATCAGGCTGAAGAAGGGCTGGTCGCCGGCGGCGAGGAACTCCTCGTGGGCGCGGTTGAACAGATCCTCGTCGGAGACTCCCCAGGAGCCCTTGAAGACTGGAGTGGGGTAGTCGTTCTGATCGATGATGCGCTGGAAACCGTTGCCGGTGAAAAAGCGCGCCATGTTGTCGAAGTGCGACTCGCCACCGTAGATGAACGAGGTGTCGTAGCCGCGGCGTGAGAGCAGGTCCGCCAGGGTGAAGAAGCCTCGCTGGGCACGGCTGAGCTTGACCACCGCGCGCGCCGGGGTCGGGGTAAAGCCGGTGGTGACCGCCTCGATGCCGCGCACCGAGCGGGTGCCGGTGGCGAATAGCCGTTCGAACCAGATCCCCTCGTGGCTCAGGCGGTCCAGGTTGGGGGTCAACGGCAGCCCGCCCAGCGAACCGACGAACTCCGCCCCCAGGCTCTCCTCAAGGATGATTACCAGGTTGAGCGGGCGCTCGCGCTGCACGCTCGCCTGCTGCGCGTGCAAGGTCGGGATCTCCGCGTCTTGTACGGTGGTGACCAGGTCGCCGCGCACCAGACGGGTCGCCTCCTCGAGTGGCATCTGGCCGTAGACGAAGCGGGTGTCGTCCTCGCGGGTCGTCTCGTAGCCGGCGTAGATGACATTGTAGAGCGAGCTGAGCGGCAGGGTATTGACCAGCGCATCGGCGGAGAAGGCCACGGTGCTCGGATTGACCGGACGGTGATCGGTGGTGGAGCGCACTGCGAAGGCCAGCGCCAGCACCAGCACCGGCATCAACAGCAGCACTTGCCAGGGGTGGGGGCGGGCGGCGAGCTCCTCCCGCTCGCGTCCCAGCCGGCGCCACATCAACACCCCGGCGAGCAATGCTCCGCCAACGCCCAGCACCAGCTCCAGCTTGTAGCCGGTGAGCAGCATGGAGAAGACCTCCTTCGGGTAAAGCAGGTACTCGAAGAAGATGCGGTTGGGCCGGGCGTCGTACTGCAGGATGAAGCCGGGGGTGGAGAGTTCGAGCAGCGCAACAACACCGAAAGCCAGGCTGAGGTAGAGCTGGATAAAGCGCCACCAGGCACTGGACGTGAGCCTGGTCTGGACCATCAGCGGGGTGAGGCTCGCCGGGAAGAAGAGCAGCATGCCGAGCACCACCAGATCGAAGCGCACCCCCTGCAAAAGGATGAAGAGCAGGCCATCGGTCGGCGCGACCCGCTCCCACAGCCACAGGGTATGCCCCAGGCGCGAGACGGAGAGCAGCACAAGGCTGGCAAGGGCGAACAGCACAAAGGGGCGCAAAAAGGTGAAGGGGGAGTGGCGCATGGCGACGATCTCTGACGAAAGCGACGTTATCATACCACAGGATGCGGGGGGAAAAGCCTCGCCCATCGTGCGGAGAAGGGGAGAGCTTATATCTCGGGCTTGTCGGTAGTCTGCGTGGTGTAGTCGACGCCATGCTCGGCCAGGTAGTCGCGGATCAGCTGGCGGACCACTTGCGAGGCGGTCAGGTCCTGCTCGGCGCAAAGCTGTTCGAAGGCTTTCTTCTTGCGCGGGTCGATGAGGACGGTGAGGCGTGCGGTTTTCGATTCCATTGCAGTCATTCGGTGTAATGATAATTTGATTGTCATTATATGCGTGTTTATGCCTGCAGCACAGCCCGCTTACCACCCCTCGGCGGGGCGTGTGACGCCAGGGTCTATCAACGCCGGAGCAGTGGCCGCAGTGCGGGCCAGACGGTGTCGAGCAGCAGCGGCTGTCCCGCGGCGTTGGGGTGGAGGTTGTCCGCCTGCATCATCTGCGGTTCGAGGGCGACCCGCTCCAGTAGGAAGGGAGGCTTGGGGAGCTGGTGTTCCTCTGCCAGTCCGCTATAAACAGAGGTGAATTTTTCGGTGTAGCGCGGGCCGTAGTTGGGTGGCATCTCCATCCCCAGCAGCAGTATCTGCGCACCGGCGGCTTTGGCCTTGAGGATGATGCTGCTAAGGTTGGCTTTCATCGCCTCCGGTGAGAGACCGCGCAGGCCGTCGTTGGCGCCCAGTTCCAGGATCAGGATCTCCGGCCGGTGCTGTGCCAGCACCGCCTCGATGCGCGCCGCCCCGCCGGCGCTGGTGTCACCGCTGATGCTGGCATTGATCACCTGGCAATTGAACCCTTTGCGCTCAAGGCGGTCTTTCAGCAGAGTCACCCAGCCCTGGCCCGGCTCCAGGCCGTAGCCGGCGCTGAGACTGTCGCCGAATACCACGATGGTCCCGCCCCAGGCCGGCAGGGAGAGCAGCAACAACAATGAGGCAACAAGTTTACGCATGTCCGAATACTCGAGTTTGAATCCAATCGTCTCCGCCCGGGGTGTCGGCAAGCAGGTCAGCACCGCCGCCGGTGGTCTGACTATCCTTGATGATATCAGCTTTGATATCCAGGCCGGGGAGAGTATCGCTGTGGTGGGTGTCTCCGGCTCCGGCAAGTCCACGCTTCTAGGACTGTTGGCAGGGCTGGATGTTCCCTCCAGCGGCACCATCAACCTGGTGGGGGAGTGTCTCAATGAGCTGGATGAGGATGGCAGGGCGCGGCTGCGCGGCGAGCAGGTGGGCTTCGTCTTTCAGTCGTTCCAGCTGCTGCCGAGCCTGACTGCACTGGAGAACGTGATGTTGCCGCTGGAGCTGGCCGGCGCGGAGCGGGCCGAGGCCCAGGCGGCGCAACTGCTGGAACGTGTCGGCCTTGGCTCACGCCTGAGCCACTACCCCAAACAACTCTCCGGCGGTGAGCAGCAGCGTGTGGCGATCGCCCGTGCCTTTGCCATGCAGCCGGCGGTGCTGTTCGCCGATGAGCCCACCGGCAATCTGGATGCGGTGACCGGGCAGACGATCAATGAACTGCTGTTTGCGCTCAATGCCGAACAGGGTACCACTCTGGTGCTGGTGACCCACGATGAGAAACTGGCGGTGCGTTGCAGCCGCCAGATCCGCCTCGACGCCGGCAAGGTGGTGGCGGATGAGGCCTAGTCCCGGATCCCGCTTTCGCCTGGCCTGGCGACTGTTGCGGCGTGATTGGCGCGCCGGGGAGCTGCGTATTCTGCTCTCGGCGCTGGTTATCGCGGTGACCGCCACCACCGCGATCAGTTTCTTCACCGATCGGTTGCAACAGGCGATGGTCAACCAGTCCTCGGAGCTGCTGGGCGGTGATCTGCAACTCTCCGCTCCGCGCCCCATCGACAGTCGCTGGCTGGATGAAGCGCGCGTGCAGGGGTTGGCGCATACCCGGGTGCTGGAGTTTCCCTCGGTGGTGGTGGCGGGGGAGAACTTCCAGCTCGCCGGCATCAAGGCGGTGGCCGAGGGTTTTCCCCTGCGCGGCACGCTGCGTACCGCATGGGTCCCCTATGGCGAGGAGCAGCAGGCCGACGGACTGCCCGCTGCGGGCGAGGCGTGGGTCGAGGCGCGGTTGCTGCCGCTGCTGGGGATCGGGGTCGGCGACACCCTGGAGCTGGGCAGTCTCACCCTCAGGGTGACGCGGGTGCTGACCTTCGAGCCGGGCGGCAATGGCAATTTCGCCAGTCTCGCCCCGCGGGTGTTGATCGGTCACGATGATCTGGTGCGGGCTGCGGTGGTGAGACCCGGCAGCCGGGTAAGCTATCAATATTATTTTGCCGGGGATGAGGAGGCGCTGAAACGGTTCACGCGCTGGCTTGAACCGCAGTTGGAGCCGAGCCAGCGGCTGATGGATGTACGCGAGGGGCGCCCCAGTGTCGGCTCGGCGCTGGACCGGGCCGAGCAGTACCTGGGGCTGGCCAGCCTGGTGGCAGTGCTGCTGGCTGGGGTGGCGATCGCCATGGGGGCACGGCGCTACTCCGAACGCCATTTTGACGTGACCGCAGTGATGCGTTGTCTGGGCGCGGCGCAACGCGACATCCTCGGCCTGTTTCTGCCGCAACTGCTGCTGCTTGGTCTTATCGGCAGTGCCGCGGGGGTGGCGGCCGGCTACCTGACGCAGTTCGGTCTGTTCCACCTGCTGCGTGAGTTGCTGCCGGCGGAGCTGCCGGCGCCGGGGATGACGCCGGTGTTGATCGGTTTTCTCACCGGCATGACCGTACTGGCGGGGTTTGCCCTGCCGCCGGTGTTGCGACTGCGCCAGGTGCCGGCACTGCGGGTGCTGCGGCGTGAACTGGCACCGATGCCGCTGCGCGGCTGGCTGGTCTATGGCGCCGCGCTGCTGGCGATGGGGTTGCTGATGTGGCGCTACACCGGCAGCGCGCAGCTCACCCTAAGCGTGATCGGTGGCACGCTGTTGGCATTGCTTATCCTCGGTCTGTTTGCCTTTGGCCTGCTGCGTGCCAGCCGCTCACTGCACCGCGGCGTGGGGGTGGCGTGGCGGTTTGGCCTGAACAACCTGTGGCGCCGGCCGGTGCTCAGCGTCAGCCAGATCCTTGCCTTTGGCCTGACCCTGATGGCGATGGCGTTGATCACCCTGGTCCGCGGTGATCTGCTCTCCACCTGGCAGACCTCGCTGCCGGATGAGGCGCCGAACCACTTTGTGGTGAACGTGGTACCGGAACGGGTCGATGCCTTTCGCGGTTTTCTCGATGCGCGACAGATCGAGAGTGCCGGACTCTACCCGATGGTGCGGGGGCGGCTGGCGGAGGTCAACGGCATCGCCATCAGGGAGTTCGTGAGTGATGAGGAGGGCGGACGCGGCGCGCTTAACCGCGAGTTGAACCTGACCTGGGGCGATGTCCTGCCGGAGGACAACCGACTGGTGGAGGGGGAGTGGTTCAGCGCGGAGGATGAAGGCAGAAAGATCGTCTCCATCGAGGCGGGGCTGGCCCGGCGCATGGGTATTGCGCTGGGTGACGAGCTGACCTTCTCCTTTGGTAGCGCCACCCTGACCGCCACCGTGACCAGCCTGCGCACGGTGCAGTGGGATTCGTTCCGCCCCAACTTCTTCATGATCTTTCCCCCCGGGGTGCTCGATCCGTTCCCCGGCACCTGGATGACCAGCTTCTACCTGCCGGACGAGCGCAAGGGTGAATTGGCGCAGATGCTGCGCCAGTTCCCGGCGGTGACGGTGATCGACCTCGACCGCATCATGGAGCAGGTGCGGCGCATCCTCAAGCAGGTAACCCTGGCGGTGGAGTATGTGCTGGTGTTTGTCCTGCTGGCCGGTTTTGCCGTGCTCTACGCGGCACTGCAGGCGAGCCTCGACGAGCGGCTTTACGAGGGGGCGCTGCTGCGTACCTTGGGTGCCAGCCGCAGGCAGCTGCGCGCCGGGCACCTGGCGGAATACGCGCTGCTGGGGGCACTGGCGGGGCTGTTTGCTGCCGGCGGCGCGGAACTGACCGCCTTTATCCTCTACAGTCAGGTGTTCGAGCTCGACTACGCCTTCAAGTGGTGGTTGTGGTTGTCGCTGCCGCCTATCGGCGCCGTGCTGATCGGTGCTGCCGGCTTCCAGGGTACCCGCCGGGTAGTGCGAGAGAGTCCGCTGCGGGTGTTGAATGATCTTTGAGGGGGGATGGTTTCAAGTTCAGCTGAATTAACGTACGTGACGCAGACTTTTGCGGATGCATTCAGGCGGAGAGGTTGCCCAAAAACGAAAAAGCCCAGCACAAAGGCTGGGCCTGGAAATAGTGGCGGAGCGGACGGGACTCGAACCCGCGACCCCCGGCGTGACAGGCCGGTATTCTAACCAACTGAACTACCGCTCCGCGGTTTCCGGCGTTAGCCAGGAAGCCGCGTATTCTATCGGCTTTTGTGGGGGCGTCAAGGGTCGGCTGTGGTTTTTCTCTTCTCAAGGAAGAGCGTGGCGCTCATGCTGAGGCTTGCGCCGAGCAGCGCCAGACCCATATCCTTCTGTGCATCCCAGATGTCGCCCTGGGTGCCGAGGTAGGCGATACCCAGTTCGGGACTGACCAGCACGGCGATAATCGCCTCGATAATTTCAAAAAAGGCACTAAAGGCGAGGATCATGTTGACCGCGAGAAAGGCCGCCCAGACAGTGTTTAGCTGTGCCAGACGGCGCAGCAGCTCATGGAAGGGCCAGGCCAGCAGCAGGCCATAGGAGAAATGGACGATGCGGTCGTAGTGGTTGCGTTCCCAGCCGAACCACTCCATCAGCCAGAAGCCGAGCGGGGTTTCGGAATAGGTGTAGTGAGCGCCGATGAGGTGCAGGGTGATAAACAGGGTAAACAGGCCGTAGCTGAGGTTGGAGAAAGCGAAGCGGCGGTAGCTGAGGGCCAGCAGTAGCGCATAGCTGATCACCAGCAGGTTCTCCAGCAACCAGTCGAGCCGGTTGTGGGGGGCGATGGCGGTGATGAGCCAGAAGAGCAGCAGCCACCCCAGCATCAGCTGCAGCGGGCGGTTGCGCGTGAAGGGGGTGGTGCCTGGCTGCATGCTATCTCCCGCTGTTTATCGGTATATTGAAGTTGTATCGCACTCACCGTGCGGAGAGTACGCAAATTATCACGTGGCGAGGGTTATGTTAAAAGCAATCCGGGATTTTGTGGAGAAACAGATCATGGCGCCCGAGTCGGCCGCTCAGGGCGACCCGGAGCATGCACTGCGCCTGGCTACCGCGGCACTGCTGGTCGAGATGAGCCGGCAGGATGAACAGATCCATCAGGCCGAGCAGGAGGCCATTGCCCATGCGCTGCGTGAACGGTTCGGGCTCCCGGCCGCTGAGGTCGATGAACTCTACCGCCTGGCCGAGGCCGAGGTCAGGGAGGCGATCGACTACTACCAGTTCACCTCGCTGCTCAAGGATCGCCTCAGCCCTGAAGAGAAAGAGCGGGTGGTGGAGCTGTTGTGGCAGGTGGCTGCTGCCGATGGGCATATCGACAGTTTCGAGGAGCACATGGTGCGGCGTATCGCCGACCTGCTCTACCTGCCGCACAGCGCCTTTATTCGGGCCAAGCATCGGGCGATGGAGTGAGTTGCTTGGGGAGATACAAGGCTGGGCATTGATGCCCAGCATGAGCGGGAATCGCGTCAGCGATTCAATCCAACACCGTTCTATCAGACCTATCCAAACCTGTTCAGACGTATCTAAACCGGTTCAGTGCTGACTTCCTGCTTCATCAAGGCCGGTTTCACTCCGGTCTTACGACCTGAGCCAGCGCCTTCCTCTCCACAGGCTGACACCGTGGAACTCACGGCGTATGTGGCAATATTTCTTGCCGCATTCACGTCCCGGTCGTGGCATTTGCCACAGTCCGGGCAGGTCCACTGCCGGATAGACAGCGGCATGTTTTTCTGGACCGATCCGCAGTTCGAGCAGGTCTTGCTGCTCGGAAACCAGCGGTCAGCAACCACCACCAGCCCGCCACGGCGCTCGGCCTTGTATTCCAGTTGCCGCCGGAACTCATGAAAGCTCATGTCGGCAATGGAGCGGGCCAGATGCCGGTTCGCCATCATGCCGCGCACGTTCAGATCCTCGATCCCGATAGTATGAAACCGCCGTGTCAGATCGGATGTGAGCTTGTGCAAGGCATCAGATCGGACATTGGCGATGCGGGCATGGAGCCGTGCCAGTTCCACCTTGGCCTTGGCTCGATTTCTGGAGCCTTTTTGCTTGCGCGACAGGTGGCGTGATAGCCGCCGTAACCGCTTGAGCAGCGCAGTATGCGCCTTGGGGCCGGTGATGGTTTCTCTCGTTGAGAGCGTTGCCAATACCAAGACACCCAGATCGACACCTACCACGCCTTGGTTTTCAGCTTTGGGTAGGTGTGGATCATCCTTGGTATCCACGGTAATACTGACAAACCAGCGGTCGGCCACACGAGAGACCGTGGACGCGAGGATCTTGCCAGTAAAGCGCAACGACTCTCGCATACGCACCCAGCCCAGATTAGGGATGCGTATGCGAGAGCCTTCGACACGAAATTGATCGTTGGTGAGGGTAAAGCGATCATGAGCGCCCTTCTTGCGGAATTTCGGGTATTTGGCTCGACCGGCAAAGAAGTTCTTAAATGCCTCACCCAACTGCATGATCGCCATCTGCGGAGCATTCTTGGTGACTTCCAGCATCCAGGGAAACTGCTCACGTTTGATGGCATTCAACTGGCGGCGCAGTGCGGCTTGTGATGGCTTGGGCAGGCTGTTGTCCTGCTTCCACGCCTCGTACTGGCGTTGCCATTCGGCCAGCGCCCAGTTGTAGGCGAACCGCGCCGTCCCCGCCGCACGGGCGAAATAGGTCGCCTGCACGTTATTGGGATCGAGCGCGATTTTGTGAGCGATGATCATGTCGCATCCTCTACGGCCTTTTTCACACCATCCAGCAGTTTCTGGTTTTTGCGCGAGCGGCTACCATAGAGCCTGGCGCTAAATACGGTGATGATCTCCAACACATCTTTCGCCAAATCCTCCTCAAAGGTGGTATCTTCATCCTGGTTCAGAATCACCACCTCGACCTCCTTTGCCTCGCAGATGGCAAAAACCAACTCGGCCCCAAAACGCAACAGCCGGTCCTTGTGGGTAATGACCAGCCGCCCGATATGCCCGTCGATGATAGCATCGAGCAATTTCTTGAGTCCCTTCTTGTGGTAGTTCATGCCTGACCCAAGATCGGAAATCACCTCAAACGTCCATCCCTGCTGGGCGCAATAAAGCTCCAATACCTGTTTCTGTCGCTCCAGATCATCCCGCTGATCGTGGCTTGAGACGCGAGCATAGGCCACGGTGCGCCGTGCTGCGTCTTCCTCGGCCCGAAACATCTCGGGCCGTAGTTTCGCCAAGTCGTAACGGCGATGGCCACCCGCCGTGTGCTCAGGGACCAACCTGCCCGATGCTTCCCAACGGCGGAGGGTGGTGATGGACACGCCCAGCGCCTTGGCCGCCTCGCCGATGCCTACTAATCTATCCATATTGGGGTGAATAGATCAGGTATGACGATATTTCAAGTTAACTGCTTAAACCCCTTCCCATTAAACCCCTTCCCATCCAAACTCCCCCATCACCCGCACAAACGCCTCCGGCAACGGCGCGATAATCTCCATCTCCTCCCCGCTCAGCGGATGAGGAAACGCCAGCTTCCAGGCGTGCAGCAGCAGTCGGTGCACAGCGAAGCGTTCACGATACAGTCGGTTGTGGCGTCCCTCGCCGTGTGAGGTGTCGCCGATGAGCGGATGGAAGATGTGGTGGAAGTGTTTGCGGATCTGCCGTGAGCGCCCCGTCAGCGGTTTGATCTCGACCAGCGAGTAACGGGCGGTGCTGTAACGGCCAACGGGGATCGGCAGCTCCGCCGTGGCGAGGGTGCGGTAGTCGGTGATCGCCTGTTGCAGCGGTTTGTCCGGCTCCTCGCGCAGCGGATAGTCGATATGCCCTTGCGGATCGCAGTAGCCGCGGGCCACGGCGAGATAGGTCTTTTTCACCCGGTGGTTTTCGAATAGCCCGCACATGGCGCGGGCCGCCTCGCTGGAGAGGCCGAAGAGGATCACGCCCGAGGTGGGGCGGTCGAGACGGTGGATAGTATAGACCCGCTGGCCGATCTGATCGCGCAGCCGCTGCAGCAGGAACTGCTCGCTCTCCTCGCTGATCCAGCTGCGGTGGACCTGTAGGCCATCGGGCTTGTCCACGGCGATGTAATTCTCGTCGCGATAGAGGATGGTGAGCGGGGGCAGGGGCATGGCAGTGGATTCGGTTCGCTCGGGGCTGGAGGAGGGATCAGTCGTCTTCCTCGACAATCGCCTCGGTGCAGTTTCGCCCCCTTGCCTTGGCCTGGTAGAGGGCGCGATCGGCCATCGCGAGCAGTTGGTCGGGACTTTCCGGGAATTGTGCTCTAGTGGCCGCAATGCCAATGCTCAGGGTAACATGCGGTCCAATGCGGGAGCGGGCGTGCTCGATGCGCAGTTGCCCGACTGCCTGTTGCAGTTTCTCGGCCACCCGCCGTGCCCCCTCCAGTTCGGTGTCGGGGAGCATGATCACGAACTCCTCACCTCCGTAGCGGGCGGCGATATCGCTCTCGCGCCGGGCGGCCCCCTCAATGGCCACGGCAATCCGCTGTAGGCACTTGTCGCCATTGGGGTGGCCGTAGTGGTCGTTGAAGCGCTTGAAGTAGTCGATGTCGATAAACAGCACCGCGATGGGGGCCTGCTGCCGGCTGGCCCGGGACCACTCCTCCTTGAGCCGCTTGTCGAAATAGCGGCGGTTGGCCAGGTTGGTCAGATCGTCGATGTTGGAGTAGCGCTCCAGCTGACGCATGTCCCGGCGGTTCTGCGCCATCATGTCGTTGAAGGTAGCCCCCAGGGTATGCAGTTCGCGCAGGCCCGAGGGGCGGTTTGTGGTCTCCAGTTCGCCGTTGCGATAGCTCTCGATGCCGAGCAGCATCCCCCGAATCGGCCGAAAGAGGCCGCGATCGAGCATCAGCAGCACCAGCAGCAGCGTGATAAAGGTGATGGAGATGAAGCTGGCGATGACGAGGACCTGGGCGCGGTACATATCCCGGTTGAGCTGGCTGACATCCTCCAGGCCGGTCAGGCGGTAGACGGCCTGGCCATCATCACCCTCGAGCGTGAAGGTGATCGGCAGCATGTCGTTCTCCTGGCTCGTGGTGCGGGCCAGTGGCGGGGGAGCGCTGGCGAGGGAGATGAACACCGGCATGTGTGTGATCGTCTCCACCTTTGCCATGGAGAAGGTCGGGTTGACCAGGATCTCCAGGTAGCCCTGTAGCCATAGCCCGCCGAGGGCCTTGAGCCGTTCGGCGCCAGTGCGACGACTTGCCTGCGCCTGCAGGAAGGCGGGCAGCGCCGGTGGCAACCCCTTAAGGCCGGCGCGGCTCTGGGTGACGAATGTCAGCTCGGGTGTGTAGAGCCGCAGCTTGACCAGTTCGATCTCGCTGTTGCCGACAAAGCCGTTGACCAGCGGATCATCCAGCAGCTTCAGCAACGGCTGTGGGTTGCCGTCGTGCTGCAACCGGGTATAGGCCTGAGCGAGATTGTCCTCGGTATGGAGTGCGGTTCCCAGCTCCATGGCGAGTTGCTCGACATCACGCAGCACCTGCTGGCTGGCGACCTCGATGATGCGGGCCAGGCTCTTGGTCTGTGCCTCCAGGGCGGCGTTGCGAAAGTAGCTGCTGGTGGACCAGGAGAGGAGGACGAACAGGGTCCCGACGCCGATCAGGGTGAGCGTCGTGGCGCTGCGTATCGAGAGGCGCTGGCCAGCCATTCTAATAGTGGGCCACGGGCAGCCCCTTCTCCTGCCACTCCACCCAGCCGCCGCGGAACCAGTAGAGGTTGTTGTAGCCCCAGCTCAGGGCCTTCTTCGCGGCGTTGCTGCTGCGCAGGCAGCGTGCACCGTTACAGTAGAACAGTACCGGGGTCTGCAGGGTGGCGACATGGGCGGCCAGTTTCTCCCGGTCCATGGTGGTATTGAGCAGGCTGATGGCCCCCTCGATATGGCCCTTGGCATACTCCTCCCGCTTGCGCGCATCAATGATCACCAGCTCGGGCTCGTTGAGGATCAGTTGCACCGTGCCCTCGGCATCGAGCCGTTTGATGCCATCGATCTCCTCTGGTGCTGTCGGTTTCTCCGCCAGTGCCGGCGGGATGAGCAGGGTCAATACCACCCCCAGAATCAGTGCACGCATACTCTCCCCCTTACTTGCTCATGCTGTTGTCAGCACTATGCAGGAAACCGTCTATCCTGACCGAGGTGCTGTGATAGGTGCCATCTTTCTCAAAGAGGTATTTAACAAAATTATAACATATAGCAGCGCGGCCGGGTCCGGTTTGCCTGCGGCGGGAGCGGTTGAAGGGATTTGAGATCTCATGGCGCCAAAGCGAAGCCCGCAGCACCCGTCTCCGGGGTGGCAGAGGTTCGCTGGCGGTGGCGAATGGTGTAAGCTTGGTGTCCTGTTGAGGGGGAGCATCACGATGGGAAAAATAGGCGAGGAAGAGGAAAAGGAGCTACAGAAAAATCACCTGTTTCGTGCCCTGGATCGGGGGCAGATGGAGGCGCTGCAGCCGCACATATCCATCAAGTCGCTCAAGCAGGGCGAACACCTTTTCGAGGAAGGGCAGAAGGCCGAGGCCTTTTATCTGCTGCGCCAGGGGCAGATCAAGCTCTATCGGCTGGCGCCCAGCGGTCAGGAGAAGGTGATCGAGATCGTCCGCCCCGGCCACAGTTTTGCCGAGGCGCTGATGTTTCTCGAGGTGCCTGCCTATCCACTCAGCGCCCAGGCACTGACCAATGTCGAGCTGTTCGTGATCCGTAACAGGGGGTTTCTTGAACTGCTCAGCGGATCGGTGGAGACCTGTTTCCATGTGATGGCCGACATCAGTGTGCGGCTCAAGGGGTTGCTCAATGAGATCGATGCGCTGACGCTGCAGAATGCCAGCCTGCGGCTGGTGAATTTCCTGCTCTATCTGGTGCAGGAGCAGGAGGTCTGCGAGGGCTGTGTCGAGATCACCCTGCCGGCGGCGAAGAACATCATCGCCTCGCGCCTCTCCATCCAGCCGGAGACCCTGTCGCGCATCCTCGCCAACCTGGGCAACCAGGGGCTGATCAGCGTTGAGGGGCTGAATATCACCGTGCACGACCCGGAGGGGTTGCGTACCTATGGCGACTGACTTTTCAGTCGCCGAACGGTGTTACACGGTTATGTTCCCCGTGTGCTCCCGCTAATGGCTCCCTGCATTACCCTATCTCCTGCATCGATGCCTTCGTGTGCTCGCGAGGGCCAGCGCTGTCAGTGACTGGTACCGCCTTCGTAGCGGGTCTTGTTGTAGACGTTGTACTTGCCGGAGGGTTTTCTCATCGGCAGACGCGTGACCTCCTGCAGCGTGTTGGCGTCGTAGACGATCACCGCACCCTCCTTGTCCCAGATGCTCAACAGCGCATGGCTGCCGTCGCGGGTGAACTCCACGTGGGCGGAGGTCTTGCCCGGCGCCGGGCGCAGGGTTTTGACGATCGCCAGCTTCTCCTTGTCGATGATGTGCACCGCATCGCGCTCCTTGCCGAAGAAGACATCCACCCAGGCGTAGCGGGAGTTGTCGTGGCTGCGCATGAAAAATCCGGGCCCCAGCGTCTTCAGGGTCTTGATGGTCTGCCAGTTCTGCATATCGATGATGGTGACCGTCCCCTCTTTCAGGTTGGGAGTGGCCAGCACATCACGTCCCTGATAGGACCAGGTGATGCCGGAGCCCAGGTGCGGCATCCCCTGCAGCTCGAGCTCGGCGATACGCTGGCCGACGGTGAGGTTGATCACCTGCCCCTTGCCGTTGCGTGAGGCGCCGATGAGGTGGCGGTAGTCCCGGTCGAAGAAAAAGTCATCGAGATAGTCCTCCAGCCTGATGCGTCGTACCGGGAAGTCGCGGGTGTCGGCCAGTGACTCCTCGCCGGATTCGGCGCGGTAGTCGTGCATCGGGCCACGGTAGACCGGCAGCGCGGTGGCCTTTTCATGGTAGGGGATCTCCCACACCTCGGGCAGGTCCTTGAGGGCGACGATAAAGCTGCCGCGTGGCGGTGCGGTATAGACCGCGCTGACCCGCGAGCTGGTGCCGTGCTCATCACGGGTGGGGATCAGCTGCAGCGGACTGAGATCCCGGGCATCGAGGATGACCACGTTGTGTGGCAGGTAGTTGCCGACCATCAGGTAGCGGCCGTCACCGGAGATGGCGACGTTGCGGGTATTGATGCCGGCGCGTACATCGGCGACGATCTTCAGGTTGTACATGTCGTACTTCCTGATCCAGCCGTCGCGTGAGGCCAGGTAGACAAAGCGTCCGTCCGGTGAATACTTCGGTCCGCCGTGTACCGCAAAGGGTGTGGCAAAACGGTCCAGCGGGGTGAAGCTGTCGCCGTCGAGTACCGTGGCGTGGTGATCCTCCAGCTCCACCACCAGAAAGAGGTTGAGCGGGTCGGCGTGGTAGACGGGCTTATCGGACAGGGCCGACGCCTCCAGGTGGATTTTGCGACTGGCGCGGATGGCATCGAGCCCCCACTCGGGTACCGTCGCCAGCGGGGTGTAGATATAGTCAACCAGCGCCTCGATCTGCGCCGCGCTGAGGGTGCCGCCATAGGCGGGCATCTGCGTGGCGGCCCGGCCCTCGCTGATCATCTGCTGCGCCATCCCGCGGCGCAGGCGCCGGAGGTTCTCCGGCAACAGGGCCGGCCCCATGCCGCCCAGCCGGTCGGCGCCGTGACACTCGGCACAGTGCCGGGTGAAAGTTTTCTCTACCTCGGCGGTGGCGGCGCCGGCCGGCGCGAAAAGTTGTGTGGCCAGCAGCAACAGCAGGGCCTTGATGGCGTGGCAGCGGTTCATGCCGGCCTCCTTTTCGGGTAGGGGAAGTTGTGCAGTTGCCGGCTGCCGCTGCTGAGGCCGATCTCGGCATCGCTGAGGTAGCAGGCCGGGTCCTCGGCCCAGGGATCGCCGCTGAGTTGCTGGGCGCGTACCCGGGTGTTGCCGTTACAGATATCGAGGTAAGCGCAGGCGCCGCAGCGTCCTTTGACCGGACGCGGCCGCTGTTTCAGGCCGGCCATCAGCGGGTCGCTGGTGTCCTGCCAGATTGTGGAGAAGGGGCGATCGCGTACGTTGCCCAGCGGGTAGTGCCACCACATGGTGTCGGGGTGGACCGTGCCGGTGTTGTCGATGTTGGCGATGTTCACACCGGAGGCGTTGCCGCCCCAGCGCCGCAGTGCCGCTGCGATGGCTTCGGCCCTCTCCGGGTAGTGGCGCTCCACCCACTTGAGCAGGTAGACCCCGTCGGCATCGTTATTCCCAGTGACAAACTCGCGCTTGCGCCCGGCGCGGGCATCGGCCAGCGCGGTCTCAAACAGCCGATCCATGGCATCGCGGGTGTGCGCATGGACCGCATCCTCGCCGCGGTGCTTGTTGCCGCGTCCGGCATAGTTGAGGTGTGAAAGGTAGAGCTTGTCGACCGCCTCCTCGTCCATCAGCTGCAGGATAGCAGGAAGCTCGGCGGCATTGTCGCGGGTCAGGGTAAATCGCAGGCCGACCTTGATGCCGTGCTGATGGCACAGGCGGATGGCGCGCAGCGCCTCGGCAAAGGCGCCCTGCTTGCGCCGGAAGGTGTCGTGGGTCGTTTCGATGCCGTCGATGCTGATGCCGACATAGTCATAACCGGTGCGGGCGATCGCATCGATGTTGTTCTCATCGATCAGCGTGCCGTTGCTGGAGAGACCGACATAGAAGCCCATCGCCTTGGCGCGGGCCGAGATGGCAAAGATATCCGGGTGCAGCAGCGGCTCGCCGCCGGAGAGGATCAGCACCGGTACGCCAAAGGCCCTGAGGTCGTCCATTACCGTGTAAATTTCCGGGGTGGAGAGTTCGTCGTCGAAATCCTTGTCGGCGGAGACCGCGTAGCAGTGTTTGCAGGTGAGATTGCAGCGTCGCAGCAGGTTCCAGATCACCACCGGGCCGCGAGGGGTGGCAGGGCGTAGCGTTTGCGGCGCCGGGTCCTGGGTCAACATATGCATGTATTGCGAGATGCGGAACATATAAGCCTCGCTCTGGGGTCAGGTGGGAAGGCGTAGCCCGCTCTTTTTCAGAATGCGGGTACTGAACAGGATCTGGTGCCCCCGGTTGTCTGCGCCGAGCAGGCCGGCGATTATCGACACCTTGTCACGGACCTCGTCGCGGTCGTGGCCGTGTACCATGGCGAACAGGTTGTAGGGCCAGTCGGGCAGGTGGCGTGGACGCTGGTAACAGTGGCTGACGAAATCGAGTTCACCGATGCGCCGGCCCAGCTGCGCGATGCGCTCATCCGGTACATCCCAGACCGACATGCCGTTGCCGCGGTAGCCGAGGGCGTAGTGGTTGGGCACCGCCCCGATACGGCGGATGATGCCGCGCTGCTGCATGCGCTGCAGGCGCCGCATCACCTCCTCGGGTTCGAGGCCGAGGTGTGCGGCGAGCTGGTGATAGGGGCGCGGGGTCAGCGGCAGACCCGCCTGGGTTGCCTGGATGATTTGGCGATCGAGGGTATCGATCGGGGCGTGCCGGGTCGGTTGCAGCGGAGCGTTCATACCGCGAACCTCAGGCCGATGAAGAACTCGTGCTCCTTCGGCATGTTGTAGACCGGGTAGCCGGTCTCCTGCTCGATTTCGGCGATCACCTCGTCGATCTGCCCGGGCGTTTCGGTGGCCAGCACAAACCACATGTTGAGGGTGTGGTCACGTTGATAGTTGTGCGCCACCTCAGGGTGGCGGTTGACCTGTTCGCTGACCGGCTCGAACACCTTCTCCGGGATCGACATTGCCGCCAGGGTCAGCCCACCGCCCATCCGTTCGGCGTGATACATCGGGCCAAAGCGGCTCAGCAGCCCCTCATCCAGCAGCCGGCGCAGGCGTGCCAGCAGCTCCTCCTCGCTGCTGCCCAGTCGGGCGGCCACCTCGGCATAGGGCTGTTCGCAGATGGGGAATCCTTGCTGCAGGGTGTTGATGATGTCGCGGTCGAGCTGATCCATCACGCCTCCTTCGGCCTGTCGCTCTGCGGGCGGTAGATGGCGCCACGCTGCTTGAAGCGGCGGCGGCTGAACAGCACCGCCCGCGGGATCTCCTCCAGGCCGCAGCGCGCGATCAGCATGCGATACTTCTCCAGCACCTCTTCGCGGTCATGGCCGTGGATCATGCAGAAGAGGTTGTAGGGCCAGCGCGGCAGGTGGCGCGGACGGCGGTAGCAGAGGGTGACGAAGTCAAAACCGCTCAGGCAGCGTCCCAGCTCCGCCACCTCCTCATCCGGTACATCCCACACCACCATGGCGTTGGCGCGGTAGCCCAGTTCGCGGTGGCGCACCACGACCCCCATGCGCTTGATGATCCCTGCGCGCTGCATCTTCTCGATGCGGCGCACCACCTCCTCCTCGGCAAGGCCAAGCGGCGCCCCCACCTCGGCATAGGGGCGGGCTACCAGCGGCAGGCCGCGCTGGATCGCCGCGATGAGTTGCTGGTCGAGGGGATCCAGCGCGACGGTGAGCGGCTGGTCAAGGATATTTCGGGCTCTCATGTCCATTGCAGTTCAAACCCCAGGTCGATGTGATAGTCCTCCAGCATTGGCAGGGCGATGACCTCATGGCCGCTGCGCTGCTCGATCTGCCGGAGTGTGCGGGCAAGGTGTTGCGCGTCCGGGGCGGTGGCCACGAACCAGAGATTGAGTGCGTGTTCGCGCTCGTAGTTGTGGTTGACCTCGTCAAAGCCGCTGACGATGGCGGCCACCGCCTCCAGCTGCGCCGGCTCGACGGCCATCGCCGCAAGGGTGCTGGCGCCGATGCTGTGGGTGCGGAAGACCGGACCGACGCGGCTGATGGCGCCCTGCTGCTGCAGTTGCGCCAGGGTGTCGCACACCTGCTGTTCGCTGACGCCGAGCTGTTCCGCCATGTCGGCAAAGGGGGTGGCCGAGAGCGGCAATCCCTGCTGATAGTCATTGAGCAGGCTGCGCTGCAGCGGGGTGAGTGTGGTGCTCTCTATCGGTTGTCTCATCTGCTTCTCCCTACAGTCCGATGCGGTGGGCGCGATCGGTAAAGAAGATACCGCTGGGTTTGTCCGCCGGCAGCGTGCCGATGCGCTGAACGGTCTCGGTGTCGAAGATATCGATGCGATCCTCATCGCGCACCGATACCCAGAGCTGCTCGCCGCGCGGGGTGAACTCCATGTGCAGCACCGCCTTGCCCGGGGTGAGGGTGTCGATGATCCTGAGCGTGGCGGTATCGATCACCTGCAGCGTGTCGTTGCGCGGATGGGCGAAATTGACCCACACCTGGCGGCCGTCCGGGCGGGCCATGACGAATACCGGCTGGCCGTGGGTCGGGATGCGGGCGACCTCCTGCCAGTTATTCATGTCCATCACCAGTACTTCGTGATGACCAACGGCGGGGAGGAAGGCGTAGTGACCTGCCATGGCCCAGCCTTCGAGATGGGGCATCTTGTAGACGGGCAGTTTTTTCTCTCCGCGGCCGTAGTGGGGAAGGATACGTTTAACGCCTTTTTCGGGATGCCACAGGTCGAGCAGCGCCAGACCGTCCTCGCCGAACAGGCCGGCGATGTAGTAACGGCCGTCGGGGGTGATCAGGGCATCGTAGGGCTGGCGCCCGATATTCCTGAATTTGGTGATTTTGGGATTTGCCGGGTCGTGCATGTCGGCGCTCCAGATCTCGCCGGCATCGAACAGGCTGAAGATGAAGCGCTGCCCCGGCGCATCCACCAGCCCGACCACCTTGGAGAGTTGGCCGTCGCCGTACTCTGCCGGGATCTCCGCTACCAGTTCCAGGGTATCGGCGGTGAACACCTTGACCCCGCCCGGTGTGTAGTTGGAGACCGCAACCAGTTTTCCGTCTTGTGAAATGGCACCACCGATGCTGTTACCCGATTGCAGGATACGTTTGTCGATACGGGCGGTGAGCAGGTCGACGCGGGTCAGTCCCCCGTCGCGACCAAACACATAGGCGTAGCGGGTATCGCGGGAGTAGACCACCGAGGCGTGGGAGAGATCGCCCAGCCCCTCGATCCGCTGCAGGGCGGTCCGGCCACTGGTCTCCACCAGCTGCACGCTGCCGCTGGCCCGCTCGATGACCACACCGAGATCTCCGGTACCACGGAGGGTGTGACTGCACGCACTGAGGGAGAGGAGCGCCAGCAGCAGAAGGGGTAGGGCGTAGTTACGGCGCATCGTCGACTCCTTTACGCAGGTTATCGACCAGCCAGCGGACTTCGTCGTGGCTGAGCATGGTGCGCCAGGGTGGCATGGCGGTGCCGGGGCGGCCGTCGAGCACGGTTTGAATCAGCATCGCATCGGGCTTGCCGGTGAGATTTTGCGGCAACAGCGCCGGGCCGAGCCCGCCCTTGAGGGTCATGCCGTGGCAGGAACCGCAGTCCTGTTTGAGCAGATGCAGCAGCTGGGCTTGACGCTCTGCGGAGGGGGTGGCGCCGGCCGTACCGCCGATGGCCAGAATAGAAAGCAGGGCAGTGAGTTGAACAATCTGCTGACGCATAGTTCTTCTCCAGTTGTCCAG
The DNA here is from genome assembly GCA_026196275.1 of Gammaproteobacteria bacterium. Classification (GTDB taxonomy): domain Bacteria; phylum Pseudomonadota; class Gammaproteobacteria; order Thiohalomonadales; family Thiohalomonadaceae; genus JAPHTQ01. Next base: position 62,581 of record JAPHTQ010000011.1, read on the forward strand.
CAAGGGGCGGGGGGTACCCGCCCCCGCTCCTTTAGTAGACGTCGTGCATGGTGTTGTAGACGTTGAACTTGCCCGTCGGGGTAACCAGGCGCTTGTCCTTGATCACCGCCTTGAGCTTGCGCGTCTTGTCATCGACAACCACCAGCGCGGAGGTCTGCTCCTTGCCGTTCCAGACCGAGAACCAGACCTCGTCACCGGCCTTGTTGTACTCGGGCTGAACCACACGCTTCGGTCCCTCACCCAAGTCGGCCCACTCGGCGATGGGTAACACCTCAAACCCCTTTTCCAGGTTGTTGATATCGAATACGGCGACCGACTGGCTGATCTTCTCGTTCGGGTTCAACGCGGTGTCGATATAGAGGTTGCTCGATTTGGGATGGGTCTTGATGAACAGTGAACCGCCGCCCTGTCCTTCCAGATTGCGCACGACCTTCCAGGCGTTTTTCTTGTGCTTGACCGGATCGGTGCCAATCAGGGTGACCTTGTTGTCACCCAGATCGCTGGTGGCCCAGACCGGCCCGAACTTCGGATCGACAAAGTTGGCACCACGACCCGGGTGAGGGATCTTGCCGACGTCGACCAGTGCGGCCAGCCGCTGCTCCTTGGAGTCGATTACGGCGATCTTGTTGGAGTTGTTGGCAGCGGTCATGAAGTAGCGGTGGGTGGAGTCCCAGCCGCCGTCATGCAGGAAGGGCGCCGCATCGATGGTGGTGATCTTGAGGTTATCCAGATCCTGATAGTTGACCATCATCACCTTGCCGGTCTCCTTGACGTTGACCATGAACTCGGGGTGTTCATGCGAGGCAAGGATGGCGGCAACCCGTGGCTCCGGGTGGTACTCCTGGGTGTCGACGGTCATGCCGCGGGTGGCGACGATCTTCTTCGGCTCCAGGGTGTCGCCGTCCATAATCACGAACTGCGGCGGCCAGTAGGCACCGGCGATGGCGTACTTGTCCTCGTAGCCCTTGTACTTGGAGGTCTCTACCGAGCGGGCCTCCATGCCGATCTTGATCTCGGCCACGGTATCCGGACTCTTCATCCACAGATCGATGAGGTTGATCTTGGCATCACGGCCGATGACGAAGAGGTAACGACCGGAGGCGGAGGTGCGCGAGATGTGTACCGCATAACCGGTATCGATGACCTTGAGGATCTTCTTGGAGTTACCGTCGATCAGGGCGATCTGCCCGGCATCGCGCAGGGTGACCGAAAAGATATTGTCCAGATCAAAGTTGTTGAGCTGTTTTTTCGGACGCTTCTCCGGCGGGATGATGACCTTCCAGCTGGCCTTCATCTGCTCCATACCGAACTCCGGCGGTTGCGGCGGTTCGTGCTGCAGGTAGCGCGCCATCAGGTCGACCTCGGCCTCGCTCAGTACGCCGCTTTGGCCCCAGGCGGGCATGCCGGCGGGTGAACCATAGCCGATGAAGGCCTTGAGGTAGCCGGTACCCCTCTGCAGGGTGATATCCGTGGTCAGCGGCTTGCCGGTGGCGCCCTTGCGCAGCACGCCGTGACAGCCGGCGCAACGCTCGAAATAGATCTGCTTGGCGCGAACAAACTCCTCACTACTCATCGCCGGTGGCTGCGGGCCGCTGGACTTGCCGTTGGGATCGACCAGCGACGGTGCGCCCTGGTAGAGCTCTTCACTCTTGCTGGTGGGGTGTTTGGCTTCAGCCGCGCTGAGGTTCATGGCGACCATACTGCCCGTGGCGGCCAGGATGGCCAGCGTCAGGGACTTTTTTACGCTCGGGTACTTCATCGTGCTTCTCCTTTTACGGGTGTGGCAAAAGACCAGAGAGCTGTATGGGTTTTTTTTTACGCCTGATAAAAAGCGGGTACCTTGATGTACATCAAGACCATCTGAAGAAGGAAGGGGGTGGCCTATGAGAGGGATATTTCTCTGCCAAGGTGTAGAGCTCGCCAAGAAAGCTTACCTGATCGTGCCGTAAAGACCCGTCGTTCAGGGCAGGGAGGGTGTCAAGATCTTCGTGTGACATGCACGCACGCAGCGGGCCGCGGTAGCGGGATGTTATTGAGCCATCTGCGCCTAGTGGGCCATGCGAAAAATAGTGTGACACTCAGAGCCCCGCCAAGAAGCCAAGGCAAGGCGCACTCCGCAGGGAATGGCGAGCCCTTTACAAGGAGTGCAACGCGGCATTGGC
>JAPHTQ010000059.1 GCA_026196275.1 Gammaproteobacteria bacterium
CTTGGCCGCCTTCACCATTTCAGTTTTCTTCGTTACAGCATTTTTGGCAGCAGCGGTTTTGACAGTCCTGGTCTTGTTACGGGCCGCAGTCAGTGCATCGGCAGCCTTCTTCGCGGCGGCCTCCGCCTTGGCCATCGCAGCTTCCGCCTTTTCACGGCGGGTTATAGCCGCCTTGAAAGTGCTATTCTTGGTCGGGTCCAGCTTTACAGCGGACTTTCTTGCAGCCGGACGACCACGACGGGCTGCTGTCTTCTTAACAGTTCTCTTCTTGGTTGCAGCTTTTTTTACGCGTGCCATGAAACCGCTCCTTCCTGAAATGAATTTGATAAAACAGTGTTGACAAGCAAATTATAAACACACTTTCTATTTTTTTGTAAAAAAATAGTGTTTTTTTTAGCAAAAAGGCATCTTTTTTTACATTTTCACGCATATTTATTCGCCAAAGAGCCAAAATCATAATTTTTAAAGATTGCATTAGCCGTTTGTAGGCACAACTCAGATAGTCATGCGAGGCTATTGGCATAAAATATTTTTAGATAAAATCACGCCAGGGTGAGCGTCGTTCACTCGACTACACACACTGTTTTTCTGCCTGAAGATAAATAAAAGGGGAATATCATGGCTGAAAATGAGCCACTGGAAGCCGAGTATATTCAAGACTCTGACACTGCACTGGCTGTTCCGGGCAGCGTGTTACCTACCACGATTCACCTGTTGCCGGTATTTGAACGCCCTTTTTTTCCGGCACAAGCCGCCCCTATCGTGATGGATGAGCAACCCTGGCTGGAAACCATCGAGAAGATCGGTGAGAGCGGACACCACATGGCCGGGCTGGTAATGGTCAAAACAGAGAAGCTTGAGCAGTTGACCCCCGCAGATTTTTACACCATGGGCAGCATAGTCCGGCTCCACCAGCCCACTCGTGCTGAGGGCAAGCTACAGTTTATCGCCGAGGGATTGCAGCGCTTCCGGATCGTGAAGTGGCTCTCGGATCACCCCCCCTACCAGGTTCAGGTGGAGTATCCTGCGGGCGATAAACAGAGTGCCGATGAGAAAGTGCGCGCCTACGCGATGGCCATTATCAACACCATCAAGGAGCTGTTGCCGCTCAATCCACTCTACAGCGAGGAGTTGAAATACTTTCTTAACCGCTTTGGGCCGAACGAGCCCTCGCCGCTAACCGATTTCGCCGCCGGTCTGACCACCGCGGACGGCCACTCACTGCAGGAGGTACTGGAGACCTATCCGGTGATCGAACGTATGCAGCGGGTGCTGGTGCTGCTGAAAAAAGAGATGGAAGTGGCCAGGCTCCAGCACCAGATCCGTCAGCGCGTGGAGGATCAGATGTCCGATCAGCAGCGCAGGTTCTTCCTGCGCGAACAGCTCAAGGAGATCCAGAAGGAGCTCGGGCTGGAGAAGGATGATCGCACCGCGGATCTGGAGCGTTTCCAGCAACGGGTCGAAGAACTGACCCTCCCCGAGCATGCCCAGCGCCGCCTCGATGATGAGATGCAGAAACTCTCCGTGCTCGAATCGGGTTCGCCCGAATACACCGTCACTCGTAACTACCTGGACTGGATCACCAGCCTGCCCTGGGGGGTCGATTCGGAGGATATCCTCGATTTGAAGCGCGCGCGCAAAATTCTGGATCGGGATCACGACGGTCTTGACGATGTAAAGCAGCGAATTCTGGAGTTTCTCGCGGTAGGCCAGTTGCGCGGCACCATTGCCGGTTCCATCTTGCTGCTGGTCGGCCCGCCGGGAGTGGGCAAGACCTCCATCGGGCGCTCCATCGCCGAAACTGTGGGGCGCAAGTTCTACCGCTTCTCGGTCGGCGGCATGCGCGACGAGGCGGAGATCAAGGGGCACCGCCGTACCTACATCGGCGCTATGCCGGGCAAATTCATCCACTCACTCAAGGAGGCCGGTACTGAAAACCCGGTAATCATGCTCGATGAGATCGACAAAATCGGTGCCTCCTACCAGGGTGACCCCGCCGCCGCGCTGCTTGAGGTACTGGACCCGGAGCAAAATAACGATTTCCTCGACCACTACCTGGACCTGCGTTTCGACCTCTCCAAGGTACTGTTCGTCTGCACCGCCAACCAGCTCGATACGATCCCCGGACCGCTGCTGGATCGCATGGAGGTGATCCGCCTCTCCGGCTACATCACCGAGGAGAAGCTGGCTATCGCCAAACACCACCTCTGGCCACGCCAGCTGGAGCGGGCGGGGGTCAAACCAAGCAAGCTGAAGATCAGCGATTCAGCGCTGCGTCATATCATCGAGGGTTACGCCCGCGAGGCGGGCGTGCGCAACCTGGAGAAGCAGCTCGGCCGGGTGGTACGCAAGGCGGCGATGAAGCTGGTCAGCGGCGAGAAGGGGCCGCTGCGCGTCGGACCGCGAAATCTGGAGGAGTACCTGGGCAAACCCTTCTTCGGCAAGGAGAAGCCGCTCAGCGGTGTAGGCGTAATCACCGGGCTCGCCTGGACCGCCATGGGCGGGGCGACGCTCAGCATTGAGGCCACCCAGGTGCACAGTAAGAACCGTGGCTTCAAGCTCACCGGCAAGCTCGGCGAGGTGATGCGTGAATCGGCGGAGATCGCCTACAGCTACGTCTCCTCCCACCTCAAACAGTTCGATGGCGACCCGGCCTTCTTCGACGAGGCCTTCGTCCACCTGCACGTGCCCGAGGGGGCCACCCCCAAGGACGGCCCCTCCGCCGGCATCACCATGGCCACTGCGCTGCTCTCACTGGCACGCAATCAGCGTATCAGGCGTCCCCTGGCGATGACCGGCGAGCTGACCCTCACCGGCAGCGTCTACCCGGTGGGCGGCATCCGCGAAAAGGTGATCGCCGCGCGCCGCGCCAAGGTGATGGAGTTGATACTGCCCGAGGCCAACAAGGGGGACTTCGAGGAGCTTCCGGATCATATCCGTGAAGGGGTCACCGCCCACTTCGTCAAACACTACCGCGAGGTGGTGCCCATCGTCTTCGGCGATTAACCAAGGGACAGCGGGAACCTTTACCCGCACAACAAACCGTTATATAAGTGAATGGTGTATTCAGGATGTGGGAGAGACAGATGCTGCACCGAACCACACTGGCCGGCGTTGTTGCACTGCTCATCGGCGGCTGTAGCTCGCCGCAACCCAAACCGTTGACGCTCTCTCCGCCGCCGGTTCCGGTCAAGACGCAACAGTCCGTGCACCCTGCCGTCTCCGTCGCCCGGCAACAACTGGGTACCCCTTACCGTTTCGGCGGTACCTCACCGGAGCGCGGCTTCGACTGCAGCGGTCTGATCCACTACTCCTTCAAGCAGGCAGGGATCAACGCTCCCCGTACCACCGAGACACTCTTCAACAGCGCCTTTCCCGTCTCCGGCGACTCTCTGCGCCAGGGGGACCTGCTGTTCTTTCGCATCGAGGGAAAAATCTCTCATGTGGGGATCTATATCGATGACGACACCTTCCTGCACGCCCCTTCCAGCGGCAAGAGCGTCAGCTACGCCTCGCTCAACAACCCCTACTGGCAACAGCGCCTGATCCGCGCCGGCAGGCTGTTTTAGCCCCGTTTTCGCCAAAGAGGACACAGAGAGCACCGAGGAACGCAGCTCTCCACCATCGCCAACAGCATGACGATAAAAAGCGTAGCAGTATGCTTTGAGGCGTCGACAACACAAAACCGCCAGATACTCTTTCCCGCCTCTGTGCCCTCTGTGGCTAAAGAATCAACGCTTTTCTGTTACCAGCGCGACCATCATGGCAATATGGTCGTCACGGGCGTTGAGGGCCGGGATGTAGAAGAAGGCCTCGCCGCCGGCATGCATGAAGATCTCGCGGTTCTCCACCTCGATCTCCTCCAGCGTCTCCAGGCAGTCGGCGGAGAAACCCGGACAGATCACCTCCACGCTCTTCACCCCCTCTCCGGCCAGTTTCTCCAACGTTTTATCGGTGTAGGGCTGCAACCACGGCTCACGGCCGAAGCGTGACTGGAAGGTCAGCAGCCACTGCCCCTCGTTCAGTCCCAACTCCGCGGCCAGTCGTTCGGCGGTCGTCCTGCACTGGGCATAGTAGGGGTCACCCTCCTCCCTGAAGCGCTGCGGGGTGCCATGGAAAGAGATCAGCAGCTTCTCCGCCGGTGGCCGCCCCTCACGATGCGCGCGTACCGACTCGGCCAGCGCCTCGATGTAACGGCTGTCGTCGTGATAATCGGCGATGAAATTCAGGTGCGGGATATTACGTCTCTTTTTCAACGCCGCACCGATGGCATCCAGGGTCGAGGCGGTAGTGGAACAGGAGTTCTGCGGATAGAGCGGCAGAACAGTCACCTGACTGATCCCTTCACGCTGGAAACTCTCCAGCGCCGTCGCAATGGACGGATTGCCGTAGCGCATACCGAGCTCCACCCGGTAGCGCTCAGGGGCGATACGGTCGAGCTGTTGCTGCAGCATGCACTGCTGCTCACGGCCGATCACCAGCAGCGGCGAACCGCCCTCCGACCACACCCCCTGATAGGCGCGCGCCGAGCGCGACGGTCGCACCCGCAGGATAACCCCGTGCAAAATCAGCCACCACAGAGGCCGGGGTATGTCCACCACCCGCGGATCCCAGAGAAACTCCGCCAGATAACGGCGCAGTGCCGCGGTGGTGGGGGCATCCGGGGTGCCCAGATTGGTCAACAGCACACCGATTTTTTTTTCTGCTTGCCTGTTTTCCATCACTCTCCGCCTGACTGGCTGCAATTTCGCGAGTATACCGTCACCGGCAATAATAGCCCGAATGTTTCATGAATTCGCGCGATGATCACGCAGGACATTGTTCGCACAAGGGACAAGCGAGGGCGTGCGTAATTCATGAAACATTCGGGATAGTGGCACGGCGCAACGAAAAACAGGCCCCGAAGGGCCTGTAATTTGCGTCAGCACGGGTTATCGATCAGCCCAGTGCGGCGAATACCGCGTCGCGGTTCTCCTCGACGCTTTTACCGGTGCCGGTCACCTTGACGTATTTCGGTGCTCCGGCCTCACCGCTTGCGGCCCACTTGGAGTAGAACTCCACCAGCGGCTTGGTCTGTGAGTGGTAGACATCGAGGCGCTTACGCACGGTCTCCTCGTTATCATCCTCGCGCTGAATGAGATCCTCACCGGTGACGTCATCCTTCCCCTCCACCTTCGGCGGATTGAAGATGACGTGGTAGGTACGACCTGAACCGGGATGTACACGACGGCCGCTCATACGTTTGATGATCTCCTCATCGTCGACATCGATCTCGACCACGTAGTCCAGCGGTACACCGTCCGCCTTCAGCGCCTCGGCCTGCGGAATGGTGCGCGGGAAGCCGTCAAACAGGAAACCGTTCTTGCAGTCATCCTCGGCAATGCGCTCCTTGACCAGACCCAGGATGATGTCGTCGGAGACCAGTCCACCTTCATCCATGATCTTCTTCGCCTCAATACCCAACGGGGTACCGGCCTTGACTGCAGCACGGAGCATGTCACCGGTAGAGATTTGAGGAATATTATATTTTTCGCAAATGAACTGGGCTTGCGTGCCCTTGCCCGCACCGGGCGCTCCCAACAGGATCAGGCGCATCGTTTGCTCCTTTCGGTTGTCGTTATTCCGGAAATTCAACGAGCAATTATGCCGACTGCAACGGGGTAAGCGCAAACAAGGCTATGAATGGGCCAATGCGCTGGCTTTATCAGCCGTCCGGCAGCAACTGTGAGCCGTTGATCTGAAACGCCTCGAACGGCTCCCGCCCCCAGCGCATCAGCTTGTTGAGAGTCAGCTCCTCCAGCCCGTCGACGGCACCCTCTTTCTGGATAGAGCTGAGCAACAGCTGCATCTTCACAGTACCGGGGCTGTAGTGCTGTGCCAGACCGGCCGGGGCGCCGCTGCGCGCGGGGCGCATGCGCGGCAGGGTATAGGCAGTACATTGGGCCTGTTCAATCCGCACGTTGGAGAAGGCGCGCGAGAGACGCCGGCGCAGCTCGTCCCGCGCGTAGCCGGCACAGAAGATGGCGATTTCATCGATCAGCAACAACAGTGCCGGGTCGACCGCCTCGGGCTGGTCACGGAAAAAATTGAGTGCCGGATAGTAGCCCAGCCCCTGCTCCATCACCCAGGCATCCACCTGCCCGGCCAGGTTCTCCCCCAGTACCCAGGGCAGGTAACCGACATTCTGCTCCACCACCGTCTCCGGTACGGTGACGGTAAGGCTGGCGGCAACGGTGACGATCTCTATCTTGGTAGACATTTGGGGTTCAATGTTTATGTCCAGGATGGACGGGCAGCTTCATCACCTCCATGTGAATGCGGCACTTGTGCATCCATGCACGGCGTATACCGCGGGCGCATGGATGCGCAGGAGCGGTGCAAGGTTCAAAGTTTCAAGGTAACTACGCGCCCCTGTTTACATTTCTCAGGGCGTGCACGCCCTGTGCCCCTACCCAATACTCTAACCAAGCCGCCAAGAAAGAGCCTGTTTTTCTTTGCGCGCTTGGCGGCTTGGCGAGAGGCCCATAGGGTTTTCCCGGAAACCACGATTGGAGTCCACCTCTTGAGGTGGCTTCGCTCAGCTGTCGTGTTGACAGCTCAAGAGCTGTACTCCAATGGGACTTCGGCTGGATTTTATGGAACAGCCCGCCCTATGCGCGACGACCGCGACGACGACGACCCCGACCGGCGTCCATCTCTTGCGGGTCGCGGCCGCGCAGACGGTAGATCGCCTGGCGCAGCGGCACCGTCACCGGCTCGATCTTCTCGTTCATCACCGTGCCCACCGCATCGGTCTGGCCGAAGATGGGGTTAAGCAGATACTCGCTGACGTGGGCCAGGGTGAGCATGGCACGAAGCTCCCGCTCCAGCTCCGGCACGGCTTGCAACAACGCCTGCAAATCACTCTCTTGCTGCTGCAGCCTCTCTATCAGCGCTTCGACCTCGTCCAGTTCACGCAACCCCTCGGCGTGGCGCAGTTTGATGAAGTAGCGACCCAGGGCATTGAACAGCGCACTGGCCACCTCCTGATCGGCGGGGTTAAGCAGAACCTCTTCTGCGATCTCGAGGAAGCTCTGCCCCACCTCATCAAGCATCAGCAGCAGGTGGCGGGCATAGTCATTCTCCGCCTCGACCAACTGCTCCAGCGCCTCGCGGAATTGTTCGATATCCTCGCGCGGCGGCTGTTTCTCCGGCAGGTCGTGGGGCAGGGTCTCGAGAAAGCCGATGCGGTAGCTCTTCTGCCGCTGGCCGCTCTCCCACAGCTTCTGCTTCTGCTCCTCGTCGATCAGCCCCGGCTGCAGCACCAGACGCACGGTGTTGAGCATATCGCGTGGCTCGGTTTCAAACGGCAGGTGCTCGATCAGGTGCTCGGCCAGCTTCCTGCCCATCTCGCCCGCCACCACCTGCCTGGCCTCGAGCATGCGCCGCGCGTGCTCCGAGTAGGGCGCGCACCACCAGGCACGGCGCGCCAGCTCGTCCGAGAGATTGCGGGCGCAGACCACCGCCATCACCGCCTCGGGCTCGCCGATCTTCAGCAGCCGGTCCAGCTGGTCGTTGTCGATCTGCCCCATGCGGGTCCAGCGACGCAGGAACACCGGGTAACCGCCGGGCGAGTCGAGCACCGCACTGGAGAGCATCGAACGCACCGCCTGCAGGTACTGGTCGCTGCGCCCGGTCGGGTTGAGCGGAAACTTCATCTCCTGCTCCCCGTTCAGGCCATAGACCGTCATGCTGTTCTCATCGATGCGCACCGCCTCGGCATTGGCGATCAACACATTCAACCGCAGCGCATCTTCACTACTCAGTTCCACGTTCATAACCTCAGAAAATCAATCTCACCGCAAAGGCGCAAAGGAAAAACCTTTACATGCAAATATGCATAACACCTGTTTACAAACCAGGACACAACATTTCATACCCGTCTACACAAAAACCTTTGCGTACTTTGCGCCTTTGCGGTGAATACCATTTAGTTTAACTGGATCCTTTGACCCCAGGGGATTTGCGCCTTGCCCTTGATCAGCCATACGGTGGGGTATGGCGGTTCGCGTTCGGGGAAGTGGCCCTGGGCGTCAGTGAAGTAGACCAACACATCAGGCCGTCGGTTCTCGCGCTGCACCCAGTCGAACACCGGACGGAAGTCGGTGCTACCGCCGCCCTTGAACTCCTGCGGCAGGTCGAACTCTTCCCACGGCTCGTAGGCCCAGCCGTCACCGAGGAGGCCGGAGTCACAGACGAGCAGCGTTACCCGGGCGCGGATCTGCCCCTTCAGGGCGTTCACCTCGGAGACAAACTCGGTCATCTCCTTGTCGGTGACCGAGCCGCTGGTGTCCAGCGCCACCACCACATCCAGCTCGTGGCTCTTGAGGCTGGGCATGATGAAGTCACCCTCGCGACGCGAGGGGCGCGAGTAGTTGTAGTCGTCGCGGGCGGTGGCGTTGAGATAGCGCGCCAGCAGCATGCGCCACGGCAGCTGCGGCTGCAGCAGGTGGTCGATGATGCGCCGTAGCGGCCCGGAGAGTTTGCCCGCCTGCATCGCCTGCTGCGCGGCGCCGGCCATGCGCTGTTGCCACTGGACGGAGAGATTATCCATCTCCTCCTTGCTCAGCGGCGGCGGCTGTTTGGCCCCCTGACCGCTGCCGTCCCCGTCCCGGGGCTGTTGCTGTTGTTGCTCGCCCTCGCCCGGCTCCTGTTTGGTTTGTTCCTGCTTTTCGGCGTCGCCGCGCCCCCCTTTATTGTCCGGGCTCTTCTTCTGCTGCTGATCGCCCCCCTCGGAGCCCTTTTCGCTGGAGTCGTGCTGGCCGCCGGCCCCCTGGCGTCCGCCTCCGCTCTGGTTATCCTCATCATAGAGGTGGTCGTCGTGCGGGGAGAGATCTTCATGCTCGTCAAGACAGGGGTAGATCTCCTCAGCGGTCATCTCCTCGAACTGCGGCAGAAAAAGAGCATCAGGCACCGGCTTGAGGCCGTCAGCAATGAGCAGCGGATTGATCGCCAGATCACAGGCCAGATCCCAGCGGTACTTGTCACGGTGCTGGCGCCGTGCAAAGTGCGACAACGCGCAGTGCAGCGCCTCGTGGGCGAGGACGAACTGCGTCTGATCCACTGACAGATCGTCGATGTAGTCGGCGTTGTAGTAGAAGGCCCGCGCGTCGGTCGCGACCGTTTTGCACCAATCCGAATCGGCCTCGATCATCGGCAGACGCAACACCAGCGCCCCGAGGAACGGCTTGTCCAGGATCAGCTTGGTGCGTGCGGCACTCAGTTTCGTTTCGCAGTCTGACATACAAAAACCGTTTTCACCGCAAAGGCGCAAAGGGCGCAAAGGAACCCTGATGCGCCATAAATATGATTGTCATAGCTCTACTCAAAACAATTGGCTCAGCTACGACACACAACACCAATAAAACCCTTCGCGTACTTTGCGGTGAGTAACAAATCAATACAACATTACCTCGGCGACGGCCTGGGCCCACGGCGAGAATTCGGGCACGGCGAAGATCTCCTGGCCGATGGCGCGGTGCAGGTCGGAGACCAGCATTACACCCATCTCGCGCTCGCGGAAGCGGCCGGCGAAATCGAGGATCGCGCCGTAGACCTCCTTGGCGGTCTGCGGGTCTGCGTTCTTGGCGCGCAGGGCGCGCCCGACCAGCGCCGAGGCGACGGCGTACTGCAGGTCGATCTCCCTGGGCAGGGCTACCGGCTCGCGGCGCAGGATGGCGTCGAGATCGGGCAGGTTGTCGAGGTTGTCGACGAAGGCGCCGAGCTCGATGCCTGCGGCGGGGCCAACACAGGCCTGCAGGGTGTTGACCAGCAAACTGCCGCTGTCGGCAAACTTCTGCAACGCGCGGTGGGCAAACTCCCAGGAGCGCGGCGAGGGGAAGGCGACCGGATTGTGTGCCGGGTCGAAATCGAACAACAACTCCGGGCGGAAGCGCAGAAAGGCGATCACCCGCTCGTCGATACCGTTGGCATAGGCCCAGCTCACCCAGTCGTCCAGGTGGGTATCCACCTCGAAGTGGGCGAAACGGTTGGCCAGCGGCGCCGGCATGGTGTAGGTCACGCCGCGGTCGCCCTGGCGGTTACCGGCAGCGATGATCGCCCACCCATCCGGTACCCGGTACTCGCCCAGGCGGCGATCGAGGATCAACTGGTAGGCCGCAGCGGAGACGCTCGGCGGCGCCGAGGTCACCTCATCGAGAAACAGAATCCCCTCAACCCCGTGGCGCTCAGCATCGGGCAGCATCGCCGGCACCGCCCACTCCACATGCTCGCCGCTGCGAAACGGAATCCCGCGCAGGTCCGAGGGTTCCATCTGCGACAGACGGATATCGACCACCGGCACGCCGTGGCGCTCACCGACCTGTTGCACCATCTGTGACTTGCCCACGCCGGGCGGCCCCCACAGCATCACCGGGGTATGGTGCCCCTCGCGGGTGCTGGTAAATTCACGCTCAAGAACATTCGCTATCTGTGCAGGACGCATGCACGCTCACCTTTATTGCTGCTGTTACTGATTATTCACCACAGAGACACGGAGGACACAGAGCTAACAACAACTGATAGCCATCGCCTACTCAGGCCGATGTGTCTTAAAAAAAGCCACGCTTCGGTCACGGCAACGGATATTTGTTCTCCGTGTCCTCTGTGTCTCTGTGGTGAAGTCTACAAACCAAAACAAATATCTTACCTTATTTGTCAGGCTTTAGACAAAAACCATTACTGTCTCTCGCCAAGACGCAAAGTGCGCCAAGGGATACTGAGCCAGTGCCCATCTCCGCGGCCTTGGCGACTTGGCTACTTGGCGAGAAATCATTCACACCGAACGTAGTTGCGCACGGTTACAGTTAACGAAGTGGGGTCACTTGCCCGGATTCCAAATAGTGCAGGTAGTCCTGCAGGATTTGCGCATGGTCGAAGGCGAGGGGTTGCGGTGGGGTTTTCGGGTCGATCAGTTGCAGGCTTTTCGCATCGTCACGGGCTTCGGGGTCGCCCTCGCCGGAGGCGATGTAGACGGCACTGACAGTATGGCCGCGGGGGTCGCGGTCGGGGCTTGAGTAACAGCCGAGCAGCTCCTTGAGGGTCACCTCCATCGCGGTCTCCTCCAGCGCCTCGCGCACGGCAGCCTGTTCCAGACTCTCGCCCACATCAACAAACCCGCCCGGCAGGGCGAAGCCGTGGGGCGGGTTGCGTCGTTCAATCAGGATGATCCGGCCCGGTGCCGACACCGGCTCGATGATGATATCGGCAGCCAGCAGCGGCGTGACGGGCCGTGGCATCAGTGTACTTAGCCTTCCTGCTGACCAGCCTGCTGTTCGGCCACCTGTTTGCGCACTTCATCCATGTCCAGCTCACGGGCCTTCTCGATCAACTCCTCAAACTGGCCGCCCATCAGGGCACCCGGCTGAGCGTAGATAACAATTTGATCACGCAGGATCATCAGGGTCGGAATGGAACGGATCTGGAAGTGGCCTGCCAGGTCCTGCTCATCCTGGGTGTTGACCTTGGCAAACACGATGTCGTCATGTTTCTCGGAAATCTCTTCGTAGACCGGGCCGAAGGACTGGCAGGGGCCGCACCAGGGGGCCCAGAAATCAACGATCACAAAATCGTTCTTACCCGCCACTTCATCGAAATTGTCTTTGGTCAGCTCTACGGTCGCCATCTTCTCTCTCCTGTTGCATTCGCTTGTCGCCGCCATGTGCAGACAGCGGATAAAAATAAAGCAAGCCAGGGCCTGCATTAGCGTCTTATGATACACAGATAGGGGGGGAATTGCGCGAATTCAACCGTAACGGCGCTCAGTTGTACTTGTTGATAAAGCGGATGATCTTGCGCCGCCCCTTCTTGTCGGGACGGCGGGACGGCTGCGGCGCTGCGGCAGCCTCCAACCGGCGCTGCTCACGTAACGCCTCGCGCTTTTGCCGACTCTCCTCATGCTCCTCGTAGAGCAGTTGCGCCACGCTGGCCGGGCCGCGCCGTGCCGAGAGCTCGCGCACGGTGAGGCGAAACTCCTCCTGCCCCTTGCGGATCACCAGCTCATCGCCCACCTGCAGCGGGCGTGAGGGCTTGGGGCGGGAGCCGTTGAGGTGGACATGACCACCGTTGATCGCCTCGGTGGCCAGGGCGCGGGTCTTGAAAAAACGTGCCGCCCACAGCCACTTGTCCAGCCGGACCTTGCCTCCGGTTTCCGCAACCACCCTCTCAGCCCTCCTCTGCCTCGAGGCGGGCACACAGCTCTTCCATCATCTCGCGGTAGTAGTCGATGGGGATCAGCGCATGTTCGGTGGTTTCGCAGGCCGGGCAGTGCTGCACCAGCATCACGCCAATGGCTTCGCTATCGCCGTAATCCTCGCCCTCGATATGGCCGTACTCGATCATCCCCTCGAAGTGGCAGTCGAAACAGTGGCCCCATGCCTTGAACTTCATTGTGCACTATCCGCTTGAAAACCTTTTTCCAGCATGCCGGAAAACGGCGCAGGTGCCAACCGCCGGGTGAGGGCCGGCGCTGACAGTGTGGCGCGGAGTCTGCTCTCAGGCCGCCACCGGGCTGGGTTGTAGCGGATTGCGCGGCTCATCATCGTCCAGGCCGAGGTGGCGCATGATGTAGGACCCCAGCCGGATGCCCTGACGATTGAGCCCGTCGAGCCCAAAAAGGACATTGAACTCGAGCAGATAACAGTGGCCCTGCACTACCGCCACATCGAAGCCGGCGTGGTCGATGCCGAGCGCAGTGGCCACATCTCGCACCAGCTCCAGCGCCGCCTGCGGTACCGCATCGAAGGTCACCACCCCGCCACGGGCCACATTGTTATGAAAACCGTCGGTCTGCTCGCGCCAGTAGGCACTGACCACCTCGTTACCCACCCACACCACGCGCAGGTCGCGCTGGATCGGCAAGTGCTCCTGCACATAGAGGATATCGTTGCAGGCTGCATAATCGAGAAAGTCGCGCCGCGACTCGATCAGAAACACCCCGTCGCCCATGGAACTGCGCACCACCTTAGCGACGAAGGGAAAAGCGAAACACTCCAGCACATAATCGATGGAGCTGTCGGTAGCGGGCAGGATCTCGGTCCACGGCACGTTGCCCGGTGCCACAGTCATAAAGGCGCGGGTCTGTTCGATCTTGTCATGGCCAAGATGGTAGGTCGCCGCACTGGGGAAGATGCGACGCTTCAGTCCGTAGATCAGGCTATTGACCTGCCAGTACTCTGGATAGAGCACACACTCCGCCTCGCGGACGTGATCCAGCGACCGCAGGTAGTGCTCCGGTTTGATATAGTGCACACCCGGTATATCCAGGCTGCGCAGGGCATTGAAAGAGATAAGCCGCATTCTGCTAGCACGACAGGACCCCGGATTGGGGCGATGAGAATTTATCCTCACGAACAAAGAACGTCAACCAAATCTTTCGCCGGGGCATCAATCTCTCAGCCGTGCTGGTAATCGAGATCATCGCGGAACAGCTGCTGGATCTGCTCTACCTCCTTACGGTTGCAGCACAGGGCCTCGACACAAACGGGATCGAGTTTCCATCCCGACAGGCGCTCCAGTTCGGTATAGGCCTCATCATTGCTCCACGCCTTTTTGTAGGGACGCTCCGAGGTCAAAGCATCGAAGACGTCAGCCACCGCCACGATCCTGGCCTCCAATGGGATATCCTCACCTTTTAAACCGTGCGGATAACCGCTGCCGTCGACATTCTCATGATGATACACGGCGATATTGCTCACCATCTCAATGTTGCGGTCATTGCGGATACTGAAGTTGTCCAGCATGTTGTGAATGATCTCTTTTCCCTTAAGCGTGTGCTCCTTCATCCGCTCAAACTCCTCTGGGGTGAGTTTGCCTGGCTTGAGCAGGATCTCATCGGCAATAGCGATCTTGCCAATATCGTGAATCGGCGCAAACCAGAAAATATCCTCAACAAACTCATCGTTATAACCCCGCGCGCGCGCCAGCTCCCGTGCAATCAGCCGTGAGAAGCGCGCCATCCTCTCCAGGTGCTCACCGGTTTCGGGGTCACGGTGGTGAGAGAAATAGGTCGCCGTCTTGAGGGCGCCACGCAAGGTTTCCAGTTGCTGCAGCCCGGCCCCGACAACCATGGCCAGCAAGTGCGCCACCAGCTCTAGAAAGGGCTGGTTCTGTTCGTTGAAGACACCCCGTTCCCGGGAGTTGAAGAAGACGAAGCCGAGAAAACGGCCCTCGACAAACATCGGCACGGTGAAGCTGGCCAGAAAACCACCGGTGTCACGTATCTTCTGTAAGTGTTCGCTGCCCCCCCTCAGAGAGGAGAGATCATTGATGATACGCGAGCGCTTGTCGCGCTTGAGCCGGTTCAGCGAAGCCACATTGGAGAGCTTGACTTGATGATAGCTCAGTGGATTGCCATTATCGGTGCTGTCGACATAGGTCTTGAGGATGTCGCACTCATGATCATAGGTCGAGACCGAAATGCGATGGACCTCGCTGTGGCGCTCACGCACCGCGCGGTGCAGATATCTGACCTTCTCCCTGGGTGTAGCCACCTCCTGCCACCCATCGAGCAATCCGCGGTAAAGAACAACACTCGAACTGGACATCCCCCCCCCAACTCATCACTGGCTGGCACGGCCCACTTTTGGGGAGGCCTTCCCATTAGGCAAACGACTTAGAATAATTATTTAAAAAACTACAAGCAGATCTGGTATTTGTCAATTTTTTGTCACATACCCCCTGTTGCCTCTTTTTGTTGTGGATAACGGCATCAAATGAATAGCAACCTGCCGCCGCCTCTCCCTTGCGTCTACACTTTCCCCCTGAAACATGTGCGCAGCTGCAATCCGGAGGAAGATTATGCCACTAACCCTGACCTCACCTCGTTTTAACCATGGCGGTGATATACCGGCAACATATACCTGCGAAGGCGAGGACATCTCACCCCCGCTCATCTGGTCGGAAGTGCCGACCGGCACGCAGAGTTTGGTATTGATCGTCGATGACCCGGACGCCCCTGACCCCCAGGCACCGAAAATGACCTGGGTGCACTGGCTGTTGTATAACCTGCCGATTGCCACCTCCGGGCTGGATGAGGGAGTTGAACCGTCATATCTGCCCGATGCCACCCTGGAAGGCATCAACGACTGGAAACGGACCGGTTACGGTGGCCCCTGCCCACCCATCGGACGTCACCGCTATTTTTTCAAGCTCTATGCGCTTGATACGCGCCTGCCAGACCTGCGTGAGCCGGACAAGGACGCCTTGCTGCAGGCGATGGAGGGGCATATGCTGGAAATGGCGGAGCTGATGGGGACCTACCAGAAACACAAATAGCCAAATCTGTGGAACCGGGTCCTCTCGGCTTTGGCTCCCTGCGTCGCTCTACCGCCTACGTCCATGTAGGCGTCGGCTTTGGTTCCAGACGTCGCCCTACCGCCTACGTCCATGTAGGCGTCGGCGAACATTCGCCCAGGGGACTGGGCTCCTACGCGCGGGCGCGATGAGCCCGCTGGGCGCCTTATCTTTTAGCCCGAAAAGCGCACTCAGGTACTCATCTCCAGCAGCACCTTGTTGAGCTTGGCGACGAAGCTGGCCGGGTCATCCAGGGTGCCGCCCTCGGCGAGCAGCGCCTGGTCGAAGAGGATGTTGGTGAGATCGTCAAAACGCTCCCCCTCCTCGCCCTTGAGCTTGCTCACCAGCGGGTGCTCCGGATTGATCTCCATAATGGGCTTGATGGTCGGGGCGTCCTGGCCCACGGACTTGAGGATCCGCTCGAGGTTGGCGCTCATCTCGCCCTCCTCGGTGACCAGGCAGGCCGGAGAGTTGGTCAGGCGGTGAGAGATCCGCACCTCCTTGACCTTTTCGCCCAGGGTCTCCTGTACCTGCCTGACCATCTCCTCGTACTCCTCAGCGATCGCCTCCTGCTGCTTCTTCTCCTCTTCGTCCTCCAGCTCGCCGAGATCCAGCTCACCCTTGGTGACCGACTTGAGCGGCTTGCCGTCGAACTCCATCAACGATGAGGCGAGCCACTCGTCCACGCGCTCGTGCAGCAGCAGTACCTCGATACCCTTCTTGCGGAAGATCTCCAGATGCGGGCTGTTCTTTGCCGCGGCGAAGGAGTCGGCGGTGATGTAGTAGATCGCCTCCTGTCCCTCTTTCATGCGGGAAATGTAGTCGGCCAGCGAGATGTTCTGCTCATCGGTGTCGTTATGGGTGGAGGCGAAGCGCAGCAGGCCTGCGATCTGCTCACGGTTGGCGAAATCCTCGCCCGGCCCCTCCTTCATCACCTTACCGAACTGCTTCCAGAACTCGGCGTACTTCTCCGGCTCGTTTTTGGCGATGTTCTCCAGCAGCCCCAGCACCTTCTTCACCGAGGCGCCGCGCATGGTGTCGGTGATCTTGTTGTGCTGCAGGATCTCGCGCGAGATGTTGAGTGGCAGGTCGTTGGAGTCGATCACCCCGCGGACGAAGCGCAGGTAGTTGGGCATCAGGTGCTCAGCGTCGTCCATGATGAAGACGCGCTTCACGTAGAGCTTGATGCCGTTGCGGCGCTCGCGGTCCCACAGGTCGAACGGCGCGTTCTTGGGGATAAAGAGCAGCGAGGTGTACTCCAGCTTGCCCTCCACCTTGTTGTGGCTCCAGGCCAGCGGCTCTTCCCAGTCGTGGGAGACGTGCTTGTAGAACTCGACATACTCCTCGTCGGAGATCTCGCTCTTGGGGCGCGCCCACAGCGCCGAGGCCTTGTTGACGGTCTCCTCGCCCTCTTCAGGCTGCTCCTCACCCGGCGCCGGCTCCTTGGGCATCAGGATCGGCAGGGTAATGTGGTCGGAGTATTTGCGGATGATGGAGCGCAGGCGGAAGCCATCGGCGAACTCCTCGGCATCCTCGCGCAGGTGCAGCACAATCTCGGTGCCGCGGTTCGAGCACTCCACGTTCTCCAGAGTGTACTCCCCCTCGCCGCCGGACTCCCAGCGCACGCCGTGCTCGGCAGTGAGACCGGCGCGGCGGGTGGTGACGGTCACCTTGTCGGCGACGATGAACGAGGAGTAGAAGCCGACCCCGAACTGGCCGATGAGGTTGGCGTCCTTCTGCTGGTCGCCGGTCAGCTGCTCGAGAAAGGCGCGGGTGCCGGACTTGGCGATGGTGCCCAGGTTGGCGATCACCTCGTCGCGGCTCATGCCGATGCCGTTATCACGGATAGTGACAGTGCGGGCCTCCTTGTCGAAGCTGATGTGGATCTTCAGCTCGTTGTCACCTTCGTAGAGGGCATCATCGGAGAGGGCCTCGAAGCGCAGCTTGTCGCAGGCGTCGGAGGCGTTGGAGACGAGCTCCCGCAGGAAGATCTCCTTGTTGGAGTAGAGGGAGTGGATCATCAGGTGCAGCAGCTGCTTCACCTCGGTCTCGAAACCCAGGGTTTCCTTATGTGCATCAACGGTCATGGCTGGACTGTATCCTCCGATTAGTAATCACGATGAAATAAGTAGGCGAAAAAATAGGGGTATTGCCGGCACTATTCAAGCCCCCTCGCGGTAGGATGGGCAAAGCGCAGCGTGCCCGTCAGCCAATGCCTCCCTTCCCCCGCCGGGAGACGGTCAAAAGTCGGTACTGGCCCAACCCCACCGGCTATGTTTGAATAAGCTCATCCCACGGAAACCAGAAACGACCCCGACACTATGGAAATCAAAACCGTACAAACCACCCCCTTCGACGATCAGCGCCCCGGCACCTCCGGCCTGCGCAAGACAGTACAGCAGTTCCAGACCGAGAACTACCTGGAGAACTTCGTCCAGGCGATCTTCGATGAGGTGTCCGCCCTCAAAGGCGGCACCCTGGTGGTGGGCGGCGACGGTCGCTTCTATAACCGCGAGGCGATCCAGACCATCATCCGGATGGCCGCCGCCAACGGCATCGGCCGGGTGATGGTGGGGCGCGACGGCCTGCTCTCCACCCCCGCCGCCTCGGCGGTGATCCGCAAATACCAGACCCAGGGCGGCATCATCCTCTCCGCCAGCCACAACCCCGGCGGCCCCGACGGCGACTTCGGTATCAAGTTCAACGTCGCCAGCGGCAGTCCCGCCCCCGAGTCGCTGACCGAGGCGATCTACAACCGCACCCGGGAGATCGCCGAATACCACATCTTCGACCACCCCAACATCCAGCTCCACGAGCTGGGGCTGTTCAGCGTGGGCGACACCACCGTCGAGATCATCGACCCGGTGGCCGACTACGCC
>JAPHTQ010000033.1 GCA_026196275.1 Gammaproteobacteria bacterium
GTTTCAATACACCGCACCAAAGCGTCACCGGACGTGGCATCGGACCGCGCCAACCTGGCCTACGTTGCCGCGTTGCTGTTGTAGGCCAGGTTGCCTTCTGCCGAAGGCACAAGCAAAAGGGTAACGCCGGACCACGCCGAGAGCCGTTAACGTCACGCCCCTCCGGCTACCTGGCATCTCTCCGAAACGCGACGTTGCCACGTAGCGTCGCAATGTGGCCGACAATTTGGTGTCTACATGGATGCGTCACCACATCCTCATGGACCAGAGACCCCTTTGCGCCTCCACAATATGTTCCGGACATTGTCTGGCCCACGCGCGCTTTGCGCACTTTGCCTCTGCGGTGAGGTTTTAAGGGGGTGATCAGTTACGATCAAATCGCCCATGACGCAGAAAATGGAGCGTCTGCCCGGCCACCTTTTTTGACAGCAACATGGCCATATGGCTGGTATGAACAACGAGATGATCGGTCATCCCCTCAAGCCGGGTCTCCGCCACCGCCACCGTGCCATCATTAGGTCTGGACAGGTCCCTCACCAGCCAGCCCACACCCACGGAGAGCGAACCGGCGATGGAACCGAGTTCCCGATCGCCCGGCCAGGGATAGAGCTCACCGCTCAGGGGCACCAGACTGCAGCCGAGCAGCTTGCGAAACAGGCCCGAGCGACTTAACCGGTTGGCCACATAGCTGCCACTGTGGGGGGTGCCGAGTGTGACGATACGCCCGGGCCGCTGGTGGGGAAAATCGTGAAACAGGCGCCGCACCACCAGCCCGCCCAGACTATGTGCGACGAAGTGGACGGTCTCCCCCTCGAACTCCTGCACAAAGGCATTGAGCTGTCGGGCGTTCTCCTCCAACGTGCCGGCCACGCTACGATAGCTGAACTGGTAAACCGCATAGCCCGCTTTCTGCAAACGCCGGCGCAGCAGATACATCTCCGGGCCTCGCATCCACAGGCCGTGGACCAGGACAATGGCTTCCCTCTTTTTCATCCTTCCATCATTGCCCGCCGGTAGCCGGCCTGCAACCTCCCTCTGAGGGTCGGATCCCCACCTAGGGCTCATCCCTGCGTCGATCCCTCCAGGGCTCGACATAATCTGCGCCCTGCTGAGAATCGTGCTCATCAAGCAGTCTCTGCAGACGCTCCTGCATCAGCGCCTGGTGCAGCTCGATCTGCCGCTGTTCGATACGCAATGACTTGAGCAACGCGCCGGCCATAAACACCATCAGGATCATAAACGGAAATGCAGCAACGATAGAGATGGTCTGCAGCGCGCCAAGCCCGCCGCTCAGCAGCAGCACCCCGGCCACCAGCACCTGCGCTACCCCCCAGATCAGACGCAACCAGCGTCGCGGTACCAGCACCCCCTTGCCGGTGAACATGCCGAGGACGAAGGTGGCGGAGTTGGCGGAGGTGATGACAAACAGGACGATCAGTACCAGCATCAACACAGCCAGCACCTCTGCACCGGGCAGAAGTCCAAGCATGGCAAAGAGTCCGGCGCTCATTTCGTTGGTCACGATCTCACCCAGTCCGGCCCCCTCGAACAGCTCGAAGTAGAGCGCCGAGCCGCCGAAGGTGGCAAACCAGAAGGCGCTGAGCAGCACCGGCATGCCGATCACCCCGAGCACGAACTCCCGGATGGTGCGCCCGCGCGAGATGCGCGCGATAAAGCTGCCGACAAACGGTGCCCAGGAGAGCCCCCAGGCCCAGTAGAAGATGGTCCAGCGCTCGACCCAGTCCTCACCGGTATAGGGGGTCATCACCAGACTCATACCGATGAGATTGCTGAAGTAGTCACCGATGGCATTGGTCATCGCCGCGGTGATAAAGTCGGTAGGACCGGCAAAAAAGACAAACAGCAGCAGCCCTCCTGCCAGCAACATGTTCGCATCACTGACATAGCGTATCCCGCTCTCCAGCGGCGCCAGTGAGCAGAGCAGGAAGACGATCCCGACCCCGGCCAGGATGGCCAGTTGCGATTCGGTACCAAAACTCACACCGAAGACCGAGGCCATCCCGCTGTTCACCTGGATCATCCCCAACCCCAGGGTAGTGGCCACACCGAACACGGTGGAAACCACCGCAAGCACGTTGATCGCGTGTCCCACGCCGCCGTCCACCCGATCCCCCAGAGTGGAGCGGAACGCCTCACTGATAAGCCCCGCCCGTTGTTGGCGAAAACGCACATAGGCGATAGCCAGCCCGACCACCCCAAAGTTGGCCCACTGGTGAAAGCCCCAGTGGAACAACGAGTAACGCATGGCCAGCCCCGCCGACTCCGGAGTACTGGGTTCGGCGGCACCCAGCGGCGGGGTGACATAGTGGGTCATCGGCTCGGCCACACCCCAGAACACCAGTCCCACCCCCATCCCGGCGGAGAAGATCATGCCCAGCCATGAGGTATAGGAGAACTCCGGCGCCTCGCCGTCGGCACCGAGTCGGATATGCCCGTAATCGCTCATCGCCACACTGATGCAGAACACCAGAAAACCGGTGGTGATGAACAGATAGAGCCAGCCGAAGTGGCGGGTGGTGAACTCCAGCGCCTCCTCCGCGCCACGGGTAAAGGCCTCCGGCAGCCCGAGCCCCAGGGCGACGAAACCTGCCAGTATCAACAGTGAAGTATAGAAGACCCAGCCCGGACGTTTATCCATAGAACAACCCCTGCCTGCAGAAACAGCGTCCCCCGACGGCGGAGACAATACGCTCCGTCGTATGCTAACAAATCAAGCGATGGGGTTACGAGGCGGAAGAGACCCGCCTTACATTGCTGTACTTGCGATCGTGCGCAGCTGCTCCAGATCGGCCAGGGCGATATGACGGGCACGTACATCGATAATGCCGCGTGCGTGAAAACGCTTGAACACCCGGCTCACGGTCTCCATGGCCAGACCAAGGTAGTTGGCGATGCTCTGGCGCGACATCGGCAGCCGGAAACGCTGACCGGGAAAACCGTGTTCACTCAGGCGTGAGGAGATATCCAGCAGGAACAACGCCAGACGCTGCTCGGCATTTTTCGCCCCCAACAACATCGGTATGTTCTGCGCGGCACGGGCCTGCCTGGCGAGGGCCAGGATCAACTGCTGCTGGAACTCTGCCATGTGCTGCTGTGACAGCTGCATGCTGGTCAGATTGAAGCGGCAAACGCTGCTCGCCTCCAGCGCCTCGACACTGAAGGGGTAGGCGCTGCCGCTCAACGCCTCCAGGCCAATCAATTCACCCGGCAGGGCAAAACCGACGATCTGCTCCTGCGTACCGTCCGGCCGGGTACTCAACTTGAACGCCCCGGAGCGCACCGCAATGAGCGTATCCAGGCGCCGACGGGGTGTCAGCAGACGGGCGCCGGAGGGCACCTCCTCGCGGGTACTCACAATCTGATCAAACGTATCGGACTGAGGCTCATCCAGCCCGGCGACCTTGCACAGGCCAAAAAGCCCGCAGCTGCAGCATTCAACAGCACGCTCCCTGAGGCGTGTCTCAGTCTGTTTTTCCGGCCTGTGTTCCGGCTGTGTCTGCATCACGACTCCACACTATGCCCCAAAGAGGGGGGATAAAAACGAAACTCTATTATCCCGCCTGGCAGCGCGACAGGCAATAGACAGGGAATGGTACCACCATAGTGGTAGTTGCTCGCGTCATGGCGGGGAGCGGATGGCTCAGCGCGGCTCGGGACGGGTCAACAGGAAAGTGGCCACCGCCACGAACAGCAACGCCACTCCCGTCAGCAACCAGGGTTTGTCCACCTGCCAGAACATGACCCACCAGCTGGCGATCAGCATCCCCACGGCAATCACCTTGCTGCGGCGCGACACCGCCCCCTGCTGCTCCCAGTCGATCAGTACCGCACCGAACTGCGGGTGGGCGTAGAGCCAGCGGTGCAGCCGCACCGAGCCACGGGCGGCGAACCAGGCGGCAAGCAGCAGAAACGGCACCGTCGGCAGTCCCGGCAACGGGATACCAACAATCGCCAGACCGAGAAACAGGTAGGCCAGCACCAGCGATGGCCAGCGGATAAGATGTGACATAGACGATCCTTACCGTGCAGATTGGAACCCCACCCTCTCCCGGTTTTCCGTCGATAGGCTACACCGGCACGTGAGAAAAAAGTGATGTTTTCGGGACGCATTATGGACCGCAGAGTGCCATCCTTTAAACAGGTAAGGCAGACATGCCGCCACGCTATTCACGGCCGATAACGCCGAAGGAGGATGCCATGAAACGCCGTCAACTGATTATCGCTCTGGGGAGCCTGCCGATGTACCCCCTCCTCGCCTCAAGGGTTTTTGCCGATGAAAAACCCGCCGTAGCAAAGGTGGAAAAATTGGTGCTCAGCGAGGAGGAGTGGCGCAAGCGCCTCACCCCCGCCCAGTTCGATATCCTGCGCGAGGAAGGTACCGAACGGGCCTGGACCAGCCCACTACTCAAAGAGCATCGCAAGGGCACCTATCACTGCATCGCTTGCGATCATCCGTTGTTCAGCTCCGAGACCAAGTTCGAAAGCGGCACCGGGTGGCCAAGCTTCTATGCCGCCCTGCCTAACGCCTTCGAGACCAAGCTCGACTTTGTGCTGCTTTTGCCGCGAACGGAGTATCACTGCGCCCGCTGTGGCGGACACCACGGCCACATCTTCGATGACGGTCCGGAGCCGACCGGCAAGCGTTACTGCAACAACGGGCTGGTGCTGAAGTTCATCCCCGAGGAGGCGTAAACAAAAACAGGCCCGTAGAGGCCTGTTTTTTTATGCCACCGGATTTCAGCGTCAGGGAGAAACCTCCAGCATCCGCTCCAGCGCCAGCTTGGCCTCTTCGGCCTCTTTCGGCTCAACCTTAATCTGGTTGACCACGTTGCCCTCGACCAGGTTATCCAGCACCCAGGCCAGGTGCTGCGGATCGATGCGGAACATGGTGGAACACATGCAGACGGTAGGCGACATGAAGTGTACATGCTTGCCCTCGTCCTTGAACTGTTTGGCCAGGCGATTAACCAGATTCAGCTCGGTACCCACCAGCCAGCGGGTATTCGGCTCGGCATCGCGGATGGTCTTGATGATGTACTCGGTGGAACCAACGTAGTCGGACTTCTGGCACACCTCGAACGGCGCCTCCGGATGGGCGATGATCTTCGCCTCCGGGTACTTGGCCTTGAAGGCGTCGATCTGCTCGGGCTTGAACATCTGGTGCACCGAGCAGAAGCCCTTCCAGAGGATGATCTTCGCGTTCTTGATCTGCTCGGGGGTGAGGCCGCCCATCGGTTCGTCGAAGTCCCATACCACCATCTCCTCCAGCGGGATCCCCATCTTGTAACCGGTATTGCGTCCCAGGTGCTGATCGGGGAAGAAGAGCACCTTCTCGCGCTGGCTGAAGGACCACTCCAGCACCTTCTGCGCATTGGTCGAGGTGCAGACGATGCCCCCGTGGCGCCCGCAGAACGCCTTCAGATCCGCCGCGGAGTTGATGTAGGTGACGGGGGTGACGCTCTCATCGGGCTCCAGCACCTCGGCAAGCTCGCGCCAGGCACGCTCGACGTTGGCCAGATTGGCCATGTCCGCCATCGAGCAGCCGGCGCCCATGTCGGGCAGGATGGCGATCTGCTCATCGCTGGAGAGGATATCCGCCACCTCGGCCATGAAGTGTACGCCACAGAAGACGATGTACTCGGCGCTGGAGTCGGCGGCCTGACGCGAAAGCTTGAGCGAATCACCGGAGAAGTCCGCGTGGCGGAACACCTCCTCACGCTGGTAGTGGTGACCGAGGATCACCAATCGCTCGCCAAGTTTCTCCTTGGCCGCGACAATGCGCGCCTCGGCCTCGGCATCGGACAACTGGGCATAATCCTGAATCGCTAACATGGTCGATTTACCTCAATGTTCCACCGCAAAGGCGCAAAGTGCGCCAAGAAAAGCTGATTGCCGCTGTGTCGGAATCGCAATCAAAGCACCTGCAAAATTGACCAATCACTGCATCCTTAACGCTAGCAAAAGATCACCGTACAAGACCTGCCATGCCCTCTCTTTGCGACCTTTGCGCCTTCACCTACATGGATGTAGGTGAGGAGCGTGAGCAGGATGCGGTAAGCTTTGCGGTGCACTACTTCTCTTCTTTCTGCGGCTTGGCGACGCGGATCCCAAGCTCCACCAGCTGCGCCGGGGAGACCTGGGAGGGGGCGTCGGTGAGCAGACAGGCGGCACTCTGGGTCTTGGGGAAGGCCATCACGTCGCGGATCGACTGGGCGCCGGTCATCAGCATCACCAGGCGGTCCAGACCGAAGGCCAGCCCGCCGTGGGGCGGGCAGCCGTGCTTGAGCGCCTCGAGCAGGAAGCCGAACTTCTCCTGCGCCTCTTCATCACTGATGCCGAGGGCACGGAACACCCTCTCCTGCACCTGCTCGCGGTAGATACGCATCGAGCCGCCGCCCACCTCGGTGCCGTTGAGCACCATGTCGTAGGCGCGGGAGAGGCAGCTTCCCGGATCGGACTCGAGTTTGTCGAGATCGGCCTCGGCGGGCGAGGTAAAGGGGTGGTGCAGCGAATAGTAACGGCCATCCTTCTCGTCCCACTCGAACATCGGGAAATCGACCACCCACAGCGGACGCCAGCCCTTCTCCACCATACCGAGGTCGTGGCCGAGCTTGACCCGCAGCGCGCCGAGGGCCTCGTTGACCACCTTCGCCTTGTCGGCGCCGAAGAAGACGAGATCGCCATCCTCTGCCCCGACGCGCTGCATGATGTTCATCGCCACCTCGTCCGGCAGGAACTTGAGGATCGGCGACTGTAACCCCTCGACACCCCTGGCGATCTCGTTGACCTTGATGTAGGCCAGCCCCTTGGCGCCGTAGATGCCGACGAACTTGGTGTAGTCGTCGATCTCCTTGCGCGAGATCTTGCCGCCCTGGGGCACGCGCAGCGCGGTAACACGGGAACCCTCGTCATTAGCCGGACCGGAGAAGACCTTGAACTCCACCGACTGCATCAGATCGGCCACCTCGACAAGCTCCAGCGGGATGCGCAGGTCCGGCTTGTCGGAACCGTAACGCTGCATCGCCTCGGCATAGGCGATGCGCGGGAACGGGTCGGGCAGCTGCTCCTCGAGCACCCTGGCGAACATCTCGCGGATCATCCCCTCCATCAGGGTCATGATCTCCTCCTCGTTCATGAAAGAGGTCTCGATATCGAGCTGGGTGAATTCGGGCTGACGGTCGGCACGCAGATCCTCATCGCGGAAACAGCGCACGATCTGGTAGTAGCGGTCGACGCCGGAGACCATCAGCAACTGTTTGAAGATCTGCGGCGACTGCGGCAGGGCGAAGAAGCTGCCCTGATGGGTACGGCTCGGCACCAGGTAGTCGCGCGCCCCCTCGGGGGTCGCCTTGGTCAGCATCGGCGTCTCAATATCGAGGAAGCCGCGCTCGTCCAGGTAGTAGCGCAGTGCGCGGGTGATCTCGGAGCGAAACTTCAGCCGCTGGTACATCGCCGGGCGGCGCAGATCCACGTAGCGGTACTTCAGGCGGTGCTCCTCGCCCACCTCGTCATCCTCGATATCGAGCATGAACGGCGGGGTCTCGGAGCGGTTGAGGACGGTCAGCTCCTTGCCGAGGATCTCCACCTGGCCGGAGGGCAGGTCATTGTTCTCTGTCCCCTCGGGGCGAGGACGTACCTTGCCCTTGATGTGCAGCACGAACTCATTGCGCACGCTCTCGGCGGTAGCGAAGACATCCGGCAGATCCGGGTCAAAGACCACCTGGGCGATCCCTTCGCGGTCGCGAAGGTCGATAAAGATAACCCCACCGTGGTCACGACGACGGTGGACCCAGCCGGCCAGCTCGATCTCCTGATCGATGTGGGATTCGTTCAACTGCCCGCAGTAGAGGCTGCGCATGATGTTCTTTCCTATCACTGAATGGGGTAAAAGCGGGAATGTTACGGATCGGCGGGCCTCTGCGCAACTGCGGGGAGGTTAGTTTGCACTGACAAACACCCTTTTCGCTACGGCCGTAGCGGGCCGGGAGACGCCTGTCAGCCAACCTGGTTAACCCTGTGCGCAACAGAGACTTCCGCTACCGCAGTGGAATTGGGTACCCTAGCCGGGCACCACCAAGCCCGACCGGCACGGGAAACAAGACCAGGCAAAGGTACTGAAACCATGGAATACCGCATCGAGAAAGCGAACGCCGATGACTACCAGGCCATTCTGCGGGTCATGGAACCGTGGAACATGCACCACGTCCCTTCGCCCGAGATGGAGAGCCTGAATCTCAACAACTTCTACGTAGCACGCATCGGCGAGGCCGTGGTCGGCGCCGGAGGCTACCGTATTCTTTCGCCGGAGCACGGCAAAACGACGCTCCTCGGTATCATCCCGGAATTCTCCGGGCTCGGCATCGGCAAGGCCTTGCAGGTGGCACGGCTTGAGGCGATGTACCGTGCAGGGGTCAAGCGAGTCACCACCAACGCCGACCGCCCCGACACCATCCTCTGGTACAAGAAGCATTTCGGCTACCGCGAGGTCGGCAGTCTGACGAAGGTCGCCCCCTTCAGCCTCGTGGATGTCGACCACTGGACCACCCTGGAGATGGATCTGGAACACTACATGCGCATGCGCGATGAGCACGCCGCCCGCCGCCGACGCTATATCGAGGAGAACGATCCCGCTCCCCTCGCCCCCTATCCGCCGCTCCTGATCAACGTCTGCCTCACCGGCATGGTACCAACCCGGCTGAGCACCCCCCACGTACCGATCACCCCCGAGGAGATCATCGAGGATGCCATCCGCGCCTTTGATTCAGGCGCACGCATCGTTCACCTCCATGCTCGTGACGAGGCGGGCAGGCCCACCCCCGATGTCTCCCGCTACGAGCGGATCATCTCGACCCTGCACCGCGAACGCCCCGGGATCGTCTGCTGCGCCACCACCTCGGGCCGCAACTGGCCCGACTTCGAAAGCCGCGCCGCGGTGCTGGATCTGGAGGGCGACGCCAAACCCGACATGGCCAGCCTCACCCTCGGCTCGCTCAACTTCCAGAGCGGCCCCAGCGTCAACTCCATCGAGATGATCGAGCGGCTGGCGATGCGCATGCAGGAGCGTGGCATCAAACCGGAGCTGGAGGCCTTCGACCTGGGCATGATCAACCTCGCCAAGTATCTGGAACGCAACGGCATTTTACAGGGAAGAAAATACTTCAACCTGTTGCTCGGCAACCTCAACACGGCACCGGCCACCCTGGGCAATCTCTCCAACCTGACCGAGGCCCTGCCGGGCAACTCGGTCTGGGGCGCCACCGGTATCGGCCAGTTCCAGCTACCGATAAACGTTGCCGCCCTTACCGCCGGGGGCCACGTTCGGGTCGGCATCGAGGACTCGATTTACTATGACTACAACAAGTCCACGCTGGCGACCAACCAGGCGCTGGTCGAGCGGGTGGTGCGCATCGCTGACGAACTGCAGCGCCCACTGGCCAGCGTCAGGCAGACACGCAGCATGCTGGGTTTACCGCCGGTGGCCCGGACAGTTTGATGGCTAGGTAGCCCTCGCCCCGTAGCCCAGGCTACGACTGGGTCATGCACGAGGCGCCGCAACCGCCGCTGGCACAGGCCGGCGCATTATCGATGCTCGCCGCCTTGCTGCCGAAACTGCCGGCGGAGACCAGCTTCCTCAATTGTTCAGCATGACACTGCGGACATTCGACCAGCGGCGCATCACTCATCTTCTGCATCACCTCCACACGATGACCGCAGATTTCACAACGATACTCGTAAAAAGGCATAAAACCCTCCTCTGCACGCAGCCAGAAAACACTAAAGACGTTAGTTTATCGGATTGCGCGAAAAACCCCGCCGTTCAGGACGGGGATGGATAGCGCGGACACGCTAGTGTCCTGATGGTTAGTTGGGTGTTTGCTGTTGCTCA
>JAPHTQ010000072.1 GCA_026196275.1 Gammaproteobacteria bacterium
AGCTCAGTGTAGAGGGTGATCTTCGTCGTGAAGTTTCCATGAATATCAAGCGTCTGATGGACCTTGGCACGAACCGTGGCATTCGCCACCGTCGTGGCCTGCCGGTTCGCGGACAGCGCACCCGGACTAACGCCCGTACCCGTAAGGGTCCGCGTCGTCCGATTAGAAAGTAATCAGTCAATCTATATAAGCGGTTGATTTTACCGTTATTTGGGAAAAACAGGTTATGGCTAAAGCGAGCACTCGCACACGTAAGAAGGTGAAAAAGAACGTTGTTGACGGCATTGCGCACGTCCACGCGTCTTTCAATAACACCATTATCAGCATCTCTGACCGCCAGGGTAACACCCTGTGCTGGGCAACCGCAGGCGGCTCCGGCTTCCGTGGCTCCCGCAAGAGCACCCCTTTTGCTGCGCAGGTTGCAGCAGAGCGTGCCGGGACAGTTGCCCAGGAGTTCGGCATGAAGAATATGGAAGTCTGGGTTAAGGGCCCCGGGCCGGGTCGAGAGTCCGCTGTGCGTGCTCTGAATAACCTGGGTTTCAAAATTACTCACATTACCGACGTGACGCCTATCCCGCATAACGGATGTCGTCCGCCCAAGAAACGTCGTGTATAAGGAAGAGGCATAATAAATTGGCTAGGTACATCGGATCCAAGTGTCGTCTCTGCCGCCGTGAGGGCGAGAAACTGTTCCTCAAAGGCGAGAAGTGTTTTACCAGCAAGTGTGCGATTGAAAACCGTCCGTTCCCTCCGGGACAACACGGTCAGCGTCGCACCCGTCTGTCGGACTATGCCCGTCAGCTGCGTGAGAAGCAGAAGCTTCGCCGCATCTACGGCATTCTTGAGAAGCAGTTCCACCTCTACTATAAAGAGGCGGATCGTCTGAAAGGTTCAACCGGCGAAAATCTGCTGCAACTGCTCGAAAGCCGCCTTGATAACGTGGTTTTCCGTATGGGCTTCGGCGTCTCACGTGCTGAGGCTCGTCAGCTGGTTCGCCACAACGGTATTACCGTCAATGGCAAGAAGGTGAATATTCCTTCCTACCTGGTAAAGGCCGGTGATGTCGTTGCGGTCTCCGAGGCGGCCAAGGCACAGCTTCGCGTCAAGTCTTCGGTAGATCTCGCGCAGCAGCGTGGTCTCCCTGACTGGATCGATGTCGATGCCAGCAAGCTTGAAGGCGTATTCAAGACCATGCCTGAGCGCAGCGAGCTGCCTGCTGAGATCCAGGAACAGCTTGTCGTAGAACTTTACTCCAAGTAATTTTTACTGCCTGTTTTGCGCCCGTAGTGGCGCAGGCCGGCAGAGTTATCGGCACTTTGGATCATTGTTCCGATACCGTTAGAGAGGACTATACATGCAGGGCTCAGAATTGGAACTACTCAAGCCGCGTATGGTTGGTGTCCAGAAAGTCAGTGACACCGCTGCCAAAGTTACGCTTGAGCCGCTTGAGCGTGGTTTTGGTCATACTCTTGGCAATGCTTTGCGTCGCATCCTGCTCTCTTCCATGGTTGGCAGTGCGATCACGGAAGCCAGCATTGATGGTGTACTTCATGAGTACACCGCTGTTGAGGGTGTTCAGGAGGACGTCATTGAAATCCTGCTCAACCTCAAAGGCGTGGCAATTCGTCTGAACAACCGTCCGCAGGCGACGTTGACTCTGAGCAAGAAAGGCCCCGGCCCGGTGACTGCTGCAGATATCACCCTGGATCATGATGTCGAAATCATCAATCCTGAACATGTCATTGCCAACCTCACCAAGAGCGGTGAGCTGAACATGACAATCAAGGTTGAGCAGGGACGTGGTTATCAGCCGGCCAATCAGCGCATGGAGTCCGAAGAGGAGTCACGTGCTATTGGTACTCTGCTGATTGACGCCTCTTTCAGTCCGATCAGCCGTGTTGCCTATGCCGTTGAGCGTGCACGGGTTGAGCAGCGCACCGATCTGGACAAGCTGGTACTGGAGATCGAAACCAACGGTACCATCGAGGCCGACGAGGCGATCCGCAAGGCTGCCACTATCCTTCAGGATCAGCTCTCCACCTTCGTCGACCTTGAGGGTAAGGAGCAGTCCGTCGAGGAGTCCGCTGAGCCTGAGATCGACCCGATCCTGTTGCGCCCGGTTGATGATCTTGAGCTGACGGTACGTTCCGCCAATTGCCTCAAGGCAGAAAACATTTACTATATCGGTGATCTGATTCAGCGCACCGAGGTCGAGCTGCTGAAAACCCCGAACCTGGGTAAGAAGTCGCTCACAGAAATCAAAGACGTACTGGCTTCACGTGGTCTGTCTCTTGGCATGCGTCTTGAGAACTGGCCTCCGGCCAGTATCAAGAATGCAGATGATGCCAAGGCCAGTGCCTGATAGTCATCGTGTGTATAGCGTTTAACGGTATTTAAGGAAATTCCAATGCGTCATCGTCAATCAGGCCGCAAACTTAATCGTAACAGCAGCAGCCGTAAGGCCATGTTCCGCAATATGGCAGCTTCCCTGCTTCGTCACGAAATGATCAAGACCACTTTGCCCAAGGCAAAGGAGTTACGTCGCGTTGCCGAGCCGCTCATCACCATGGCAAAAAGCGACAGCGTCTCCAACCGCCGTCTGGCCTTCTCCCGTGTGCGTGATCGTGAGGTTGTCACCAAGCTGTTCAATGAGCTGGGACCGCGTTACGAGAGCCGTCCGGGTGGTTACCTGCGTATTCTCAAGTGCGGCTTTCGCAGTGGCGATAATGCACCGATGGCCTATGTTGAACTGATCGACCGCCCGGTAGAAGCCGAAGAGGCTACCAGCGAGGAGTAATCCTGCCTGCCATTCGGCTAAAGAACCCGGGCTTTATGTCCGGGTTTTTTTGTTTGCGCGGTTTGGCATAACAACACATGAGGTCTCTCGCCAAGCCGCAAAGAAAAAACAGGCCTTTCTTGGCGAGCTTTGCGGCTTGGCGAGAGGATTGGCTTGTTGATGAGGATAGGGCGTGTCGCTTTCCTTTGCGTCTCTGCGGTGAAATTCTAGCCCGGACGGTCCATAAATTCGCGCGAGGGCGTGTGCAATTTATGAAACATCCGGGCTAGGGGGCGGCTGGATACGAGTCAGGAACACTTAAGTAGAGAGCGAGGGCTCTGATGATTGTGCTGTTTACCGATTTCGGCTTTAACGGTCCCTATATCGGGCAGATGAAGGCGGTGATCTGGCAGCAGGCACCGCAGCTGCCGATCATCGATCTGTTTGCCGATGCGCCGCTCTACAACCCCAAGGCCAGTGCCTGGCTGTTGGCCAGCTATGCTGAGGCCTTTCCCGCAGGGACGGTGTTCCTTGCAGTGGTAGACCCGGGGGTGGGCTCTGCCGCACGCAGGCCGGCGTTCTTCCGTGCAGACGGACGCTGGTATGTCGGCCCCGACAATGGACTGTTCAATGTTCTTGCATCGCGCGCCGAGAAGTTCGAGGCCTGGCATGTCGGCTGGCAACCTGAAAGACTCTCTGCCAGTTTCCACGGTCGGGATCTGTTCGCTCCCCTCGCCGCCCAGCTGGCGTTGGGGGTGATGCCGGAGGCGGGACTGCTAGAGCGGTTCGACTGTGAAACCTGGCCCGGAGAACTCTTCGAGATCATCTATGTGGACCACTTCGGCAACCTGATCACCGGTGTACGTGCGGCTTCGCTCGATTCGCGTGTATCGCTGCGCATCGGCGATGGCGAGGTGCCCAGAGCCAGGACCTTCAGTGACGTCGCGCCGGGGGCTCCGCTCTGTTACGAAAATGCCAACGGCCTGCTCGAGATCGCCCTCAATCAGGGGCGTGCCTGCGACTATTTCAGTGCTGGTGTCGGCACGCCGGTCTATCCCGTTCCCTGAGCCCGCTCCAGAAGCGGCTTGAGGAAACGCCCGGTATGGGACTCCGCGCAGCCAGCCACCGTTTCCGGGGTGCCTGCTACCACCAGACTGCCGCCACGCTCTCCCCCCTCCGGCCCCAGATCAATCACCCAGTCCGCGGTCTTGATCACATCCAGGTTATGTTCGATCACCACGATAGTGTTGCCGTGGTCGCGCAGGCGCTCAAGCACCACCAACAACTGCGCGATATCGTGAAAGTGCAAACCGGTGGTCGGCTCATCGAGGATGTAGAGGGTGTTACCGGTATCGCGTTTTGACAGCTCGCGGGCCAGTTTGACCCGCTGCGCCTCGCCACCGGAGAGGGTGGTGGCGGACTGGCCAAGCTTGATGTAGCTCAGTCCCACATCCAGCAGGGTCTGCAGCTTGCGCGCCAGGGAGGGAACCGCATCAAAGAAGCCCCGAGCCTCCTCGACGGTCATCTCCAGCACCTCGAAGATGTTTTTCCCCTTGTACTTCACCTCCAGGCTCTCACGGTTGTAGCGCTTGCCCTTGCAGATATCACAGGGGACGTAGACATCGGGTAGAAAATGCATCTCAACCTTGATCAGTCCATCGCCCTGGCAGGCCTCGCAGCGCCCCCCCTTGACGTTGAAGGAGAAGCGACCGGCATTATAGCCGCGGGCGCGTGCCTCCTGGGTGCCGGCGAACAGATCACGGATCGGGGTAAAGAGACCGGTGTAGGTGGCCGGATTGGAGCGCGGCGTACGGCCGATGGGGCTCTGGTCGATATCCACCACCTTATCGAACTGCTGCAGGCCGATGATTTCGGCACAGGGGGCCGGATCCTCGCCACTGCCGTTGATCACCAGCGCGGCGTGTCGGTAGAGGGTGTCGTTGATCAGCGTCGATTTGCCGGATCCGGAGACCCCGGTGACGCAGGTCAGCAGGCCGAGCGGCAGGTCGATGTTCACTCCCTTGAGGTTATTGCCGCTGGCGCCACGGATGCTCAGCTGGCGCGCTGGAACGGGCGGGATGCGTCTGGCGGGAATGTGGATGGAGCGCCGGCCCGACAGGTACTGGCCGGTAAGTGAAGCCTCACTTTCGATCACCTCGGCCGGTGTGCCCTGGGCGACGATTTCACCGCCATGGGTGCCGGCACCAGGCCCCATATCGACCACATGATCGGCGCAACGGATGGCATCCTCGTCGTGCTCCACCACGATCACGGTGTTGCCCATATCCCGGAGGCGGAACAGGGTCTCGAGCAGACGCTCATTATCGCGCTGGTGCAGACCGATGGAGGGCTCGTCGAGGATATACATCACCCCGACCAGCCCCGCGCCGATCTGGCTGGCCAGGCGGATGCGCTGTGCCTCGCCGCCGGAGAGGGTGTCGGCGCTGCGTTCCAGGCTCAGGTAGTCGAGTCCGACATTGATCAGGAAGGTCAGACGCTCGTCGATCTCCTTGACGATCTTGTCGGCAACCTCGCCGCGCCAGCCTGGCAGGACCAGATCGTGAAAGAAGTCGCGCGCCCGATCCACCGCGATCGAGGTCAGATCGGGGAGCCGCTTACCGGCGACAAAGACATGGCGTGCGGCCTGGTTGAGGCGACTGCCGTGACAGCTGGGACAGGGTTGCTGGCTGAGGAATTTGCTCAGCTCCTCGCGTACCACGCTGGAGTCGGTCTCGCGGTAGCGCCGCTGCATATTGGGGATAATGCCCTCGAAGGGATGCTGCCGGGTGCTGCTGCCGGAGCGTTCGGAGCGGTAGTGGAAGACGATCTCATCATCACCGCTACCGTAGAGCAGGACATGACGAACAGACTCCGGGAGCTGCTCGTAGGGGGTTTCGATGCTGAAGCCATAGTGCTCTGCCAGCGAGGTGAGCATCCGGAAGTAGTAGGCGTTGCGCCGGTCCCAGCCTCGGATCGCCCCACCTGCCAGGCTCAGCTCCGGGTGGACCACGATCCGCGCCGGATCGAAGAACTGGTGTACCCCCAGACCGTCACAGGTGGGACAGGCGCCGGCCGGATTATTGAAGGAGAAGAGTCGCGGCTCCAGTTCCGGGAGTGAGTAGTTACAAACCGGGCAGGCGTAACGGGCGGAGAAGACCAGCTCCTCCTTCTTCTCATCGAGCCAGGCGATGCGCGCCAGCCCGTCGGAGAGGTGCAGGGCGGTCTCGAAGGAGTCGGCCAGGCGCTGCTTGAGATCGGGACGGACCTTGAAGCGGTCAATCACCGCCTCGATGGTGTGTTTCTTGCGCAGCTCCAGCTCCGGTGGCTGGTCCAGCTCGATTACCCTGCCGTCTACCCGGGCCCGCACATAGCCGTGGGCGCGCAGCTCCTCCAGCACCTGCACATGCTCGCCCTTGCGATCCTGGATCACCGGCGACAGCAGCATCAACTTGCTGCCCTCGGGCAGGGCCAGCACATGATCAACCATCTGGCTGACGGTCTGTGCCTGCAGGACGGTGTCGTGCACCGGGCAGTGGGGTTCGCCGGCACGGGCGAACAGCAGGCGCAGGTAGTCGTAGATCTCGGTCACGGTACCGACGGTGGAGCGGGGGTTGTGCGAGGTCGATTTTTGCTCAATCGAGATCGCCGGCGAGAGCCCCTCGATATGGTCGATATCCGGCTTCTCCATCATCGACAGGAACTGTCGGGCGTAACTGGAGAGGGATTCGACGTAACGGCGCTGCCCCTCTGCGTAGATGGTATCGAAGGCCAGAGAGGACTTGCCCGATCCGGACAGACCGGTGAGGACGATCAACTTGTCCCTGGGCAGGTCGATATCGATATTCTTCAGGTTGTGGGTGCGCGCACCGCGCAATTTGATAAAATCCATGCTTGTGTCGTGTCTGATTCCCGCTGTGAGTCGAACCTGTTAATATACGTTGTTTACGCGGGCGCAGGCAAAATAATCGTCCTTGTTTTTCAATAAGTTCTAACTCCCGGATCATCGTTTCGATGTCATCACCATTCATGACGCCCCTGGAGCGCCGTGCGGCGTTCTCCCTTGCCGGGATATTTTCTCTCCGGATGCTGGGACTGTTCATGATCCTGCCGGTATTCGCCCTCTATGCCGAACAGTTGCGGGGTGTGACACCTCTGCAGGTCGGGCTGGCCATCGGCATCTATGGCCTGACCCAGGCGCTGCTGCAGATCCCCTTCGGTATGCTCTCCGACCGTATTGGGCGCAAGCCGGTGATCGCCGGTGGGCTGTTGCTCTTTGCCCTGGGAAGCCTCGTGGCAGCTCTTGCCACTACGATTGAAGGGGTGATCCTGGGGCGTGCCCTGCAGGGTGCGGGAGCCATTGCCGCGGCGATAATGGCGCTCACCGCCGACCTGACCAAGGAGGAACACCGCAGCAAGGCGATGGCGGTGATCGGACTGAGTATCGGTCTGTCGTTCATGGTGGCAATGGCCGCCGGGCCGCTGCTCAACCAGTGGGTGGGCGTTCCGGGTATCTTCGCGCTGACCGCGGTGTTGGCCCTGCTGGGCGTCGTGGTCCTCTATACTCTGGTGCCGACCCCGACCCGCAGCGTGTTTCACCGCGATGCCGAGGTCGAGCCGGCGCAGTTTCGTCAGGTGTTACGTGATCCCCAATTGCTGCGGCTGGACGGAGGGATTATGGTATTGCATCTGGCATTGACGGCCAGTTTTGTGGTGCTGCCCCTGGTGCTGGTGCAGAGCGGGTTCGAGGCCGATGAGCATTGGCGGCTCTATCTGCCGGTGATGTTGCTGGGGATGGCACTCATCATCCCCTTTATTATCATTGCCGAGAAGAAGCGCCGCATGAAGGCGGTGTTCAGTGGTGCGGTGGCACTGCTTTTGCTGGCCCAGCTGGGGCTGATCTGGGGGCAGGACAACTTCTGGGCCATTGCGCTGATGTTGCAACTTTTCTTTCTGGCCTTCAATCTGTTGGAGGCCACGCTGCCCTCGCTGGTGAGCAAGATCGCCCCGCCCCAGAGCAAGGGGACCGCGATGGGTGTCTACACCAGCTCCCAGTTCATCGGTGCCTTTATCGGCGGGGCGGCCGGTGGCTGGGTACACGGACAATTCGGTACCGAGGCGGTATTTGCCTTCTCTGCCTTGTTGATCGCCCTTTGGTGGCTGGCGGCCGTGACCATGCGCGAACCGCCCTATCTCACGACCGAGATGTTCAGCGTCGAGGTGGCGGACGAGTTGGCGGCCAAACTCATGGAGGAGGAGTTGCGCGGCCTGAGGGGGGTGGCGGAGGTCTCGGTAAATGTGGATGATGGGGTGGCCTACCTGAAAGTGGATCGCCAGATGCTGGACACGGAAGCGTTGAAACAGTTTCAGCAAGCGGTTCCTGAACCGGTAAGTCAATGATGAGAAAAATTGCATGATTAAGGTGAGGGAGTAGATATGGCACGTGGAGTGAATAAAGTCATCCTGGTGGGGAATCTCGGACAGGATCCGGAGGTCCGCTATACCGCCAGCGGTGCGGCGGTGGCCAATATTTCAGTGGCAACCAGTGAGCAGTGGACCGACAAACAGAGCGGACAGAAGCAGGAGCGTACCGAGTGGCACCGGGTGGTGCTGTTTGGCCGCCTTGGCGAGATCGCAGGTGAGTACCTTAAAAAGGGCTCCCAGGTTTACCTGGAGGGCAAGCTGCAGACCCGCAAGTGGCAGGATCAAAACGGACAGGATCGCTACAGTACCGAGATCGTCGCCAATGAGATGCAGATGCTCGGCGGCCGCAGCGGTGGTGCCTCTGACTATAACCAGGGCTCTTCCGGTGGCGCCCCCCGTCAGCAGTCGGCACCGCAACAGCAACAGAGCGGTGGCAGCGCGCAGCAACAGCCTGCCCAGGCCCCGGCCGGAGGCAGCAACTTTGACGATTTTGATGACGATATCCCGTTCTAGGATTTACCTTGGGTAAAAGTGTAAATATTAGTAGTATAAGGCCCTGATTAACAGGGCCTTTTTGAACTCTCGCCAAGCCGCCAAGCGCGCAAAGAGAAACAAGCCCTTTCTTGGCGGGCTTGGTGGCTTGGCGAGAGTATTGGGTAGGGGCATAGAGCGTGCCATGCACGCCAAGAGAAATGCAAACAGGGGCGAGTAGTTACGCTAAAACAAAGAAACCGGCTCAAGGGCCGGTTTCCGATAAATCATTGGTCGGGGTGAGAGGATTCGAACCTCCGGCCCCTGCCTCCCGAAGACAGTGCTCTACCAGGCTGAGCTACACCCCGAAATAGTTTTTTACGACTCAATGACTGCGCTGAACGGCAAAGTGGGCCAGTGCGATGAGCGCCTCTTTGTAGGGGGAGGGCTCCAGTATCGCCAGGGCATCTATCGCCTTGTCGGCCTCCGCTTGCGCAGAGCGCGAAGTGTACGCGATAGCGCCAACGGATTCAATGGCTGATTTGATCTCATCGATGTGATCCAGCCCGCCCTGTTCCAGTGCCTCGCGAACCAGCGTCGCCTGCTCCGGAGTACCATTATTGATCACGTGGATCAGCGGCAGGGTGGGCTTACCCTCGGCCAGATCATCACCGATATTCTTGCCCAAATCCTCGCTGCTGGAGGAGTAGTCGAGGGCGTCGTCGATGAGTTGAAAGGCGATGCCCAGATGCATGCCGTAGTCCGCCAGGGCCTGCTGCTCCTGTTCGCTGCGTCCGCTCAGCACGGCGCCGAGTCGTGCGGAAGACTCGAACAGTTTGGCGGTCTTGCTGCGAATGACATCCAGGTAGCCGGCCTCACCGAGATCCGCATTGTGCACGTTGAGCAGCTGTTTGACCTCGCCCTCGGCGATGGTGTTGGTCGCTTCGGAGAGGATCTGCATCACCTGCATGTTATTCACCCCGACCATCATCTGGAAGGCACGGGAGTAGAGAAAATCGCCCACCAGCACGCTCGCCTCGTTACCCCAGACGTTGTTGGCGGTCTCCTTGCCACGGCGCATCTCGGAGCCATCGACCACATCATCGTGCAGCAGGGTCGCGGTGTGGATAAACTCCACCACCGCGGCCAGCTCGTGATGATCGGTCCCCTCGTAGCCGAAGGCGCGCGCGCTCAGCAACAACAGAACCGGGCGCAGACGCTTGCCGCCGCTGTTGATGATGTAGTGGCTGATCTGGTTGATCAGCACCACCTCGGAGTGGAGGCGTTTGATGATCACCCCGTCAACGGCCTGCCTGTCGGCGGCGATCAACTCATAGACGTCTTGGATTTCCATTAATACAGGTGTCTGCCGGCACAAAGAGACGAAATGCTAGGTAGCCGGGGCGACCGTGTCAAGCGCGGCGTGAGGTTTAAGGTTTAAGGTCCAAGGTGGTGCGGGGGCGTAGTGAAGCGCCCACAGTGGTTTCATGCTTCGAGTTTAGTCCATTAAGAGGTTAAGGCGGGCGCCGGGAAATGGGCGCGAAAGGTGGTTACGAGGCGCATGGGGGCTAATGCGCAACTTTAAACCTTCAACTTTGAACTTTGAACTGTTTTTACGTTTGACCTGGGCGCCGGCAACCGCTAGAATTGCCGGTCTTTCGTTGGTGAAACAACCAGAATTTCTGTTTTTGGAGAAGCGGCAATGTACGCGGTAATCAAGACCGGTGGCAAACAGTATCGTGTGACCGAGGGCCAGACCCTGCGGGTGGAGAAACTCGAGCAAGAGGTAGGCGCAAACATCGACCTCGCTGAAGTGTTGATGGTTGCCAACGGTGACGACATCAAAATCGGTGCTCCTTTTGTTGAAGGGGGCAAGGTGCAGGCGACTATCAAGAGCCATGGTCGTGACGACAAAGTCACCATCATCAAATTCCGTCGTCGCAAGCATCACATGAAGCGCCAGGGTCATCGCCAGTACTACACTGAGCTGCAGATCACCGGCATCAGCGCTTAAGATTCAAGAGGTAGAGACAAATGGCACATAAAAAAGCAGGTGGTAGTACACGTAACGGTCGTGACTCGATCTCCAAACGCCTCGGTGTGAAGCGTTTCGGTGGCGAGGAGGTCAGCGCAGGCAACATCATCGTGCGCCAGCGCGGCACCCGATTCCACGCCGGCAATAACGTCGGTTGCGGTCATGACCACACCCTGTTCGCCAAGGCGGACGGCAAGGTGGTTTTCGAGGTTAAAGGCCCGAAAAACCGCAAGTACGTGAGTATTATCGCCGAGTAATCTCCCGGGCAGGTAGTGCGGTAAGAACCCCGTCCCCTTGGCGGGGTTTTTTCGTTTAGTCCGAGCTATTCGCCACGGCGCTCAACGTGCCGCAGGGCACTTATCAACAGGCCGGGCCAGGTAACAAGTCAATGAAATTCGTAGATGAAGCGAACATCCGGGTAGAAGCGGGCAAGGGCGGTAACGGCTGCGTAAGCTTTCGTCGTGAAAAATATATCCCCTTCGGCGGTCCCGATGGCGGCGATGGCGGTGACGGCGGTAGTGTCTACGTGGTGGCCGATGAGAGTCTCAACACCCTGGTTGATCTGCGCTACCAGCGGGATTTTCGTGCCGAGAGCGGTCAGCAGGGAATGGGGCGCAACAGGACCGGTAAGGGGGGAGACGACTTGGAGATCCCGCTGCCGGTGGGCACCATCGTCTACGACAAGGATACCGGCGAGACCCTGGCCGATCTGACCGAGATCGGCCAGCGGGTGAAGATCGCCCAGGGCGGCTTTCACGGTCTGGGCAATACCCGTTTCAAAAGCAGCACCAACCGTGCCCCGCGCCAGTCCACCAACGGCACGCCGGGCGAGGTTCGCCAGTTACACCTGGAGCTTAAGGTACTGGCCGATGTGGGTCTGCTGGGATTGCCCAATGCCGGCAAATCGACCCTGATCCGCGCGGTCTCATCGGCCCGGCCCAAGGTCGCCGACTACCCCTTCACCACCCTCTACCCCAACCTCGGCGTAGTCAGTATCGAAGCCCACCGCAGCTTTGTGATCGCCGATATCCCGGGACTTATCGAGGGGGCGGCAGAGGGGGCGGGTCTCGGGATCCAGTTTCTCAAGCACGTCTCGCGCACCCTGCTGCTGCTGCACCTGGTGGATGTCGCACCCTACGACGGATCGGATCCGGTTGAATCGGTGCACATTATCGAGCGTGAGCTGGCCAAGTTCAGCGATGAGCTGCGCGGACGGGAGCGCTGGCTGGTGCTGAACAAGGTCGATCTGCTGCCGGAAGATGAGCGTGAGGCGGTGTGTGACGATATCATCCAGCGCCTCGGGTGGGAGGGGCCGGTTTACCGTATCGCTGCACTGGCCAAACAAGGCACTGCGAAACTGACTCAGGACATCATGGTGCATATGGAGCGGCAGCGGGAAGCACTGGCTGCGGCGGAGGTCACTCCCGCGGCGGAGAGTTGATCGGTGCTATTCACTACGAAGCGCACTAACGATTTTGCTTTTGCCGTCCCCGATTATCCGGTATTTTTCTCTGCATGAAGAATCGTCAACAGATCACGACAAGTAAACGCTGGGTCGTCAAGATCGGCAGCGCCCTGCTGACCAACGAGGGACGCGGTCTCAACCAGGAGGGGATCGCCATCTGGGTCGAGCAGCTGGCGGCGTTGCGCGAGCGCGGTATCGAGATAGTGCTGGTCTCCTCCGGCGCGGTCGCCGAGGGGATGAGTCGGCTGGGCTGGCGCACACGGCCCACCGCGCTGCATGAGCTGCAGGCAGCTGCTGCGGTGGGGCAGATGGGACTGGTGCAGGCTTATGAGTCGGCTTTCCAGCGTTTCGGCCTGCATACCGCCCAGGTACTGCTGACCCACGATGATCTCTCCAACCGACACCGCTATCTCAATGCCCGCAGTGCGTTGCGCACCCTGCTGGGTTTCGGCGTGGTGCCGGTGGTGAACGAGAACGACACCGTGGTGACCGACGAGATCCGCTTTGGGGATAACGATACCCTGGGGGCGCTGGTGGCGAACCTGATCGAGGCGGAGCTGCTGGTTATCCTTACCGACCAGGAGGGGCTCTGTGACAAGGATCCCCGCGAGCATGCCGATGCACGGCTGATCCACGAAACCCCGGTCAATGCCCCCGAGCTGGAGGTGATGGCCAGTGATCGCGGCGGCGCCCTCGGTCGCGGCGGTATGCTGACCAAGGTTCGTGCGGCGCGCCGAGCGGCCCGCTCGGGTACCGCAACGGTGATCGCCGCAGGCCGGCTGGAGAATGTCCTCTGCCGGGTGGCGAATGGCGACCAGGTCGGCACGCTCTTTATCCCCGATAAAGAGCCGCTGCTGGCACGTAAACAGTGGCTGGCCGGTCACCTGCAGGTCCGTGGCAGGTTGAGCCTGGATGCCGGGGCGGTGCGGGTGTTACGGGAGTCCGGAAAAAGCCTGTTGCCGGTGGGGATCAAGGCGGTAAGCGGGGAGTTCCAGCGCGGGGAGATGGTCGCCTGTATCGATGAGCAGGGTACAGAGATCGCCCGCGGTCTGGCCAACTACAGTGCTGAAGAGGCATGCAAGATCCAGGGTCAGCCGAGCAAGCGGATCGAAGAGCTGCTCGGCTATGTCGACGAGCCGGAGATGATCCACCGCGACAATCTGGTGCTTTGTTGAATTTACCGCAGAGGCGCAAAGTACGCGAAGAACTGCAGGTCCCAAGTTTCAAGTAACAGCGGGCAAATAGGGCTTCCAGACAGGCAGGTAACGAGAATTGGGCTTTGACAGTTAGCTCTTAGCGCCCTTTGCGTCTTCGCCTACATGGACGTAGGTGAGGAGCGATAGCAGGATGCGGTAAGCCTTGCGGTGAAGCAGACAATAAAAAAGGCCGGTCACTGCTGACCGGCCTTTTTCGATGTTCGTGCAATCGTCCTGATCAGGACATGGCACGAATGCGTGCATTCAGACGGCTCTTGTAGCGAGCGGCAGCGTTCTTGGCCATCAGGCCCTTTCCGCTGGTTCTGTCGATGACCGGTACAGCAGCCTTGTAGGCAGCCTGGGCGGAATCTTTGTCACCGGAGGCAACGGCCTTGATGACTCGCTTCATGGCGCTACGCATGGTAGAGCGTGCAGCAACATTGTGGATGCGACGCTGCTCTGCCTGACGGGCACGTTTTCTGGCTTGTGCTGAGTTTGCCAAGGTTATACTCCCGAAAAAATCCTGATACTTAAGGGCCGGATACTATGCGCGTTTCCCGCCCCTATGTCAATGCCAATAGGTTATTTTGCGGCAGCCATTCATGACGCCGCCCCGCAAGCGCGCTATTATGCCCCCTTTGGCCGCGCTTGGGCTACTCTTTTCGATATAAATAATAAGGCACGCATCGCAGCATTTATGAGTGGACTCC
This sequence comes from Gammaproteobacteria bacterium, assembly GCA_026196275.1. GTDB lineage: Bacteria > Pseudomonadota > Gammaproteobacteria > Thiohalomonadales > Thiohalomonadaceae > JAPHTQ01. The sequence goes on from JAPHTQ010000072.1 coordinate 14,075, forward strand.
TCAAATCGACCGCTGTTTTCAGTAGTCTGACCCTGATCTCCCGCATTCTCGGTTTTGTCCGCGACATGGTCTTTGCCAACCTGTTCGGCGCCGGCGCCGCCACCGATGCCTTTTTCGTCGCCTTCAAGATCCCCAATTTCCTGCGCCGACTGTTTGCCGAGGGGGCCTTCTCCCAGGCCTTCGTGCCGGTACTCTCCGAGTACAAGTCACTGCGCAGCCAGGCCGAAGTGCGGCTGCTGGTGGCCAGTGTCAGCGGCACCCTGGGCAGTGTGCTGCTGCTGTTGACCCTGCTGGCGGTGCTGGGGGCCTACCCGCTGGTCACCCTTTTCGCCCCGGGGTTTGTCCTGGATGCTGACGACGGCAAGTACGCACTCACGGCGCAGATGCTGCGCATCACCTTCCCCTATCTGCTGTTCATCTCGCTGACGGCGCTCTCGGCCGGCATCCTCAATAGTTACGGTAAGTTCGCGGTGCCCGCGGTGACGCCGGTATGGCTCAATCTGTCGCTGATCGGCGCCGCTTTCTGGCTCTCGCCCCATTTCGAACCGTCGGTGGTGGCACTGGCCTGGGGCGTGTTTATCGCCGGTGTGGTGCAGCTGCTGTTTCAGTTCCCGTCGTTGATGCGACTGGGGCTGCTGCCGCGGCCACGCTGGGGCTGGCGCGATGAGGGAGTGCGGCGCATCATGCGGCTGATGCTGCCGGCGATCTTCGGCTCCTCGGTGGCGCAGATTAATCTGTTGTTCGATACCATCATCGCCTCATTCCTGGTCAGTGGCAGCGTTACCTGGCTCTACTACTCGGACCGTCTGGTGGAGTTTCCGCTGGGGGTGTTCGGTATCGCCCTGGCCACGGTGATCCTGCCCAGCCTGTCACAGCGTCATGCCGAGGCCGATCCGCGCTCGTTCAGCCGCACCCTCGACTGGGCGCTGCGCTGGGTTTTGTTAATCGGTGTCCCGGCGATGCTCGGCCTGTTGCTGCTGGCCGGACCGGTGCTGGCCACGCTGTTCCAGTATGGCGAGTTTGCCGCGGCGGATGTCCGCATGGCCACACTCAGCCTGATGGCCTACTCCCTGGGACTGCTGGGCTTCATGCTGGTCAAGGTGCTGGCGCCGGGCTTCTTTGCCCGCCAGGATACGCGCACCCCGGTCCGTTTTGCAGTCTATTCGCTGATCGCCAATATGCTGCTCAACCTGCTGTTCGTGGTGCCGATGGCGCTGGCGGGGATCCCGGGTCCGCATGCCGGGCTGGCGCTGGCGACCGGGCTGGCGGCCTTTGTCAACGCGGGGCTGCTGTTCCGTCGGTTACGCCACGACGGGGTCTATCGGGCGGAGCCCGGCTGGGGAGGATTCGCCCTGCGGGTGGTAACGGCCAATACTCTGATGGCGCTGTTCCTGTGGTGGGGCAGGGGGCCGCTGGCTGACTGGTTTGCCCTCGATGCTGCAGGGCGTGCGCTGCAACTGGCCGGGCTGGTGGGGGCGGCGGTGGCGATCTATTTTGCCGCCCTGCTGGTGCTGGGGATCCGGCCGCGTCAGCTGTTGGGGAAAATGGAGTGAGTCCCCTCGGCCTTGAACGATGGGGTTGTTATCCGGTCCCTAATTTTACATCGAAGCGGAGACGGAGATCGGGTTATAATCCGCGGTTTTGCGGGCACTCCGGCTAACGGTAATGGAACTGATTCGCGGTCGACACAATTTGCGCCCACACCACCACGGTTGTGTTGCCACCATCGGCAATTTTGACGGGGTGCATCTGGGGCACCAGGCGGTGCTGGGACAACTGGCGGAGAAGGCCGCAGAGCTGTGCCTGCCGACCACGGTGATCACCTTCGAGCCGCAGCCGCAGGAGTATTTCGACGACGCCAAGATCCCGCCAAGGCTGACCCGTTTGCGCGAGAAGCTCAGGGCGCTGCAGCGCTATTCGGTCAACCGGGTGCTCTGTCTGCCCTTCAACCGCGCCCTGGCGCAGATGGAGGCCGAGGACTTTATCCAGCAGGTGCTGATAGAGGGGCTGGGGGTGCGTTACCTGGTGGTGGGTGATGATTTCTGCTTCGGCAAGGGGCGGCGCGGCGATTTTGCCATGCTGCAACGGGCCGGCGCGGAGCACGGCTTCGAGGTGGTGCATATGCACACCTACGAGGTCAACGGCGGGCGGGTGAGCAGCACCCGTATCCGCGAGGCGCTGCAAGCTGGTAACCTGTCACTGGCAGAACAACTGCTGGGACGTCCCTACCGCATGTCGGGCCGTGTCGCCCACGGCAACAAGCTGGGGCGCACCATCGGCTTCCCCACGGCGAATATCTTCCTGCATCGAAAGAAGACGCCGGTAGAGGGGGTGTTCGCGGTGGAGATGTTCGGCATCGAGGGCGAGCCGGTGCCCGGGGTGGCCAATGTCGGCACCCGTCCGACGGTGGGCGGCACCCGTGCCCTGCTGGAAGTTCATCTGTTTGACTTCGAGGGCGAGATCTACGGCCGGCACGTGCATGTGGATTTCCTGCATAGAATCCGCGAGGAGCGACGTTTCGAATCGTTCGATGCACTGAAGGCGCAAATACTGCGCGACGCTGAAGAGGCAAAGGAATTTTTCACAGCCAGGGCGTAAGCTGATGTTTTTGCTACAGAGGGCACAGAGAGCACTGAGGATGCTGCTCCGTGAGTACTCCCCGATATCGAGTAGTCTTCGTTTGGTGTGTCAGCGGTATGCAGATGTAATGTTTAGTGGAGTTCACAAGGTGGTTGCAGTCAGAATTGGTGACTGCTTTGGTGACCCTCCGACGGTTCATGGCGTTCGGATGACGTGGACCTAAGGCGAAGGCCTCAGTCTACTCTGTGCCCTCCGTGGCAAGTAATCATACGGTGGCCAATGGCTGCCATTGAAGTGAAACTGAATCAGAAAGTGAGACAGCTGTGACGGACTATAAAGATACCCTGAACCTGCCGCAGACCGACTTCCCGATGCGCGGCAATCTCGCCAAGCGTGAGCCTGAGATGCTCAAGCGCTGGCAGGAGATGGATCTCTACGGCAAGCTGCGCGCTGCCGGGGCGGGGCGGGAGAAGTTCATCCTGCATGACGGCCCGCCCTACGCCAACGGCGACATTCACATCGGTCATGCGGTGAACAAGGTACTCAAGGACATTATCGTCAAGTCCAGGACCCTGAGCGGTTTCGATGCCCCCTATGTGCCGGGCTGGGACTGCCATGGTCTGCCCATCGAGCTGCAGGTGGAGAAGAAACTGGGCAAGGCGGGGGTCGGCGTCAGCGCCGATAAGTTCCGTGACGCCTGCCGTGAGTACGCCCGTGAGCAGGTCGACGGCCAGCGCGAGGACTTCAAACGCCTCGGCGTCTTCGGCGAGTGGGACAACCCCTACCTCACCATGGATTTCAAGTTCGAGGCGGACATCATCCGCACCCTAGGCCAGGTTATCGACAAGGGCCACCTGCACAAGGGCTCCAAGCCGGTGCACTGGTGCACCGACTGCGGCTCGGCGCTGGCCGAAGCGGAGGTGGAGTACGAGGACAAGAGCTCACCGGCGATCGACGTGCGTTTCGAGGTACTCGACGACGAGGCCTTCTTGAGCCGGGTGCGCAAGGCGGCCGACCATCCGGGCGAGGGACCGATCTCTGTCGTGATCTGGACCACCACCCCCTGGACCCTGCCGGCCAACCAGGCGGTGGCGCTCAACCCCGAGCTGGATTACGCGCTGGTGCAGTGCGACGGCGTGGCTGAGCACGGCCCGGAGCGGCTGCTGCTAGCCGAAGGGCTGCTCAAGGAGGCGATAGGCCGCTACGAGGTGGAGGAGTACCGCGTCATCGCCTACTGCAGCGGTGCCGATCTCGAAGGGCTCAAGCTGCAACACCCCTTCTACAACCGCGAGGTGCCGATCATCCTCGGCGATCACGTCAGCCTCGATGCCGGTACCGGCGCGGTGCACACCGCCCCCGGCCACGGTCAGGAGGACTACGCTGTCGGCCAGCGCTACGGCCTCAAGGTGGACAACCCGGTGGGCGGCGACGGCAAGTTCCTACCCGGTACCGAGCTGTTCGAGGGCCAGCACGTATTCAAGGCCAACGATGCGGTGCTGGAGGTGCTGCGCGAGCACGGCAAGCTGGTGCACGCCCAGGCGCTGCGCCACAGCTATCCGCACTGCTGGCGCCACAAGACCCCGATCATCTTCCGCGCCACCCCGCAGTGGTTTATCGCCATGGAGCAGAACGGTCTGCGCCCGGCGGCGATGGATGCAATCAAGGTTATCGGTGAGAACAAGGGGTGGATCCCTGACTGGGGACAGGCGCGCATCGAGGGGATGGTGCAGAATCGCCCCGACTGGTGCATCTCGCGCCAGCGCAACTGGGGCGTGCCGATCGCGCTGTTCGTTCACAAGGTCAGCGGTAAGCTGCACCCGCGTACCGCCGAGCTTATCGAAACGGTGGCAAAACGGGTCGAGGCGCAGGGGATCGACGCCTGGTTCGATCTCGAACCTGCTGAGCTGCTGGGCGACGAGGCGGCCGACTACGACAAGGTGCAGGATACCCTGGATGTCTGGTTCGACTCCGGCGTGACCCACGCCTGTGTACTGGAGCGTCGCGATAACCTGCAGCGTCCGGCGGATCTCTATCTTGAAGGTTCCGACCAGCACCGCGGCTGGTTCCAGTCCTCGCTGCTCACCGCCGTCGCTACCACCGGCAAGGCCCCCTACAAGTCGGTACTCACCCACGGTTTCACCGTCGATGCCAAGGGACAGAAGATGTCCAAGTCCAGGGGCAACGTGGTGGCGCCGCAGAAGGTGGTCAACAACCTCGGCGCCGATATCCTGCGCCTCTGGGTCGCCTCCGCCGACTACACCGGCGAGATGACCGTCTCCGACGAGATCCTCAAGCGCACCGCCGATGCCTATCGGCGCATTCGCAACACCTCCCGTTTCATGTTGGCGAACCTGGCAGGTTTCGAGCCGGCCCAACACAGTGTTGCCAGCACCGAGATGATCGCGCTTGATTTGTGGGCGGTGAACCGTGCGATTGCCCTGCAGGAAGAGATCAAGGCTGCCTATGCCCGTTACGATTTCCACCTGATCTACCAGAAGTTGCTGAAGTTCTGTTCCATCGATATGGGCTCGTTCTACCTCGATGTGATCAAGGACCGCCAGTACACCACCCAGAGCGATTCGCTGGCGCGTCGCTCCGCACAGACGGCGATCTACCACATCCTCGAAATGATGAGCCGCTGGATGGCTCCTATTCTCAGCTTCACCGCCGAGGAGATCTGGTCGCACATGCCTTTGCCCAAAGATAGTGAACGTAATGATTCTGTTTTCCTCTCAATATGGTATGACCTCTCTGGTGGCGCCGCTCTCGGGGGTAAGGGAGAGATCATCACCACTGAGGATTGGGAACAGATCATGGAGTTGCGGGACCATGTCAACAAAGAGCTGGAGCGGCTGCGCAATGCCGGCGAGATCGGCGCCAACCTGCAGGCGGAGGTGACCCTCTACTGCGGCAGCGAGATCCACCAGCGACTGGCAAGGCTGGAAGATGAACTGCGTTTCGTGCTGATCACCTCCACGGCGGCGATCGAGAAGGTGGTGGGCGAACCGCCGGCCGAGGCGATGCACTACACCCTGGAGAACGGCGACGAAATCTGGGTGGCGGTTTCCGCAAGCCCGCACCAGAAGTGCAGCCGCTGCTGGCACTACCGCGAAGACGTTGGCAGTCACGCCGACCATCCTGAATTGTGCGGCCGCTGCGTCGAGAACGTGGACGGCGAGGGCGAGCAACGTCGCTTCGCGTAGCCTTTGTTCCTCGCGGCCGGGACGTCCGCTCCCACGGGGGCTTTGCGGTAAAGACAGATTCCAACAAGTAGAGCGATTGATATGCTGAAGTGGTTATGGGTATCGGGGGTGGTGATCGTGCTGGATCAGCTGACCAAACTGTGGGCCGGCAGCGCCCTCAGCTACGCTGAGCCGATGCCGGTGATCCCCTTTTTCAATCTTACCCTGCTGCACAACACCGGCGCCGCCTTCAGCTTTCTCAGTACGGCCGGTGGCTGGCAGCGCTGGTTCTTCGCCCTTACCGCCGTGGTGGTCAGCGCCATCCTGCTGGCCTGGCTGAAACGGCTCAAGCCGGGCCAGATGTGGCTGGCACTGGCACTGGCGCTGGTGCTGGGTGGCGCGCTGGGCAACGTCATCGACCGGCTCTATTTTGGCTATGTCATCGATTTTCTCGATTTCTACTACAACAACTGGCACTGGCCCGCCTTCAATGTCGCGGATATGGCGATCAGTGTCGGGGCGGTGATGCTGATTATCGACAGCCTGCGCCCCGAACGGAAGCCTGAATCCTGACCTCTGTGGTAGGATTAACGCTGCAACCTGGAGACCCCGAGTGACTGCACCCGTTATCACTGAACAGAGCAAGGTAGTGATGCACTACCGCATCACCCTGGAGGACGGCACGGTGGCCGACTCCACCTGGGAAGACAACGAACCGCTCGCCTTTGCCCTGGGCGACGGCACCCTCTCGCCAGGGCTGGAGCAGTCGCTGCTCGGACTCAAGGCCGGCGACCATGAAACCCTGATGCTCGCCCCCGAGCAGGGTTTCGGCTACAAGGACACCGGCAATATCCACAACCTCCCGCGGGACGACTTTGATCCGGAGATGCCGCTGGAAGCCGGCATGGTGATCGGTTTCACCCTGCCCGGCGGCGAGGAGCTGCCGGGAATGGTAATGGAGGTCACCGAATCCCATGTGCAGGTCGACTTCAACCACCCCTTCTCCGGCCACCAACTCAACTTCGAGGTGGAGATCATCTCGGTTGAAAACTGACCCAGGGAATCGCGGTCGGGACGTCCGCTCCCACGACAGTCCAATGAGATCGCTGGCTTCGCATCGGTTTTGAGTCGACAACTCAAGAGTTGTACTCCACTCGGGGCTTCCTGATAGTACGAATTGGAGTCCACGTCTCGACGTGGCTTCCGTTCGGTTGTCGTGTTGACAGCTCAAGAGCTGTACTCCAAATTTCGGAGTCAATGACTTTGCGCTCTCTGCGTCTTTGCGGTGAACCCCTAAATGACAGGTGACAAACACATGCAGGTAGAACTCGCCAACCCGCGCGGCTTTTGCGCCGGCGTCGACCGCGCCATTGCCATCGTCGATCGTGCGCTGGAGCTGTTCGGCGCGCCGATCTACGTGCGCCATGAGGTGGTGCACAACCGCTATGTGGTGAACAACCTCAAGGCCAAGGGCGCCATCTTTGTCGACGAACTCGACGAGGTGCCGGACGGGGCCATCGTCATCTTCAGCGCCCACGGCGTCTCCCCGGCGGTGCGCGATGAGGCGGCAAGGCGCGGGCTGAGAGTCTTCGATGCCACCTGTCCGCTGGTGACCAAGGTGCATATGGAGGTACTGCGTCATGCGCGGGTCGGGCGCGAGGTGGTGCTCATCGGCCACGCCGGCCACCCCGAGGTGGAGGGGACTATGGGCCAGTATGACAGCAGTGCCGGTGGCGCTATCTATCTGGTCGACTCGGTGGAGGAGGTGCAGACACTGCAGGTGAAAAACCCGCAGCAGCTCGCCTACGTTACCCAGACCACCCTCTCGATGGACGACGCCCGCACCATTATCGAGGCCCTCAGGGCGCGCTTCCCGGCGATCGTCGGGCCGAAGAAGGACGATATCTGCTACGCTACCCAGAACCGCCAGGACGCCGTCAAACAGCTCGCTGAAGAGTGCGATCTGGTACTGGTGGTCGGCTCCCCCAACAGCTCCAACTCCAACCGCCTGCGCGAACTGGCCACCCGGCTGGGCAAGCGGGCCTACCTCATCGACAGCGCCGCCGATCTGCAAAAAGAGTGGTTCGACGACGCGCAGCTCGTCGGGATCACCGCTGGCGCCTCAGCGCCGGAGGTCCTGGTAAACGAGGTGATCGAACGGTTGAAAGGGTGGGGCGTGGAGCAGGTGGAGGAGATCAGTGGCAAGCGGGAGGAGGTGGTTTTCCCGCTGCCGAAGGCCCTGCAAGAACGCGACGGTGATAGTGGAGCGTGAATGCAGGGGCGGACTTCAGTCCGACCTACGACTAAATCAGCTGTCGCAGACGGCCTTACTTGGAACTACCAGCAGCCGGTCGAGGCGTTGCCGTCGGCGTCCAGTGAGGTTCTGGCGCCGTTCGGATTGGTGTTGTTGACGGTCAACACCAGTACCCGGCAGTTATTGTCACGCAGTTGTACACCTTGGGCCGTCGCGGTGGCGGTGTAGGCGTTGCCGCTTGCCGTACCCGCACTAATAGCCAGACTGTAATGGCCTTCCGGCGAAGTGGTATCGAAGTCGAGTTCGGTATCCGCCGCTGTTGCCGCGCAATCGTTGCCGGTATTCACCAGACTCTGCGCATAGAACTGGCAATTGTTGCGCAGCCTGGCCTGGGCCTGCTGCAGATCCAGCAGGGTGGTCATGCCGTCGGAGCGACGCGACTTGTCCATGAAGCTGTTGTAGTTGGGTATGGCGATGGCGGCAAGGATGCCAAAGATGGCGATTACCAGCATCATTTCAATAAGGGTAAAACCACGATTTTTCATTGGTGCATCCCTATTTGTTCGGTGGCGTTGTGAAAACTATACCATTGCCAGGATAGAATTGTGCAGTTCCGGCCCATCGTTGGACAAGTGGTAGGGATCGCCGGATGAAAGGGGGCAGGCAGGGGTTCACGCCAACGGCAGCAGTGACTAGACTGATAGCGTATGTATGAGGAGAAACAGATCGTGAGGCAAAGTCGGGGTTTCTCGTTGGTCGAGATGCTTGTGGTGATGGCCATTCTTGCCATCGTGCTGTCGGTGGCCGTCCCGGCGATGTCTGAATATCTCGATCGGCGCAAGATCATCAACGCTGCGGAGGCGATCTACGGCGAACTGCAGCTGGCCAGGGCCGAAACCATATCACGTTCCGAGGAGGTGCATGTGCGTTTTGCCGTCGATGCCACTGACAGCAGTATCTGGAGTATCGGTGTGAGCACCACAGCGGGTTGTGACCCGACCATTACCGATGTCACTGATGCCAGCGCCTGCGTGCTGGTGGTCGATGACGGTGACGGTAACATCCACGGAACCGATCCGGACGGCGATGGTACCCCCGTAACGGACAACGACGATCGGGTGTTACACGTTCTTCAGAGCACCGACTTTCCTGGCGTGCGTATCGAAGGCGTGACCTTTGGCGGAAACCAGAGCTCATTCGATCCCCGGCGTGGCACCGCTGACAGCAGTGGCAGCGTAACCCTGGAGTTCACCCGCGGTGGCAATCAGGGTGTTTACGAGATGCGGGTGATTCTCGGCATGATCGGGCGGGTGCGCATCTGCACACCTAACAATGGTAATGCCGTAGCGGGGTATACCACATGCTGATAACCAGACGCACACAGCAGGGCTTTACGATCACCGAGCTGATGGTCGCGATGGCGGTGGGCATTGTCGTCCTGGGCGGCGTGCTTACCGTCTACCTCTCCACCCTCCGCACCAGCCATACCACCTTGCAGGCAACCCGTCTGAACCAGGAGATGGCGGCGATCATGAATATCATGGTCAACGACATCCGCCGTGCCGGTTTTTGGGGTGATGCGGATCTGACCGCGCCAACCACCAACCCCTTCGCTACGGTCGATACGGCCACCCCGGTCAACACCACGGCGCTGCGGGTGCACAGCACCGACGGTACCAGCTATACCGACAAGAGCGAGGAGGCGGTCATGACGGATCGGACAGGCTCCTGCGTTACCTACAGCTACGATGTCGATATGGATAGCACCCTCGATAATGAGGAGAAGTTCGGCTTTCGCTGGGACGGTCAGAGCGGCGATGGCATTATGATGCGCCGGAGCGGCGCAGGTGGAACCAATCTCTGCCAGAACGGCGGTGCAGATACCTGGGAATCGCTTACCGAGATCGGCACCATCGAGATCACCAACCTTACCTTTAGTCTGGCGGACTCTACCTGCCTCAACAGCGCCGAGCCCGACAACGCCGACCGCGATGGTGACGGTACCGATGACAACTACGAAGAGGCCGACTGCTACACCTATCCGCCAACAGCCGGAGAGAAAACAGTGGAGAGCCTGCGCCTGCTCATTACCCTCGAGGCACAACTGGCGGACGATCCGGAGGTCAGGGCGGAGATGCAACAGACCGTGCAGGTGCGTAACTACCTGATGCGTGCGTACTAGGGTGAGGCAGGAGAGAGTGATGAAACGTAACGACCAAACAGTTGTCACTGGCAAATATCAGCGCGGCGCTGCCACGCTGCTGATCTCCATTGTGGTGTTGACCACCATCACCTTCATCACGCTCTACACTTCGCGCGCCGTCATGACCGAGCAGAAGATCAGCGGCAACGAACTGCGTAGCCGCATCGCCTTCGAGGCGGCAGAGGCGGCTGCGGAGATGGCCATAGCCTATATTTCCGATGGTCGTGATCGCGACGAGGACGGCCTTTTGCCCGGTGTGATAGCCGGCTCTGATGACGATGAATTTCTGTTCGACAGCAACGGTGACGGCACCCGCGATAGCAATACCCTGGAGTTGAGCAACGGCAGCCGGGCAACGGTTTCACTGCTCAATGCCGACTTCGGCGATATTTTCGCCACCGATATCATCTCCCAGGGCTGGAGCGACGACCGCACCGCTACGCGCACGATCACCCAGCGGGTGGCGCTGGTGCCGGCATTGCCAAATGCCCCGGATAACCCCCTTATCACCCGTGGTACGGTGGTGGTCAACGGCTCTGCCGAGGTGGTCAATCCCGAGGGTAACTCCACTATCTGGTCTGGTGGTGATGTGGATCTCGGTTCGAACAACGCCACCCACACGGAAGTGGTCAATCCCGCCGACGTCAATTATCCTGACTGCCTGGGCGATTCGGCCAACCCCTGTGATACGGTGCAGGCCTCCGACCGTTATGTGGCGGGGCTTGATATCATCGAATATGACAGTAGTTTGAACAACCTCAGTGATGACGATTTTTTCAGCAACTTCTTCGGCCTTCCCCCTACACGCTATCGCGAGACGCGGGTGACTATGGATATCGACCTCGCAGCCGGCGACAATCCTGACCAGATTCATTTGGCCACCGATGAGGTGATCTGGGTGGATGGCAACCTGAGCCTTAATGGCAGCACCATGGGGTGTGAAGTGGCAGTAACCGGTAGCAACGTCTGCCCGAGCGGGAACCAGGACCCCTCCATTCTCATCGTCAACGGCGACCTCAATCTTGCCGGTGGCCCCCAGTTCTATGGCATGGTCTATGTGATGGGTGACGTGAACATTAACGGTAATGCAAACGTTGTCGGCTCGATGGTTACGCAGGGCAATGCCACTAACACTACCGGCAATCTTACAGTGATCTACAATTCAGCCCTGCTCCGTGAATTGGGTGAAAATGGCGAGCAGGCCGGCGGCGGTGGTGGTAGCTGGCGCGATTTCTAAAGCTGACCATCCAACAGTTTCTCTGCAGGAGAGAGTACGATGACTCGACACATTCAAAAACGCAGCCAACGGGGTTTCACCATGGTTGAGGTGATGGTCGCTTTCGCCGTGCTCGCCTTCGGTCTGCTGGCCGTCGCCAGCTTCCAGTCGAAACTGGTCTCCGGTAGTGGCCTGAACAAGGCGCGCAGCGAGGCGATTTCGCTGGCGCAGCAGAAGCTCGATGAGATCCGCAGCTATACCGATGAGCCCACTCTGGTAGCCAATCTGGAGGGCCGTTCCACGCCCATCGACGGGGATCAATTTCCCGCTGATGTGGAGGATGGCGATTATCCCACCACCCCTGAGACCATCCCGGGGGTGAATGCCGAGTACCAGCGCCAGTGGAATGTTGCCGTCGCCGGCCGGGTGGCCGATGTGGTGGTGACCGTAAGCTGGGACGATCCGCGTGTGGGGCAGCAGAGCGTCAGTATTAACACGGCCATGACCTGGAAAAATCCCCGCGGTGGTGCCGAACTGACCGACGTGGAAGACCCCCTGGTCCCCTCCGCCACCGGTCGCGCCAGTCTTGGCGAGGGCGAAGTGAGTCTTGACGATATCCCCGACAGTGCAGACAACGGGGACGGCACAGCGACCGGTGATTTCGACGGCGACGGTGATCTGGAGCTGGTTGATCTGAACAGCCCCGATGAAGGGATGGCCCCGGTGGTGCTGACCCTGAAGGATGCCTGCAACATCGAGACCGGCGAATGTACCGATTTTGTCAAGATCTCCGGCCGTCTCTACATCGACGAGGCGGAATCGCCGATGACCCTTGCCGAGGTCTATGTCCTGGCCTCCGATGCCGCCTACTGCTCACGGGATCTGGACAACCAGGGCACCAGTCCCACTGGCGATTACTCCTACTACGACTACACCTGCTATCTTGGCGGCGGCTGG